>NC_014828.1:0-300000 GCF_000178115.2 Ethanoligenens harbinense YUAN-3
ATCAAATGCATCACTATATGCGCATCTTTCTCTGCAGATGCAGATTTTTTCAAACATATAGATCCATGGTGAAAACCAGCCTGTTTGCCGCCGTGACGTCACGGCGGCAAACAGCGTCCCCGCATGGTCTGTTTGGGTTATCCCCTGTCCGCCGGTGTCGTGCCAGCGGGCTTTTTCTGCTAATTTCTGCAAAAGAAAGCGGGCAAACCGTTTTTGACGCTGTTTTCACCGCTTTCCCTGCGTTTTCAGGTATCGATTCACATCTTTTCAACTTTTTCAACAGAGTTTTCCACAGCTTTGTGGATATTCGGAGCGGAGGTATGGACACACATGCAGTCCTTTAAAGAAGTCTGGGAAGGGGTTTGCCTCTTCTGCAAAGAAAAAATCAGCGATGTGGCATTTAAAACATGGATTTACTGCATGGAACCCGTGGAACTCCACTCCAATGAAGCGGTCTTTTTTGTCCGTTCCGATTTTCAGCGCAACATCATCTACGACCGCTACAAGCAGCTGTTGAAAGACGGGTTCGAGCATATTCTGGGCTTTCCTGTCGATATCCGCATCGTGACGGAAGACGACAAACCAAACGGCTACCGTTCCCAATACGACTTCGTCGTCACCCAGAACCCGGAAGACATCGAGCAGACCTACGCCAGCGCCGATTATGAATACACGTTCGACACGTTCATCGTCGGTTCTTCCAATAAATTCGCGCATGCGGCCTCGATGGCCGTGGCATCCACGCCAGCCATGGCCTACAATCCCCTGTTCATCTACGGCGGGTCCGGGCTGGGCAAGACCCACCTGCTGCACGCCATCCGCCATGAGATTCTGAAAAACAACCCAAACAGCAAGATTTTATACATCAAAGGCGAAGATTTTACCAATGAACTGGTGGAATCCATCCGACAGAACAGCCAGATCCAATTCCGCAACAAATACCGCCAGACCGACGTGCTGCTGGTGGACGATATCCAATTCGTGGCGGGCAAAGAATCCACCCAGGAGGAATTCTTCCATACGTTCAACTCGCTCTACGAATCCAAAAAACAGATTGTACTCACGTCCGACCGGCCGCCCAAAGAGATCCAGACACTGGAAGACCGCCTGCGCACACGCTTTGAGTGGGGCCTGCTGGCAGACATCCAGCCCCCGGATTTTGAAACGCGTCTCGCCATTATCCGGCGCAAGGCCGAGCTGCTCGGCATCAACATCCCGGATGAAGTGGACGAATACATTGCAAACCGGCTGAAGAACAACATCCGCCAGCTGGAAGGCGCCGTCAAAAAAATCAAAGCCTACAACCTTCTCACGGGTGACCCGCCTTCCATCGCCATCGCACAGAACGCCATCCGCGACATTCTCAACGACAACCAGCCGGTCCCGGTCACCATCGACCGCATCATCGGCGAGGTCTCGCGCACATTCGGCGTGTCCGCGGATGATATCAAGGGCAAGATGCGATCGGGGAACGTATCGACCGCCAGACAGGTCTCCATGTACATCATCCGGGAAATCACACAAATGTCCACATCCGCCATTGGAGAAAAATTTAACGGACGTGACCATTCCACCGTCGTCTATGCGATCCAGAAGGTAGAGGACGACATGAAAAACAAACCGCATCTGAAAGCAACCGTGGAAGACATCATTAAAAACATCCGCGCCAACTGACTTTTCCACCACGGCGGGTTTCCCCTTTTTCCCCCGCTCTCTTTCCAACACAGCGCCCCACACCATTCTTTCCACCAATCCTTCCACTTTTCGCGTCATTTCACTCCACAGCATTCACCCACCGGTGGAAAAAACCAAAAGCTTCCCCAAAAGTTCGACACCCTTCCGCAGCCCACTTCACAACGGTCCTGTGCCGCCAGCCCCGATTCCGACAGGCTTCGCGCCTTTTTTCCACAAATCCACGGCCCCTACTACGTCTTCTCTTAAAATAAGCTATTCTATTCTGTAAAGAAAGGAACACGGATCATGCAATTTCGATGCAATACCAAAAAGCTTGCGGAAGCGCTCGCCGTAGCCGGCCGCGCCGTTTCCTCCAAGACCTCCATGCCTGCTTTGGAAGGCATCCTTATCCGCACAGGCGACCACCAGATCATTCTGCAGGCCTATGACCTCGAGCTCGGCATTTCCACCACCATCGAAGCGGAATGCCGATCGGATGGCGAAATCGTGCTCAACGCGAAAATTTTTGCCGATATGGTCCGCAAACTGCCGGGAGACACCGTCGAAGTCAAAAGCGACGACAAACTGCTGACCATCGTGACAAGCGGCGCCGCCGAATTTACCATCCTGGGTACGCCAGCAGTGGAATTTCCGGAATTGCCCTCCCTTTCGGACGGCGCTTCCATCGAACTGCCTGAAAACCTGCTGAGCAGTATGATCCGGCAGACGATTTTTGCCATCTCCACCGACGAAAGCAACCCCATTCACACCGGCATCCTGTTTGAACTGCAGGAAAAAACCCTGCGCCTGGTGGCGGTGGACGGATTCCGCCTGGCCATTCGCACCGAGCCTGTTACACAGGACGGCAGTTTCGCATTTGTTGTTCCCGGTAAAACACTGGCGGAGATATCCAAGCTGCTGCACTCTGAAAGCGATGAGAAGATCACCGTTACCGTCGGTGAAAAGCACATCCTGTTCGACATCGCCGGGTACACGGTCATCTCCCGCCTGTTGGAAGGGCAGTTTCTGGACTACAAAAGCGTACTCGGCGGCAACACCACCGCGCATGCGCGCGTGAACGCGCGTGCGCTGACGGACAGCATCGACCGTGCCTCCCTGCTCATTACCGACCGCCTGAAATCACCGGTGCGCTGCATCTTCGAATCAGACCGCATCCGCATCAAATGCAGCAGCAGCATTGGCAAGGTTTATGACGAAGTCAGCGCCGCTTTTGAAGGCGAGCCTTGTGAAATGGGTTTTAACAACCGTTACCTGATGGATGCGCTTAAAGCAGCCGACTGCGACGAAGTGCGCATCCAGCTCGGCGGGCCGCTTTCCCCCATGAAGATCTGCCCACCGGACGGCGACGCCTTCATCTTTCTGGTGCTGCCCGTGAGGCTGAACGCCGATGGCTGAACCGATTGAAATTCAGACCCCGTTCATTAAGCTGGAACAGCTTTTAAAACTTGCAGGCGCTTTTCCAACCGGAGGCGGCTGCAAGGAAGCCATCCAAAGCGGACAAGTGCAGGTTAACGGGGCCGTCTGCTTACTGCGGGGTAAAAAGCTCCATCCCGGCGATCAAGTAACATGCGGCGGCCACATTTGGCAGGTCATAACCCCATGATCGTTCACCGCCTGTCTTTACAGGGATTCCGAAACCTGGAACAAACCGTGCTGGAACCCGACCCGTCGGTCAATATCTTCTATGGGCAAAACGCGCAGGGCAAAACCAACCTGTTGGAAGCTATCTGGTTGTTCACCGGCGCGCGCAGCTTCCGCGGCGCGAAAGACAGCGAACTGGTCGGTTTTCAGGCTGAAAAAGCCGATCTCAGCCTTTCGTTCACCGCCGGCGGCCGATTGCAGGAAGCGGTTCTCTCCATCCGGGAGGGACGCCGGTACGCGCGACTCAACGACGTGCCGCTGCAAAGTCCGGCCGGCCTGTCCGGGGAATTTTGCGCCGTTATTTTTTCGCCCGAACACCTTTCACTGGTCAAGGATGGGCCTTCGGTCCGCCGCGCGTTCCTCGATGAGGCCATTTGCCCCCTGCGCCCGCGCCACGCGGCCATCCTTGCCGCTTATCACAAAGCGCTCATTCAACGCAATGCTCTGCTCAAAGACATCCCGCATCATATGGACCTGCTGGATACGCTGGACGTCTGGGATGAACGCGTCGGCAAACTGGGCGCGGCCATTCTTCACGCAAGGCTGCGCTACCTAGCCCGGCTGCTCCCCAAGGCGGAACGCCTGCACCAGTCTATCTCGAACAGCCATGAGCAGGCCGCTTTCCGGTATGAGAGCGCAAAAGGACTGCAAAATGTGCTGGATGATCCCGGCCGCCACGCGTCGGAAATCGAACAGGCATTGCGTGCGGCGATGCGAGAGCGCCGCCGCGCCGATCTGGAAACCGGCGTCACCGGCGTTGGTCCACATCGGGACGATCTGACGATTTCAGTCGCGGAGCGGCCCGCCCGCTCCTTTGCTTCGCAGGGGCAGCAGCGCACGGCGGCGCTGGCGCTGAAACTGGCCGAAGCGGAAGTGCTGACCGACGTGATGGGGGAACCGCCGGTGCTTCTGCTCGACGATGTGTTCAGCGAACTGGACGGTTCCAGGCGGGATTATCTCATGCACCACATCGATGGTGCGCAGGTCTTCATTACCTGTTGCGACCCACAGGAACTCGCGTCCTCCGCGGGCGCGGTCTTTTCCCTCTCAAACGGGCAAATTCGTCGCGGTTTTCATGCGTCTTGACATAAATGGCAGCCTCATTTCCGTATAGTTGCTTTTCCTGATAAAAGGAGGAGACCATGTATCTGCATATCGGACAGGATACCGTTGTGCGCCTGCAGGACATCGTCGGCATCTTTGATATCGATACCACCAGTATTTCGGCCATCACCCGCGAATACCTCAAGCATGCCCAACAGGCGGGGCTGGTCGTCAATGTCACCGAGGAGCTTCCAAAATCCTTTGTGGTCTGTCATGAAAAAAGCAAAAGCGAGGACGGGCCGCATATCAAAGTATATATTTCGCAAATCTCGTCAACAACTCTTTTAAAGAGGAGCGCGGCGCCCGGATTCACCGACGCATGACGATATGGTTTACCGTTTGAGCGGTTAGAATATCACCGGTCATTTCCCGTTCCGCGCGGCGGGAAACCACAGAGGCCGGATTTATCCCGGCGCGCGGAGAAATGGCGGAAAAGATGAACGAGAATCAGTTGGAACCGGAAAATAAAGATTATGGCGCCGACCAGATCCAGGTGCTGGAAGGGCTGGAAGCCGTGCGCAAACGCCCGGGTATGTACATCGGTTCCACCGGCTCGCCCGGTCTGCACCATCTGGTTTATGAGATCGTGGACAACGCGATCGACGAAGCGCTCGCCGGGTACTGCCACAATATCCATGTGGAAATTTTGCCCGAAAACGTTATCCGCGTCACGGACGACGGGCGCGGCATTCCGGTCGGTATCCATCCCAAAATGGGTATCCCGGCGGTCACGGTGGTGTTCACCATGCTGCACGCCGGCGGTAAATTCGGCGGCGGGGGCTACAAGGTATCCGGCGGCCTGCACGGCGTGGGCGCCTCAGTAGTCAATGCCCTTTCGGAATGGCTGGAAGTTGAAGTGGCGCATGAGGGAAAGCTCTACCAACAGCGGTACGAGCGCGGCACGCCCGTTACCAAACTCGAAATCGTCGGGGACACCGACCGCGTGGGCTCCATCATTACGTTCAAGCCCGACTGCGAGATCTTTGAAACCTGTGTCTACGATTATGACATCATCCTTGCCCGTCTGCGCGAACAGGCGTTTCTGAACGCGGGCATCCGTATCGTTCTGGAAGACAAACGTGAGCCGGGCGGCCGTAACGACTCGCTCTGCTACGAGGGCGGCATCCGCGAATTTGTGCAATATGTGCACAAGCGCAAAGGACTCACCGCCCTGCACCCGGATGTGATCTATTTCTCCGCGTCGGCCGAAACGAGCATGGCCGAGGTGGCGCTGCAATACAACGACAGCTACAACGAGGTCATCTATTCCTTCGCCAACGACATCCACACGGTGGAGGGCGGCACGCATGAAACCGGGTTCAAATCGGCGCTCACCCGTGTCTTCAACGACTACGGCCGCAAATACAACATCCTCAAGGATTCCGATTCCAAACTCTCGGGCGAAGATGTTCGAGAAGGGCTGACGGCGGTCATCAGCGTCAAGCTGGAAGAAGCGCTGTTTGAAGGCCAGACCAAAGCCAAGCTGGGCAACACCGAAATGCGCCAGTTGGTGGACGGCATGCTCTACGACAAGCTAATGACCTATTTCGAGGAAAATCCCGCGGTGGCGCGCTCTATTTTTGATAAAGCGCTGGCGGCCAACCGCGCGCGTGAGGCCGCCCGTAAGGCGCGCGACCTTTCCCGCCGCAAATCGGCGCTCGATTCCGCTTCCCTGCCCGGTAAACTGGCCGACTGTTCCGATAAGGACAATACCTACACTGAGATCTACATCGTGGAGGGCGACTCGGCCGGCGGCTCCGCCAAAGAAGGGCGCGACCGAAAATTCCAGGCCATCCTGCCGCTGTGGGGCAAGATGCTCAATGTGGAAAAGGCAAGGCTGGACAGAGTCTATGGCAACGAAAAGCTGATGCCGGTGGTCACGGCGCTGGGCACGGGCATCGGCGAGGATTTCGACATTTCCAAGCTGCGCTATGGCAAGATCATCATCATGGCCGATGCCGACGTGGATGGTTCCCACATTCGCACGCTGCTGCTCACGTTCTTTTTCCGCTTCATGCGTCCGCTCATCGAGGAAGGGCATATCTATATCGCCCAGCCGCCGCTTTTCAAAATTTCCAAAGGCAAAAAATCCGTCTACGCGTTTTCGGATAAGGAGCGTGACACCGCCATCGCCGAAATGGGCGGCAAATGCGATATCCAGCGCTACAAAGGCCTGGGTGAAATGGACCCCATCCAGCTTTGGGAGACCACGATGAACCCGGACGGGCGCACCATCCTGCGGGTGGATATGGAGGATGCCGCTGCGGCTGACGAAATATTCACCATCCTGATGGGCGACAAGGTGGAGCCGCGCCGCGAATTCATCGAGGTCAACGCCGGAAAGGTCCGCGAACTCGACGTCTAGTAGGCAGACTGAGCCTGCACGCAGATTCAGGCAAGCGCCGTTTGAACCGGTCATTTTTAGCCTGAACGGGAAGGCGCCGGGAGACCGTCCGGATATAGTCGAAAAACACAAAAAAGATAAAGGCCCCTCCACCGGGCGAAACCCGGACAACAAGCAAAGAAAAAAGGTTTCGGGCATAAACACGCGCCGCGTGTTGTATCCGCACGGCTCTGATTTGTTTTACGATCGACCCTGAGCCAGGAAAAGAGGATTCGATGAATTTTGATGGACAAAAGCTGATACCGGTCGAGATACGGGAGGAAATGGAAAAATCCTTTTTGGAATATTCCATGTCGGTTATCGTGTCGCGTGCGCTGCCGGATGTCCGCGATGGACTCAAGCCGGTGCACCGCCGCATCCTGTACGCGATGTATGAGGACAACCTGCTGCCGACCAATGCCTACCGCAAATCGGCCACCACGGTCGGTAATGTGCTCGGCCGCTATCATCCGCACGGCGACGCGTCGGTCTACGACGCGCTGGTGCGCATGGCGCAGAGCTTTTCGCTGCGCTATCCGCTGGTAGACGGCCACGGCAACTTTGGTTCGATCGACGGCGACGGCCCGGCGGCCTACCGGTATACCGAGGCGCGCATGTCCCGCATCTCGCTGGAGATGCTGCAGGACATCGAAAAGGAAACGGTGGATTTTCAGCCGAACTTCGACGATGTGCGCAAGGAACCGATCGTCATCCCGTCGCGTTTTCCGAATATTCTGGTCAACGGCTCGTCGGGCATCGCCGTGGGCATGGCGACCAACATTCCGCCGCACAATCTGGGCGAGGTCATCGACGGTATGGCCCTGCTCATCGACAATCCGGACGCCACGCTGGAAGAACTGACGGCGCACATCCAGGGGCCGGATTTCCCCACCGGCGGCATCATCATGGGGCGCGCCGGCATCCGGGAAGCCTATGTCAAGGGCCGCAGCCGCATCACGTTGCGCGCCAAAGCCACCATTGAGGAGGACGACAACGGCCGCAGCCGCATCATCGTCACCGAGATCCCCTATATGGTGAGTAAGGCGCGCATCGTCGAGGGCATCGCGGAGCTGCACAAGGAAAAACGCATTGAGGGCATTTCCGACCTGCGCGATGAATCCGACCGCGAGGGCCTGCGCATCGTGGTCGAACTCAAGCGTGACGCCAATCCGCAGGTGGTGCTCAACCGGCTGTATACCTACAGCCAGTTGCAGGAAACGGTGCCGGTCATCATGCTTGCGCTGGTGAATGGGCACCCCAGAGTGCTGCCCCTGCGCGATATCCTCACCGAATACATCCATTTTCAGGAGCAGGTCGTCACAAGACGCACCCAATACGACCTGCGCAAGGCCGAAGAGCGCGCCCACATCCTCGAAGGCTTGAAGATCGCGCTGGATTTCATCGACGAGGTCATTCGCATTCTGCGCGCGTCCAAGTCCATTCCCGAAGGCAAGGCCGCCTTGATGGAGCGCTTTGAGCTGGACGATATTCAGGCGCAGGCCATTGTGCAGATGCGACTTGGCCAGCTCACCAATCTGGAGCGCGAAAAGATCGAGGAAGAACTGGCCGCGCTGGAAACCAAAATTGCGAATTTTAAAGCTATCCTCGCGGACGAGCAGCGCATTCTGCAGATTGTGAAAGAGGAAGCGCTTGAGGTCAAAGCGAAATTCGGCGACGAGCGCCGTACCCGCATTGAAAACGTTAGCGGTGAGGTAGATGTCGAAGACCTTATCCCTGTCGAAGATGTGGTGCTCACACTTACCAATTTCGGCTATATCAAGCGCCTGCCCGCGGCCGCTTACCATTCTCAGCGGCGCGGAGGGCGCGGGGTTAACGGTCTCACCCGCCGCGAAGAAGACGTGGCCCGGGAACTGTTTGTCTGCTCCACGCATGATTTTGTGCTGTTTTTTACCAGCCACGGGCGGTGCTACCGGCTCAAAGGCTATGAAGTGCCGGAAGGTTCCCGCACGTCCAAGGGGATGAATGTGGCCAACATCCTGCCGGTGGCGCAGGATGAAAACATCACCGCCATGATTAAGGTGCCCAAATTTGAGGAAGACTGCTACCTGGTCATGGTCACGAAAAAAGGCATCGTCAAGCGCACGTCGCTTAAGGAATACGACACCGCGCGCAAGGCGGGCGTGATCGGCATTCTGCTGGAGGAGGATGACGAGTTGGTGGGCGTGTTGCTTACCGACGGCAGCGCCCATATTCTTGTAGGTACCCGAAATGGCGTCGCCATCCGTTTTGTGGAGACCGACGCGCGCCCGATGGGCCGCGCCGCGCATGGTGTGAAAGCCATTTCGCTGGAAGGCGGCGATTATGTGGTGGGTGTGACGGTGCCCAACGGCGCCGGCAGCCTGCTGCTCATCACTGAAAACGGCTATGGCAAACGTGTGCCGTTTGAGGATTTCCGCGTGCAGAACCGCGGCGGCAAGGGGCTGACCAGTTACAACATCAATGAGAAGACCGGCCCGGTCGCCGGTCTGCGTGTGGTGGAAGAAAGCGACGATGCGCTTTTCATCTCGTCGGACGGCGTCGTCATCCGCGTTCCGGTCGCTGAGATCCCCGTTTATTCGCGCTATGCGCAGGGTGTGCGTGTGATGCGCGTGGGCGAAGAGACCAAGGTGGTCACCGTTACCAGCGCCGCGCATGAGGAAGAAAGCGAAGAAGAATCGGAGACCTCCCCGGAAGACGCGGAGCAGCCGGAAACGGAAACCGCTGAAAACAGTGAGAAGCCGGACGGCGGCAGCACAGACAACAAACCCCAGAGTTAAGTAAAAACAAAAAAATTTCCTGTCCGGCCATTTTTAGCAGAACAATCCGCGCAGGAATTTCTGTTTTCCCATTGGATACACTATCTGCGAAAGGAGCGGATAGTGATGTTATGGGTAATCGCGGGCGTCCTTCTGGTTTTGTGGCTGGTCGGCATACTGGCCGCCTATACGCTGGGCGGGCTCGTCCATTTGCTTTTGATTGCCGCGCTGGTGCTGATTATTGTCAAAATCGTGCAAAGCATTCGCCATACGACGGACCAGCATCATGAGCCGATGAAATAGAAGGGTTAAAGCCATCGGGCCCCATAGGGGTCCGATGGCTTTTTTGTGTAATTGTATTTCCTTCCGCCTTATGGTATGCTCATATAGTCGAAATATATGCAAGAAAGAGGAGGAAAGCCATGTTTTGGGCGATTATCGCGGTTTTGTTTATCCTCTGGCTGTTGGGTGTCCTTCTGGCGCATGTGTTCGGCGGGCTGATTCATCTGCTGCTCATCCTGCTGATTGTGCTGGTCATCGTGAAGATCATACGGAACATACGCAGACTATGACGTGCAAAAAAGTTATCCACCGTTTTTTGAAAAACGGTGGATAACTTTTTTGCCATTCTTTATGTATCACAGCGACAGAAAATAAAATGCGAAACGAGAACCATGGTATCGGTCAAGATCCACAGAGCCGTCCACGCCCGGCAGCTTGCCCTTTTCAGAATACTGCCAGAACGTCCAGTCTTTGATATTCGGCTTGGTTTTGTAATTGATGATCCAGAACGGATAATCGGAAAACTGGTCGTATAACAGGTCAAACATCCGGGCAGACACATAAAAGACCGGTTTTTGTCCGTAGTGCGCCTGCACCAGTTTAACATAATCGGCGACCTGCTGTTTAAAATCGCTTTCCTGTGTGACGGAGGACTCGATGTCGATGGCGGGGGGCAATTCGCCGCTTTCTTTCGGCACGGTGGCAATGAAATTTTTTGCCTGGTCTTCTCCGCTGCTGGACGTGGAGAAGAAATGATAGGCGCCCACTTTCAGCCCTGCCGCGGCCGCTCCGCTCCAGTTTTGTTTGAAACGGGCGTCCACATAGGCTTTGCCCTCGGTGGCTTTGAGGTAAACGAAACGCACCCCGCTGTTCTGCCGGATTGCCTTCCAACTGATGGCCCCCTGGTAATGTGAGGCGTCCATCCCCAAGATGGTGGTGGGATAGAACCAGTACCACGCGCCGAACGCGACCAGACCCGCCAACACCACACAACCGGCCGTGATGCTGATGATGCGCGCAATCTTCGGAAGCGCGGAAAATTTGTTCCACAGACTGGAGAAAAACCCTTTGATGGTTTCCAAAACGGTTTTCATAGATGCCCCCCTCGGCAATCATCCGACAAGCCAACAGACAAAACCAGCACAAACTTGTCAAAATCCGTCGCATTTTCTTCCTTTTCAGTATAGCACACCCGAAAACCGCAGGCAAGAAAAGTCCGGCGGCTGGTGTTGACAAACAATGCAAAACCGTATATTATAAGCATACTTATTATAAGTGTACTTATAAATAAATGTGGGTCGTGCCGGTTTGCGGCACGGCCGGGCGGAGGTGAAAACAGATGGATATTTCAGATGGGTTGCCGTTATCGGGCGAATCCAGCGGGTATCTGTTTAGCCAAACCTACAACCGATGGCACACGGAGATCAAGAAGCGGCTGCGAAAAATGGAAATCACGCATCCGCAGTTCAGTGTGTTGGCCTCGTTGGATTGTCTGACACAGCAAAAGGCATTTGCCACACAAGCGGAGATTGCCAAGCGGGCCGGCATGGATGTGATGACGGTCTGCGGGATCATCCATACCCTGGAAGGCAAGCGGTTTTTGAAGCGGACGGCCAACCCAAACGACGCGCGCGCCAGCGCGGTCTATCTGTTGGAAAAAGGGCGGATGAAGCTGGAAGAGGCCTTTCCGGCAGTCCGGCAGATCGACGAGGAATTTTTTGGCCGGCTGGGCGATGCGCGCGCAACGTTCAATGCTCTGCTCGCCGTTATCCTTTCTGAACAGCCGGGTGAATAACGGGATCGGGAAGCAAAAGAGAAAACGGGAGGGTGCCCATTTTGGAATTATCGAAAACAAGAAAAAATCTGATTCTGGCGGTGTCCTGCGTGGAAGCGTTCATGGCCACGCTGGACGGCAGCATCGTCAACATCGCGCTGCCGGATATTTCCAAACAGATGCGTGTGGAAATCAGTGCGGTGCAGTGGGTCAGCACCGCTTATCTGTTGGCCATTGTGCTGCTGTTGCTTTTGTGGGGCAAGCTGGCCGACCTGCGCGGAAAAAAAGGCGTCATCATCACGGGTTTTCTGTTTTTTGCCGCGGGTTCCGCGCTGTGCAGTTTCTCCAAATCACTGGAATTTCTCATCATTGCCCGCATTATCCAGGCGGTGGGCGCGGGCGCCATGATGTCGCTCAGCCAGGGGATCGTCACCAGCACATTTGCGCCGGGCGAACGCGGCAGCGCGCTTGGGCAGGTGGGCATGATGGTGGCGCTGGGCAGTCTGGCCGGCCCGTTTCTGGGCGGCATTCTGGTCAGTGCATTCGGCTGGCCGTCTATTTTCATCATCAACGTGCCTATTGCGGTGGCGTCGGCCGTGCTGGCGTTCTGCGTGCTTCCTTCTCATATGGAGAATCCGGAAAAACAGACATTCGACTGGAGGGGCGCCGTTCTTTTTTCTGCGGGTATCCTGGTGCTGTTTTTGACGTTGCTGTTGGCCCAACAGGGCAGCATCTCGTCCATTTGGCTGCTGCCCGCGGTGGCGGTGGCCGCCGCGGCGCTTTTTGGTTTCATCTATACGGAGCGGCGCGTCCCCGACCCGCTGGTGCATCTGGGGCTTTTCCGGAAGCAGCCGTTCAGTCTGGGATTGCTGCAGGGTTATCTGATCTTCATCGCTCTGAGCGCCACGCTGCTGTTTATCCCATTTTATTTGCAGGACCTGTTGCGGTATGACGCTTTCCACGCCGGATTGATCGTTGCCGTCTACCCTATCGTGCTGGCATTTGTATCCCCGCTCAGCGGGCGGTTGGCGGACCGTATGTCCACCCGGCCGCTCACTGCTTCGGGCACCGGCATTTCGGCTGCCGCCCTGTTCGTTCTCGCGTTCGTCCGGCAGGATACGCCGATGTGGGTCATCATAGTGGCCCTGGCTGCGCTCGGCGTGGGTAACGGGCTGTTCCAGTCGCCCAACAATTCGGATATTTTCAATACGGTGCCGCCTGCCCAGCTCGGCATCGCCGGCGGCATCAACGCGTTGTTTCGCAATCTGGGGTTTGTGTCCGGCACGGCCTTCTCGGTTCTCATTTTTTCATTCACCGCCGGTCTGAATGTCAATTCCATCTCCGGGACAATGGATGCGCATGCCTTCATGCGCGGTTTTTCCCCGGTATTTTTATTCTGCGGGGCCTGTGCGGCCGCGGCACTGGCGCTTTGCTTCGTCCGCATTGCGAAACGCACACGGACGGCGTGAGCAGCCGCAAATGGGAATCTGCCGGAAATCCTCTTTTTTTGCCGCTTTCTCTGGACATTTTAGCCCTCAGGGTGTATACTGATAAAAATACAGGTCAACACAGCAAGAGCGGGCGGCTGCCCGCCAAGTTCGCCTTTTAAACCGGTCCCGTGAGGCTGGAAAGGGTTGGATGATCGAGCACAAGATCCATCATCGGTACATTCAACGGCCCGGGACATGCCTGGACCGTATTTTTATACGATATTTGTGCATAAATATACAAAAATTGCGGATGAGTATCCAAAGAGGGCGCGGTATGCAGAAGATCAAGGCCGAAATTATGGATGAAAAAGGGATGTGCCGCGCCACGGCGCGCATTTCCTATGAAATCGTGGAACGCAACCACGGCACGGCGAATGTTTGCATCATCGGCATTCGCCGGCGGGGCGCAGTGATTGCGGCGCGCATCGCGGAAAAACTGGCCGACATCGAAGGCGCGCCCGTATCCACCGGTTTTCTGGACATCACACTCTACCGTGATGATCTGGACGCGAAGGACGGCCCGGCGCGCGCTCCGCTCGGCTCCGATATTCCGTTCGAGGTGACAGGCCGACGGGTGGTTCTGGTGGATGATGTGCTGTTTACCGGCCGAAGCGTACGCGCCGCCATCGACGCCATTATGGACAGAGGGCGGCCGGAGCGCGTGCAACTGGCGGTGCTGATCGACCGCGGTCACCGGGAACTGCCCATCAGTCCGGATTTTGTGGGGAAAAACGTGCCGACGTCGCAAAACGAAACGGTGGCTGTGCGGGTGACGGAGTTTGACGGGGAAAACCGCGTGGTAATCTGTGAGAACGGAGGAAAAGCATGAACGGGCTGTTGCTGATCAAAGGCGCGACGCTGGTAGACCCGGAGGAGGTCTATGCAGGCGTGGGCGATCTGCTGGTGAAAGACGGCAAAATTGCCGCGGTCGCCGAATCGGGCGGTAACCTGGCGGCTCCTGCGGGCACCACGGTGCTGGATGCGCGCGGGCTCTATCTTTCCCCCGGATTGGTAGACATGCATGTCCATCTGCGCGATCCCGGGCAGACGCACAAGGAGACCATCGAAACCGGCTGCGCGGCTGCGGCCGCCGGGGGCGTCACCGCGCTGGCCGCCATGCCAAACACATCCCCCGCGGCCGACACCCCGGCGGTGCTCGTTTATGAGGCCGCGCAGGCGGAACCTACCGGCGTGCGGGTGTTTCCCATCGCGGCGGTGAGCAAGGCGCAGGCGGGCGATGAACTGACCGATTTTGAGATGCTGTCGGAAGCGGGCGCGGTGGCGTTTTCGGACGACGGCCACCCCGTGCGGGACGCGGCGCAGATGCTGGAAGCCATGCGGCGGGCCCACGCGCTGGGCAAGCGGGTGATCTCCCACTGCGAGGATGAAAGCCTTGCGGACGCGGGCATTGTCAGCGATACGGCGGCAAAGCGACTGGATGTGCCCGGTATCCCGGCCGCGACTGAGGCGGTGCACGCCGCAAGAGAGGCGGTGCTGGCGGAAAGCACCGGCACGCCCGTGCATATCGCGCATGTGAGCAGCCGATTCACCGTCGCGCTGCTGCGCGACGCCAAGCGGCGGGGCGCGCCGGTCACCTGTGAGACCTGCCCGCATTATTTCAGCCTGGACGACAGCCTGCTGGACGCGCGAGATGCGGATTACCGCATGAATCCTCCGCTGCGGGAAAAAGCGGATGTGGCCGCCGTGATCAAAGGGCTGCGGGATGGTACCATCGACGCCATCGTGACCGACCACGCGCCGCATACCGCGGGAGAAAAAGCCGACTTTACCGCGGCGCCCAACGGCGTGGTGGGGCTGGAAACGTCGCTTGCGGCAGGTATCACCTATTTGGTGCGGCCGGGGCACCTTTCCCTGCCCCAACTGATCCGGAAAATGACCACCGTGCCGGCGGACCTGCTGGGAATCCGTGCGGGGCGGCTGAAAATCGGCACGCGCGCGGATATGGTGCTCTTCGACCCCGCCGCGCCGTGGACGGTGCGGCCCGAAGCGCTGCACAGCAAATCGCACAACACACCGTATAAAGGTATGACACTCTATGGCGAGGTGCGTTACACCATTTCGGACGGATGCATCATCTTTTCCAAAACATGAGATGCCGCGCCTGCCTCGTGGATGCGGGCCGTACCCGTTTCAGGCTGTGCGCGTGCTTCATTTAAATAGGAAAGCGGGCCGTGCCCGCTTTCGGTTGAGCGGATGTAGCTCTATGTAATCTTGTTTGAACGGGAACGCGGGTCATGCCCGCTGTGCCCGCCGGAGGAATTGCCGATGGATACATTGCGTAAAAAAATAGCCGCCCGCCAGAACCCCACCGTGGCGGGGCTGGACCCCGATTTTGCCAAGCTGCCCGCGTTCCTGCGCGAGCAGGCGGTGGCGCGCCGCGGCAAAACGCTGGAAGCGGCGGCCGACGCGGTGCTGGCGTTCAACCGGGCAATCATCGACGCGCTCTGCGACGTGGTGCCCGCCGTCAAGCCGCAGGCGGCTTATTATGAGCTGCTGGGCTGGCCGGGTGTGCGAGCACTGGCCGAAACCATCGCCTATGCGCGCGAAAAGGGCCTGTTCGTTATCACCGACGCCAAGCGCGGCGACATCGGCTCCACCATGGCGGCCTACGCTAGGGCGCATCTCGGTACGGTGGAGATCGAGGGCGCGGAAATCACCCCGTTCGGTGCGGATGCGCTTACCGTCAACGCCTATCTGGGCAGCGACGGGGTGCTGCCCGCGCTGGAGGTCTGCAAGGCGCACGGCAAATGCATTTTCGTGCTGGGCAAAACGTCCAACCCCTCCTCGGGGGAGATCCAGGACAAACTGGTGGACGGCGAGCCGGTCTATTCGTTGTTGGGACACCTATGCGCACATTGGAGCGGGATGGCGGCGGGCGGTGAACCGTCCGGGCGTTACGGCACGGTGGGGCTGGTGGCGGGTGCCACCTACCCCGCTCAGCTTGCCGAGCTGCGCCAGAACCTGCCGCATACCTTTTTCCTGGTGCCGGGCTATGGCGCGCAGGGCGGCGGCGCCCGGGACGTGGCGCCCGCATTCGATGAAAACGGCGACGGCGCCATCGTCAACAGCTCCCGCGCCATCCTGTACGCCTGGCGGAAAGAGGGCTGTAACGAGCGCGATTTCGCGGGCGCGGCCCGGCGCGAAGCACTGCGCATGAAGGAAGATCTGAACGCCGTTCTGGCGGATCATTCAAAATAAACTGCAACGGCGCCGCGCCGCACGGCGGGCGCTGAAAAAGAAAAGGAGCTTCACATGACCAAGGCATACCTGTTGTTGGCGGACGGGACGGTGTTCGAGGGCGTGTCCATCGGTGCGCGCGGCACCTCCATCGGCGAGACGGTGTTCAACACCGGCATGACGGGCTATCAGGAAACGCTGACCGACGCCTCCTATTACGGGCAGATCGTTACCCAGACCTATCCGCTGGTGGGTAATTACGGCGTGAACGGCGAGGATGTGGAATCCCGCCGGTCTTGGGTGCGGGGCTATATCGTCCGCGAAAACTGCGAGCAGCCGAGCAATTTCCGCTGCGCCGGTTCGCTGGACACCTTTTTGAAAGAACAGGGCGTGGTGGGCCTTTGCGGCATCGACACCCGCCGCCTCACCCGCTTGCTGCGCGAGCACGGCGTGATGAACGGCGCTATCACGGACAGCCTGGCGGAAAAAGACGCGCTGCTGGAAGCGATTAACGCCTATTCCATATCCGGCGCGGTGGAGGCCGTCACGGTGGAAAAACCGTTCACTGAAGGATCGGAAAACGGCCTGCGCGTCGCGCTGCTCGACTACGGCTATAAAGTCAACATTCTGCGCAGCCTGGTGGCGCGCGGCTGCCGGGTCACCGTCTTTCCGGCAAGCGCTTCCCCGGCGGACGTGCTCGCCTCGCGTCCCGACGGTATCATGCTTTCCAACGGCCCGGGCGATCCCTCGGCCTGCGGCAAACAGATCGAAAACCTGCGCGAGATCTTCCGGAGCGGCGCGCCTATCTTCGGTATCTGCCTGGGCCATCAGCTCATGGCGCTGGCGCAGGGTGGCCGCACCGAAAAGCTCAAATACGGCCACCGCGGCGCCAACCACCCGGTGAAAGACCTTGCGCACGGGCGCACCTACATCACCAGCCAGAACCACGGCTATGCGGTGGTGGACGGCAGCATCGGCGCGGAGGTCGGCGCGGTTAGCCACGTCAATCTCAACGACGGCACCGTGGAGGGCGTGCGCTACAAAAACGCGCCGGTCTTCACCGTGCAGTTCCACCCCGAAGCTTCGCCGGGCCCGCACGATTCGGCCTACCTGTTCGATGAATTTGTCGCGTTGATGAAGGAAAGGAATCTGCAACATGCCTAAGAATCCGGATATCCATAAAGTGCTGGTCATCGGTTCCGGCCCCATCGTCATCGGCCAGGCGGCGGAATTCGATTATGCGGGCACGCAGGCCTGCCGGGCGCTGCGAGAAGAAGGCATCGAGGTGGTGCTGGTCAATTCCAACCCCGCCACCATCATGACCGACAAGCTGATGGCGGATAAGATCTACATCGAGCCGCTCACCCCCGAAGTGGTGGAACGCATCATCGAGATCGAAAAGCCGGACAGTATCCTCCCCACGCTGGGCGGGCAGACCGGCCTGAACCTCGCCATGCAGATCGCGGAGGAAGGCTTTCTTGAAAAAGCGGGCGTGAAATTGCTCGGCACCCGCCCGGAGACCATCCGCAAGGCAGAGGACCGGCAGGCGTTCAAGGACACGATGGAAGCCATCGGGGAGCCGTGCATTGCGTCCGAAGTGGTGGAGTCCATCGAGGGCGCGGTGGCGTTCTCCGAAAAGATCGGCTACCCGGTCATCATCCGCCCGGCCTATACCCTCGGCGGCAGCGGCGGCGGCATCGCGGAGACAAAAGAGGAACTCGTCGATATCGCTACCAACGGCCTGCGCCTTTCCCGCATCCATCAGATTCTGGTGGAAAAGTGCATCGCGGGCTGGAAAGAGATCGAGTATGAGGTCATCCGCGACGCGCTCGGCAACGTCATCACCGTTTGCAACATGGAAAACATCGACCCGGTGGGCATCCATACGGGCGACTCTATCGTGGTGGCCCCGTCGCAGACCCTTTCGGATAAAGATTACCAGATGTTGCGCTCGGCGTCGCTGAATATCATCTCGGCGCTGGGCGTGGAGGGCGGCTGCAACGTGCAGCTGGCCCTGCACCCCGACAGCTATGAGTACGCCGTCATCGAGGTCAACCCGCGCGTGTCGCGCTCCTCGGCGCTGGCCTCCAAGGCCACCGGCTATCCCATTGCCAAGGTCGCGGCCAAGATCGCCATCGGCTACACGCTCGACGAGATCAAAAACGCCGTCACCGGCAAGACCTATGCCTGCTTCGAACCGGCGCTCGACTATTGCGTGGTCAAGTTCCCGAAGTGGCCGTTCGATAAATTCGTTTATGCCCGCCGCACGCTTGGCACCCAGATGATGGCGACCGGCGAGGTGATGGCCATCGGTAACTCGTTCGAGCTGGCCATGATGAAGGCCGTGCGCTCCATCGAACTCAAACTCACCACCCTGTCGAGTCCCAAGCTGGCGGAAAAAACGGATGGAGAGATCCGGGAACTGTTGCACAATCAGGACGACGAACGCATCTTCGTGGTATATGAAGCCATCAAGCGAGGCATTTCGGCGGACGATATTTTCGCCGTCACTAAGATCGACCGCTGGTTCTTAGCCAAATTCGCGCATCTCGCCTCCGTCGAGCAGGGGCTGCAAGACGGTGCGCTCATCGAGGAACGCTATCTGGAAGCGAAAAAATGCGGCTTCCTCGACGGCGACATCGAGCGCCTGTCCGGGCAGAAAATTCCGCAGAAGCGCCACGCGGTCTATAAGATGGTGGACACCTGCGCGGCCGAGTTTGCCGCCGAAACACCCTATTTCTACTCCACCTGGGACGAGGAGAACGAGGCGGCGCAGTATCTGGACGAGCACAAAAACGGCAAAAAGAAGGTGCTGGTGTTCGGCAGCGGGCCCATTCGCATCGGGCAGGGCATCGAGTTCGACTACTGCTCGGTGCACTCGGTCTGGGCGCTGCGCGAGAACGGTTATGAGGCCGTCATCGTCAACAACAACCCCGAAACGGTCTCCACCGACTTCGACACCGGCGACCGCCTCTATTTCGACCCGCTCACGCCGGAAGATGTGGACAACATCATCGCCACCGAACAGCCGTGGGGCGTGGTGGTGCAGTTCGGCGGGCAGACCGCCATCAAGCTGGCCAACCATCTCGCGGCGCGCGGTGTGCGCATCCTCGGCACGAGCGCGGACGGCGTGGACGAAGCGGAAGACCGCGAGCGCTTCGACGCGGTGCTCGAGAAATGCGGCATTCCCCGCCCCGCCGGGCATACAGCCCTCACCGCGGAGGAAGCGCTGGAAGCAGCCCGCGCGCTGGGCTATCCGGTGCTTCTGCGTCCGTCCTACGTGCTGGGCGGGCAGAACATGATTATCGCCTATGCCGACACGGACGTAACCGAATACATGGGCATCATCACCGCGCACGGCATCGACAACCCCGTGCTCATCGATAAATACCTTATGGGAAAAGAGGTGGAAGTGGACGCCATCTGCGATGGCGAGGACATCCTCGTCCCCGGTATCATGGAGCACATCGAGCGCGCGGGCGTGCATTCGGGCGACTCCATCTCGGTCTACCCGGCGCAGACGCTTTCGGCGGCTGTGCGCGCTACGGTGCTCGACTATACCGAAAAACTGGCCAAAGCGCTGAAGGTCATCGGCATGGTCAATATTCAGTTTGTGGTGTATAATGAAACCGTGTACGTCATTGAGGTCAACCCGCGCTCGTCCCGCACCGTGCCGTATATCAGCAAGGTGACCGGCGTGCCGATGATCGACCTCGCCACCCACTGCATGCTGGGCCAAAAGCTGAAAGATCTCGGCTATGGCACCGGCCTGTGGCCGGAGGGCGGCTATGTGGCCGTGAAAGTTCCGGTGTTCAGCTTTGCCAAGCTGCACGGCGTGGACACGCTGCTTGGGCCGGAGATGAAGTCCACCGGCGAGGTGCTGGGCATCGCCAAAACATTCGACGAGGCGCTGCTCAAGGGGCTGACGGCGGCGGGTTACCGCCTGAAAGGCCGCCACGGCAACGTCCTCTTCACAGTGAAGGACAGCGACAAGCAGGAGATCATCCCGCTGGCCGAGAAATTCGCCAGACTGGGTTATACCCTCTATGCCACGGCGGGCACGGCGCTCACGCTCAACAGCAACATGGTGGCGGCCAACACCGTGCGCAAGCTGGGTGAGCCGGAACCGAACATCGGCACGCTGCTCGACAGCGGCAAGATCGACTATGTGATCTCCACGGCCACCACCGGCCGTGCCCCGCAACTTGACGACGTGCGCATCCGCCGTAAGACGGTGGAACGCTCCATCCCCTGCCTCACCTCGCTGGACACGGCAAGCGCGCTGCTTTCCTGCCTGGAGATGGAAAAGAGTATGGCCGATGTCCCGCTGGTGGACATTGCGCATCTGGAGCGCCGCTGAGCGCGTGTTACACATCCGACCGCTTAGAAAGGGGCTTTGTATGACGATATCCGCTCTTCCCTGTCCCGTTTTGTCCAGAGAAAACATTGCGGCGGGCGTGTATGACGTGTGGCTCTCCGCGCCGCAGGCGGAGCAGGCCAAACCCGGGCAGTTCGTGGGCGTGCGATGCGAAGGTTTCACACTGCGCCGCCCCGTCAGCATCTGCGAGATTGACCGCGCGCGCGGCCGCCTGCGGCTGATTTTTGAGGAGCGCGGTGAAGGCACACGATGGATGACGAGCGTGCGCGTTGGCGAAACGATGGACCTGCTCGCTCCGCTTGGCAACGGATTCAATCTGGGTGACGCCGGGCGCGCGGCCGTCTTTGTGGGCGGGGGCATCGGGGTGCCGCCGCTGCTCGAAGCGGCCAAGCCGTTTGCCGGGCATGCCGACGCCATCCTCGGCTTTCGCAGTAAGCCCAATGTGATCTTAAAAGCGGATTTTGAACGTTTCGGCGCGCACGTCACCGTTGTCACGCAGGACGGCACCGAGGGCGAGACCGGTGTGGTTACGCCGCCGCTGGAAAAGCGGCTCGACAGCGCACCCTGCGGCGTGATTTTCGCCTGCGGCCCGCGGCCCATGCTGGCCGCCGTGGCGGGGGTGGCGGAAGCGCGCGGCATTCCCTGCTTTGTCTCGATGGAGGCGCGCATGGCCTGCGGTGTGGGTGCCTGTCTGTCCTGCGCCATCCCGGTGAAAGTGGGCAACGAGGTGCAGAACTGGCATGTCTGCAAGAACGGGCCGGTGTTCGACGCGGCCAGAATCGTGTGGTGAGCAGTATGGAAAATACAATGGACAAGCAGAGTTCCGCCCTCGCCGTCACGGTGGCGGGCGTGACTTTCCGCAACCCGGTGATCGCGGCCAGCGGCACGTTTGGCTTCGGGCGCGAATACGCCAAGGTGTTCGACCTGTCCGGTCTCGGCGGCATCGCCCTCAAGGGCATGACATTAAAATCCCGGTCCGGCAACCCGTCGCCCCGCGTGGCGGAGACGCCTTCGGGCATGCTCAACTGCATCGGCTTGCAGAACCCGGGCGTGGAGTATTTTCTGAAAAACGAACTGCCGTTTTTGCAGAAGCAGGGCACCAGGCTGATTTCCAACATCGCAGGCGACGCGCCGGAGGACTACGCGGCGCTGGCCGCCCGGCTGGACGGCGAGCCGGTTGACATGCTCGAACTGAATATCTCCTGCCCGAACGTGAAAACCGGCGGCATGGCGTTCGGCGTTACCTGTGAGGGTGCGGCGGAGGTTACGCGCGCGGTGCGCGCCGCCACCAAAAAACCGCTTTGTGTCAAGCTTTCACCCAATGTGACCGACATCGCCTCCATTGCGCAGGCGGTGGAGGACGCGGGCGCGGACGCGCTTTCGCTCATCAACACCCTGCTTGGCATGCGCATCGACATTCGCACCCGCCGCCCCATTCTTTCCAACAACGTGGGCGGGCTGTCCGGTCCGGCGGTGTTCCCGGTGGCGCTGCGCTGCGTCTGGCAGGTGGCCAAGGCGGTGCGGATTCCCGTCATCGGCATGGGCGGCATCGCCACCTGGGAGGACGCCGTGCAGATGTTCCTTGCAGGCGCATCCGCCGTCCAGGTGGGCACCGCCACCTTCACCGACCCTTATGCCATGCTGGCCATTCGCGACGGGCTGGCGGATTATCTGGAAACGGAGCATATCGCGCACATCTCTGAGCTGACCGGGCAGATTCGCCCGAACTGACGAACAAGGGGCGTGCGGATGGGCGTTTTAAAAGATATTCTGGTCGCATTGGGTGCACTGCTTGTGTATGTTGCCTGCCTCAATCCGGGCGGGGATCATTTTTGCGCAGATGAACGATTCGTTTTCGCTGATAAATG
The DNA here is from genome assembly GCF_000178115.2 of Ethanoligenens harbinense YUAN-3. NCBI lineage: Bacteria > Bacillati > Bacillota > Clostridia > Eubacteriales > Oscillospiraceae > Ethanoligenens > Ethanoligenens harbinense. The sequence goes on from NC_014828.1 coordinate 22,570, forward strand.
ACTTTTACTTTGCCGTCCTTATTCCCGTTTGTACGGCGGCGGTCATATCGGAAATCCGTAAGCTGAAAAAACAGCAAATGGTTTTCTACCGTTTCCACGCCGCCGGTTGAAAAACCGGCGGCGTGCCGGCTGTCCAGAGAAAAAACATACCTTTTTCTTCAAATTTATGGTATACTGTAGGGACAGGTAAACCACAGGCAGGGGGGCAATACACAAGATGACCCGTATTTATCTCATTCGTCACGCGGAGGCCGAGGGCAACCTTCGCCGCATTTTTCAGGGACATACCGACGCCGATATCAGCACCAACGGCCAGCGACAGCTCGAACGGCTGTCGGAGCGGTTCGAGCCGGTGCATCTGGACGCGCTCTACGCCAGTCCACTCAAGCGCGCGTATAAGACCGCGCAGGCGGTGGACGCCGTCCGGCATCTGCCCATCATTACGCTCGAGGGGCTGATGGAGATCAACGGCGGTTGCTGGGAGGGCAAGCCCTGGGCCAAGCTACCCGCGCTCTACCCGCAGGACAACGACGCGTGGGAAAACCGCCCGTGGGATTTCGCGCCCGCAGGCGGTGAACCCATGCGGCAGGTGTATGCCCGCATGTGGGAAACGCTCGGCGGCATCGCGCGGCGGCACCCGGGCAAAACGGTAGGCGTCGCTTCCCATGGCTGTGCCATCCGCAACTATCTTTGCCAGGCGCACGGTTGGCCCATCGAACGGCTGGGCGAGGTGGGCTGGTGCGACAACACGGCGGTCAGCATCATCGAATACCGGGAGGGCGGTCAGGTCACCATCACGATGGAGAACGACGCGTCCCATCTCGATGACGAGCTTTCCACTGTTGCCAAACAGGACTGGTGGCGGAGGAGTACCCGCGCATGAAAGTGATGGCAGTGGACTACGGCGACGCGCGTACCGGCATCGCGCTGTCCGACCCATCCGGCTTTCTGGCCAGCCCGGTCTGCGTGATCCATGAGACCGATGAGACGCAGATTTTGGCTAAAACGGCGGAGCAGGTCGCGCGCACGGGCGCGGAACGTGTGGTGGTGGGCCTGCCCAAAAACATGAACGGCACGCTCGGCCCGCGCGCCGAAAAGGCGCAGGCGTTTGCAAAAGCGCTGGAAGCTGCCTGCGGCGTGCCGGTGCTGCTGTTCGACGAGCGGCGCACCACGCTTACCGCGCAGGTGTATTTCAACGCCACCAACACACGCGGCAAAAAGCGTAAGAACAGCATCGACGCCGCTGCCGCCACCATCATTCTGCAGGATTATCTCGATTCGGTGAGGAATACACCCAATGGCAAAGCGTAAGGCCAGGCCGCCGGTGCCGCAGGCCGTTCCCCCTGCGGCGTTTCTTGCGCGTATGCGCGGCCTTCTTGGTGAAGCAGACTTTGCGGCGTTTGAAGCGGCGCAGACCGCACCGGTGCGGCGCGGTCTGCGGCTCAATCTCCTCAAGTGCCGGGATGCGTCCGCGTTTGCCCGGATTGCCGGTTTTTCGCTTTCCCCTCTCCCCTTTTCGCCCGAGGGGTTTTCTGTTGAGGGCGGCGATGTGAGCGGGCGGCATCCCTGGCACCACGCGGGCGTGTTTTATCTACAGGAGCCGTCGGCCATGTCGGCGGTGACGGCGCTCGATCCGCGGCCTGGGCAACGCGTGCTTGATCTCTGCGCCGCGCCGGGCGGCAAGTCCACCCAGATCGCCGCCCGGCTGGGTGGGCAGGGGCTGCTTGTTGCCAATGAAATCGTGCCGGGGCGGGCGAAGATCCTGCTTTCCAATCTGGAACGCTTCGGGGTGCGCAACGCCTGTGTGTACAATGAAACGCCCGAACGGCTCTGTGCGGCGTTTCCCGGTTTTTTCGACGCGGTGCTGGTGGACGCGCCCTGTTCCGGCGAGGGTATGTTCCGGCGGGAGCCTGCCGCCGCCGCGGAATGGACGCCGGAGACCCCGGCTGCCTGCGCAAGACGGCAGCGCGCCATTCTGGACTGGGCCAAAACAGCCCTGCGCCCCGGCGGCGTGCTGGTCTATTCCACCTGTACGTTCGCACCGGAGGAAAACGAGTGCGTGGTCGCCGCGTTTTTGAAAGAAAACCCCGATTTCAGCATGGAACCCATTCCATGCGCGTTCGGCCGCCCGGCGCGCCCGGATTGGGGGGGCGGAGAGCCTTCGCTGGAGCTGGCCCGCCGCATCTTTCCACAGGACGGCGGCGAGGGGCATTTTGTGGCCCGCCTGCGCATGGGCGCCGGCGCGGCGGCGGGTACAGCCCGTTTCCATGCTCAAGAGAATGGTGACGGAATGGATGACGCACAGGCGGACGTTCTGCTGCGGGCGTTTTTTGCCGAACAGTTCGGCGAGCCGCCGTATGGGCGGCCGCATGCGGCGGGCGAGGTGCTGTTTTTACTGCCGGAAGAGCTGCCGGCGTTGCCGCAGGGCCTGCGTCTGCTGCGCGCGGGAGTCTGCGCCGGGCGTATCAAAAGCGGGCGGTTCGAACCGACGCACGCGCTCTATCTGGCGGCTGCGCCGGGCGCGTGCCGCAGGGCAGTCGATCTGCCGCTTGGCGATGCGCGTCTGGCGGCGTTTCTGCATGGCGAGCAGATAGAGGCGGACGGAGCTGCCGGGTATATCGCCGTGTTGGCGGCCGGGCATGCCGTGGGGTTTGGCAAGGCGTCCGGCGGGGTGTTGAAAAACCATTATCCCCGTGCGCTTCGTACCCTGTGAGTACGTGGCGCCGTGTGCCCGGCATGTTCCATGTATCGGGTTTTGAAAACATAGATCCATCTAGGTCAGACGGATGAGGCAGGGGGTGCACCATGGACGTTTTTTTGGCGACACAACCTATATTTGACGCAGAAAACCGCGTTTTCGGGTATGAGATCCTTTATCGGGAAAACGAAACAAATACGTTTTCCGAAGAGACCGATGCCGATTTTGCCTCGGGTAACACGCTTGTGCGCTGCTTTATGGATTTTGGCCTTCCCACCCTTACCAACAATACGCGCGCTTTTGTTAATTTTACTACCGAGTTCATCAAAAATGAGGTCGCAACGCTTTTCCCCAAAGACCAGCTTGTGGTCGAAATCCTGGAAACCGTAGAAATCACCGGGGAGATTCTGGACGCCTGCCGAAAACTGAAAGCACACGGCTATCTGCTGGCGATCGACGATTTTGTCTATCAGCCCGGATATGAAAAGCTGCTTCCGCTGGTGGACATCATCAAAGTAGATTTTAAACAGTCCGGACCCGCCGAGCAGGCGGAGATCATCCGGAAATACGGGCGGCCCGGCCTGTCTTTTCTTGCGGAAAAAGTGGAAACACAGGAGGAACACGACCGTGCGCTGAAGCAGGGATACGCATATTTCCAAGGGTACTTTTATGCCAGGCCGTCCATCAACCGCGCCAAGAAGCTGACACCTTACAGTCAGACCCGCATACGGCTGATCAATCTGCTCAACGAACCGGAACCCGATTTCCGGCAGATTGCCGGTTTGGTGGAGACAGACATTGCGTTCTCCTATGAGATCCTGCGTCTGGTCAATTCGGCTTACTACAGCCCGGCCAAACCCATCACATCCATTTCGTTTGCCATTTCGGTGCTGGGCATAGAAGAGCTGCGCAAGTGGCTGTATATCGTTTTCATATCCGGCCTGCAGGAAAACCAGCCGGGCGAATTGGTGCGGACCAGTCTGCTGCGCGGAAAAGTCATGGAAAATCTCGCGGAAGCGGCCGGGCGTCCGCACCAGAAAAGCACCATGATGACCATCGGCATGTTCTCCTTGCTGGATGTACTGCTGGAGCGCCCCATGGCGGAGGCCATTGAGGGCCTTCATTTTCCGGAAGAGATCAAAAACGCCTTGATCGGTTCCGGAGGGGAAGATTTTCTGCATAGCTGCGAGGAGGTTGCCATCTGCTATGAGCACGGCGTTTGGCAGAAGGCCACACAGCAGGCCGGACGGATCGGCATCACGCCCCAGATGCTGCAGACAGCCTACGCCAACGCTGTCAAATGGATGGAGACGTTCTATCTGTAAAATACGCGCCGGGCGGTGCGTGTGGGTTGCGCCGCGGCGCCTGTTTGTGTTAAAATAAAAGCATTGTCCGCCGTGCGGAGAAACCACAAATGTACTCCGTGAGGATAACGGGAGGGATTTTCCAATGTCAGGCCATTCCAAGTGGAAAAATATCATGCACAAAAAGGAGAAGAGCGATGCGCAGCGCGCAAAGATCTTCACCAAGATCGGGCGCGAAATCGCGGTGGTCGTCAAACAGGGCGGCGCGGACCCGAATTCCAACTCCAAGCTGTATGATTTGATCGTGAAGGCAAAAGCCAATAATGTGCCCAACGACAATATAGACCGGATCATCAAAAAAGCGGCCGGCGGCCAGGAAAAGGACGATTATGAAGACATCGTCTATGAGGGCTACGGGCCGTGCGGCGTTGCGGTGGTGGTGCAGACTCTCACCGACAACCGCAACCGCACCGCCGGCGACCTGCGGCACTATTTTGATAAATTCGGCGGCAACCTCGGGCAGACCGGCTGTGTGGGCTGGATGTTCCAGGAAAAAGGCGTAATCGTGCTCGAGAAGGCTTCCGTCAACGAAGACAAACTGATGGAAGACTGCCTGGAAGCCGGCGCGGTGGATTTTAACTCGGACGAGGAAGTGTTCGAGGTGTTCACCGACCCGTCCGAGCTGCCCGGCGTGCGGGGGGCCCTGTCGCAAAAAGGATATGAGTTCCTTTCCGCCCAGGAGGAGCGCATCCCGGCCAACTATGTGCGCATCGACGGCGAGGATGACCGCAAAAAGATGGAAAACCTGCTCGACGCCCTCGAGGACGACGATGATGTCCAGAACGTCTGGCACAACTGGGAAAACGATGAGTAAGGGAACGATTTCACATAGAAAAGCCTCCCGGCGTGCGGTACCGCATACCGGGAGGTTTTTTTGCGGCCGAAACCGCCGGATAAAAGTTTCGGCCGTTCAGGTCAGCCGCACGACGATCCGGTGCAGAACATCCACGGCGTCTTCCAGGTTTGCCGAGGCATCCTTGATGTGGTGATACACCTCCCGCTGCCGGAGAGCGTGCATGGGGTCGTTGCTCTTGAATACGATCGTCATGCCGTCCTGATATAGCTGCTCGATCGCGATATGGGTATCCCGCATTTTGGAAAAATCCTCTTCCGATTTGGAGGGATTCCCCTCCAGATCTTTGGCCGAGCGGTAAAAGATGGCCGTCCCATCCTTCAGTTTTCCGACCATGCGGGTGATGGTATCGTTTGGCTTGACACCGTAAGCCCTCATGGAAAGCAGCGTGGATTTGGTATACTGGATGACTTTGTCCATTGCCGATGAAAGCGAATAGATGTCCACCCGGTCGAACGGCGTGGCAAACGCTTCGATCAGGCTCTTTTCCAGGAGTCTGCGGGCGGTGTCCGATTCTTTCACATGACCGAGCAGGGCGTCGCTGTCGGCCTCGGAACCGCTGTCCAGCCAGCGGGCAAGCGTCTCGACTGCCAGCTCGTTGATATTGGCCTGCCTGTCGATCATTTCATAAAAATGATATTTAACCGGAAACAGCCTGTCCAGGATATTTCGTGCATCCATGTTTTGCGCGCCTCCCTGCATCACTTGAATATGAACGCGAACAACGCATAGATCGACGCGGAGACTGCGGCGGACAGCGGGATGGTAATAACCCAGGCCACGATGATGTCTTTCACGATTGCCCAGTGAACCATCCGGTATTCATCCGCGGCGCCAACGCCCATCACGCTTCCCACCACGACATGTGTGGTGGAAACGGGCGCGCCGAATGCGGTGGCCAGCAGGATGGAGCCCACCGACGCCAGCTGTGAGTTTAGGCTGTGGATGGGGCGGATGTTGTAGATGCCCCGGCCGACCGTTTTCATAATGCTCCAGCCGCCCAGCATGGTGCCGATGAACATGACCGTCCCGCCGCAGATGCGCACCCACAGCGGCGCCGTGCTGATGACCGTTCCGCCGCCTGCGGCCAGCGCCAATGTGAACAGCCCGATGATCTTCTGGGTGTCGTTCGCCCCGTGGCTGAAAGCCAGGCAGGCCGCGATCGCCCATTGTATCCGCCGGATCCGGGTGTTGATGGAGAACCTGGCGTTCCGCAGCAGCAGGTTCATCACTTTTTCAAGAACGAAAGCGAGGGCAAAGCCAAGCAAAGGGGAAAAAAGCAGTGCCGCAACGATCTCTGCAATCCCGGTGAGTTGGTGGCTTGCGCCGGTCAGCTCGTTCCAGCCCCACAGCACATGCCGATAGCCGGAAGAAACAAGGACGGCGCCGATGATGCCGCCGACCAGCGCATGCGTGGAGCTGGAGGGCAGGCCCAGTCTCCAGGTAATCAGGTTCCATGCGGCTGCGCCGAGGATGGCGGCCAGCAGGACGGGCAACAGCGCGGTGTTTGCCGGCAGGTCGATCACCTTGGAGATCGTACTCGCCACCTGGCTTCCCCCGAAAACCGCGCCGAGCAGCCCGAAAGCGGAAGCCAGGCCGATCGCCTGCTTGGGGGTGGCGGCGTCGCAGACGATAAAGGTGGCCACGACGGAGCTCGCGTCGTGGAGGCCGTTGGTCAATGCGAAAACCAGACCGATTGCAAAGACCAGAAACAAAATCAGGGATACATGGACGGCTATCATCCTGCTCACTCCCATATGGATTTTCCGCGCCGGGCATAAGAGATCCGGGCACTTCCCGCGCGTTTTGTATCCTTCAGGCATGCGGGGCATTTTGCCGCATCGGAACCATATGCGGGGTCAGGCGCGTTTTTCGGAACGGGGTCATACAGTCCGGCCCTCATATTCCGCCGCCCTCTGCGTGCCGGCATGAGCAAACATCCGGCACCGTTCTTACTGTCGGGTAGGGTAGGGTTCCTGCCCTGACGGCAGGCGGACACGGGGGCGCAAGGCCGCTTTTCGTTCACATTATATGCCAAATATCGACAGTTGAACAGCTTTTTGGGGGAAACGCGGAAGCCTGTTCGGTCTGCGGATCAAAAGCGGCCTTTCCCCTTGCCCGCGAAAAAGGCGGTTTGGGTCATGCTTTCTGCGGCGGCGCGGCTGCCGTGCCGCTCTGCCGTTTTGAGAAGACACAGCCGCAGAAATTCTGGCGGTAGAGGCCATATGTTTCGGAGAGCCGGATAGAGCGCAGATAACCCCCGCGTTTTTTGAAATCGGCCGCCAGATACGGCACGCCCCAGCGCCGTGCGCACGCTTCCCCGATTTCGGCCAGAGCCTGTGCGTTTTTATGCGGGCTGACCGAAAGTGTGGTGGTGAAATAATCGAATCCGCCGGCTTTGGCGGCTCGAGCGGTTGCTTCAAGCCGCAGGCGGAAACAGACCGCACAACGCGCGCCTCCTTCCGGTTCGTTTTCCAGTCCGCGCGCGGCTTCCAGAAAACGCTCCGGAGCATAGTGGCTTTCCAGAAACCCCACCGGGTGTGGGACGGGCAGAGCGGCGATCAGCCGTTTTTGTTCCGCCAGCCGTTTTTCATATTCTTCTTTGGGGGCGATGTTCGGGTTTTCATAAAAAACGGTGATTTCAAAATGCGAGGCCAGATATTCCAGCACATAGCTGCTGCACGGCGCGCAGCAGCTATGCAGCAGCAGGCGCGGCGTTTGGTGCGCGCGGGCAAGCGCGTCCAGCGTCTGATCCATCTGTTTTTGATAATTGGGCTTTTGCATCAGAGGCTCCCTTCAGAGGAGGTCGGCGGAGCCGAAGGTCGCGGCATAGAAATGATTGACCGGGCCGTGCCCGTGCCCAAGGGTTTCGGCGTGGGCGATCGCCTCGGAAATGTAGGTTTTAGCGACACGCACGGCGTCGGGCAGAGGCTTGCCGTTTGCCAGCGCCGCCGCCACGGCGGAGGAAAATGTGCAGCCGGTGCCGTGCGTGTTCCGGGTGGCAACGCGGGGCTGCGGCAGCAGCAGAAAATCCCGGCCGTCGAAAAAAACATCCACGGCGTCGCCGTCGAGATGCCCGCCCTTCACCACTACGGCCCGAGCACCGAGAGCAATCAGATCAACGGCGGCGGTGCGCATGTCCTCCACGGTGCGGACCTCGCGCCCGGTCAGCACCGTGGTTTCCGGCAGGTTTGGGGTGATCAGCGCGGCCAGCGGCAGCAGTTGCCGGGTGAGCGCGTGCACGGCGGCAGGGTCCAGAAGCGCGTGTCCGCTGGTGGATACCATCACCGGGTCCAGCACCACCGGCACGCCGGGGTGTTTGCGCAGTTCGCCCGCAATAGCGGAGATGACGTCCGCGTCGGCCGTCATGCCGATCTTCACGGCGTCTACCCGGATGTCTTCAAATAAGCAGCCGATCTGGGCGGCCACCAGACCGGGCTTCAGGGCCTGCGCCTCGCGCACGCCGCAGGTGTTCTGCACGGTCGCCGCCGTGATGGCGCTCATGCCGTATACGCCAAATGCCGCAAACGTTTTCAAATCGGCTTGAATGCCGGCGCCGCCGCTCGGGTCCGAGCCGGCGATCGTGAGCGCGTGCCGCAATCCAATCGTCCCTTTCCTTGTCACGGGGCCGCTTTTCCGCCCTGTGTGAAATTGTTTTCAGTATAAAAGCCCGCCTGGCGTTTGTCAAGAACGGGTGGCTTGGCACCTCCCTGTTCATAAAAAATCCATATTACAATGTCAAAAAAGTGCCGGAGGGATGAAAGAGCTTTGTTATAAATTGACAAAACGGAGAGATTTTTGTTTTAATAATAGAAAGGGTGATGGTATGAACAATGGGAAGCCTGTGCGCGTACCGCGCCAGACCCGCAGCTTGGCAACAAAAGGGAAATTGCTGGCCGCGGCTAAGGAACTTTTTTGTGAAGTTGGATATTATAAGACCACCGCGAACGCGATCGCCAGAAAGGCGGGCACGGCGGTGGGTAGCTTTTACGCTTATTTTCCGGATAAAGAAGCCGTTTTTGCGGAACTGATGGAGCGACTTTGCCAGCGCCTGCGCACGGTGCTGGAACAATGCGCGAAGCAGCTGCGCCAGCCCGACTTCGACCCGAAAGTGTGGATAGCGCAAATGGCGAGGCAATCGGTGGAGGTCTACGTGAGCGAGCCGAAATTTTCCCCGCAGATCGCCGTTCTGTATTATAACAGGGAACCGCGTGTGACCGCCATGATGCAGCGCGAGCAGTCGTTCATTCAGCAGATGATCCGCAGCTATTTCGCCCTGGCGGGAGACAGCCTCAGCATTCGGGACCCGGAGGTGTCGGCTGTTGTTGTGCAGAAGATCCTGATCCAGCTTCCCGAAAAGGTTTTATACGATTGGGAAAATATCGGGCAGGAAGAGATCATCAACGCCACGATTGATTTGCTGCAGCGGTATCTCACCAACTACCATAAATCTTAAAGGTTTCCGTTTTGAGACAAGGCCGGGTTTAAAGCGCGCGCAGGTCCACCTGCCGTTCGAACAGGCGCAGGGCGTCCGCGCCTGTTTCCCACTCCGGCCAGACCCGCGCCACCTCGCGCCAGAAAGCCGGGGAATGATCGTGATGACGGATGTGTGCCAGCTCATGCGCCACCACATAGTCCACGGCGGGCGGCGGCGCGCAGAGCAGCCGCCAGGAGAAGCGCAGGCGGTTGTCTTTGCCGCATGAGCCCCAGCGTGAACGCGCGCTGCCCACAGTCAGGCTTGGGTAGGACAGACCCGCCTGTTTAGCAAAAAAGGCCGCGCGGGCGAGCAGCCGTTCTTCAGCCCGCGCGGTGAAAAAGGCGGCCGCGGCCCGCGCGGGGTCCCGGGATGGCAGATAAAACGCATTGCCGTCCCAGACCGGCGGGTCCGGGAGGTCGGCGTCTTCCCGCGCAGCGACGGGATATGGCCTGCCCAGATACCACAGGGTGCCGCCCGGCTCCGCCGCCGCGCAGGCGCGCTGCGCGGCGCGTTCGCGCATGCGTTTGCGTGCGCTCTCGACCCAGCGCTGCTTTTCACACAGGAACGATTCGATGGCGGCGGCAGGCATCCGCTGCGGGGCGCGGACGATGACCTCCCCATCCTGCCTGATCTGGATGGCAACGGTTTTGCGTGTGCTGCGCACCAGTGTGTAGGGTATCTGCGCCATGTTTGAGCCTCCGTCCGCCTGCCCGGCATTTTTATACAGTATACAACGGCACACCTGTTTTGCCAAACGGTCGCGGTTTTGCGTTTTTCGTGGTACAATACGATTGTGTACGGGAATCCGCCGTGCGCGGCCCGTCTGAACGTGCGCGCGGCAAAGGACGAGGGGGGGCTTTATCATGGAAGAATATCAGGAAATGAGCCGCAGGCTCCAGAAAGCTACGGCGGAAGGGCGCCTTCAGGATGAGATCGACGCTATCCGCGCATCCGGCTCTGAGAAGGAGAAACAGCAGTTGGACATGTTGCTCCACCCGGAAAATTATCCGCCGGTGGTGCGGCTGGAGGACTGCATGTGTTCGACGGACCATCAGGCGGCCTGCGAGGTCAGCTGCCTGTTCGAGGCCATCGGCCGCGACCGGGACGGCAAGCTGGTCATCACGGGGGACTGCGTGGGCTGCGGGCAGTGCGTGGAGCGGTGTGAGCAAAAAGCGCTGGCCGGGCGCAAGGACCTCATCCCGCTGCTTAAGCTGCTCCGGGAGCGCAGCACCCCGGTCTATGCTATGATTGCTCCGGCGTTTTCGGGGCAGTTCACCGCCGAGGTCACGTCCGGCCGGCTGCGCACAGCGTTTAAGCGGCTGGGGTTCTACGGCATGATCGAAGTGGCGCTGTTCGCAGATATCCTTACCCTCAAGGAAGCGCTGGAGTTCGACCAGACGATTCAAAGCGATGAAGATTTCATGCTCACCAGCTGTTGCTGCCCCATGTGGGTGGCGCTCATCAAAAAAGGGTTCAGTGAGCTCATTCCCCATGTGCCGCCGTCGGTTTCCCCCATGGTGGCCTGTGGGCGCACCATCAAGAAAATACACCCCGAGGCCAAGACGGTCTTCATCGGCCCGTGCATCGCCAAAAAGGCCGAGGCGCGCCAGCCCGACGTGGCCGATGCCGTGGATTTTGTCCTGACCTTTGACGAGGTGGGCCAGATGTTTGCGGACGCGGAACTCGACCTGCCCAATCTGCCCGAAGACATGAGCGACCACTCCTCCACAGCCGGACGTATCTACGCGCGCACCGGCGGCGTGAGCCAGGCGGTGCAGGCAACGCTCGACCGCCTGCGCCCCGACCATAAGATCCCGCTGCGGGCTATCCAGGCCGACGGCATCGTGGCCTGCAAACAGCTGCTGGCCGATCTCAAGGACGGTAAGATCAAAGCTAATTTCATGGAAGGCATGGGCTGTAAGGGCGGCTGTGTGGGCGGGCCCAAATCGCTGTTGCCAAAAGAAGAGGCGACCGGGCATGTCAACGCCTACGGCGAGCAGGCCGGCTACGCCACACCGGCCGACAACCCCTATGTGCTGGAGATTTTGCGACGACTGGGATTCGATACCATCGAAAGCCTGCTCGAGCGGGACAATACCTTTATCCGCGAGTTTTAACAAAAACCGGTGCGTCGGGATGTTCCCGCCGCGCCGGTTTCGGCATCTGTAGGAGAGAGACAAAACACCATGAAAAACAGAAAATAGCTCCGGGCTCTTCTCATCCTGGCCGCGGCGGTGTGTGTCGCCGCAGGAGCTTTTGCGGCGGGCCTGCTCCATTTGGGGACGGGCGGCGCGTCCTCACGGGGAGCGTCTTCCTCGCAGGCGGCGGGTTCTTCTTCACAACAAGCCTCTTCTTCACAGTCCGCCAGAATATGGGCGACTACACGACCATGATCGGCACCTATCTGGTGGATCAGCACAACGGCATTCTCTATAAACAAAACACCGTAAGCGGACAGTATGAACGGCAGTCGTTCCGTGCGGAGATGTGATGGACGGATTTCCGTAAAAGTTTTCCTGTTTAGCACGGAAAAATGTGTATTGACTAAAATCTCACAAGGGTTATAATGAAAAGAGTGGCGGATTTCCGGCGCGCGCGGTATGGCGCGCGCCGCGCCCAAACCCTCTTTGCGGGCAGCGCGCCCGCCCGACCGAAGCCCGTTTGCCGGGCAAACAAAACTGGAGGTTATACGATTGAACAGCAGGGTTTACAATTTTTCCGCCGGCCCGTCCATGTTGCCGGAGCCGGTGCTCTCACGCGCCGCAAGCGAGATGCTCAACTATCAGGGCTCAGGCCAGTCCGTGATGGAGATGTCACACCGGTCAAAAGTTTTTGATGGCATCATCGTGCGGTGCGAGGAGCTGCTGCGCAAAGTATTGGGCATTCCGTCAAACTACAAAGTCCTGTTTTTGCAGGGCGGCGCTTCCAGTCAGTTCGCCATGATCCCGCTCAACCTGATGAACGGCAGCGGCAAGGCCGATTATATCCTCACCGGCCAGTGGGCCACCAAAGCACAGAAAGAGGCCGCGCGCTATGGCGATGCGCGTGTTGTCGCCTCCTCGAAAGATAAGACGTTCACCTACATTCCCAAAACGACTGCCGCCGACTTCGATCCGGAAGCGGATTACGCCTATATCTGCATGAACAACACCATCTACGGCACCAAATACGCCGAGCTGCCGGACACCGGCAAGGTGCCGCTGGTCGCGGACGTGTCCTCCTGCATCCTCTCCGAGCCGCTGGATGTGTCCAAATTCGGTCTGGTTTTCGCGGGCGCGCAGAAAAACATGGGCCCGGCCGGCCTGACCGTCGTCATCGTCCGCGAGGATCTCATCGGCCACGCGCGTGATATCACCCCCACCATGTTCAACTACCAGACCCATGCCGACAACCGTTCCCTGTTCAACACCCCGCCGTGCTATGCCATCTATATCTGCATGCTGGTGCTGGAGTGGCTGGAGGAACTGGGCGGTCTGGAGGAAATGGCCAAGATCAACCGCAAAAAGGCGGGCATCCTGTATGATTTCCTCGACAATTCCAAGCTGTTCCGCGGCACGGTGGAAAAGGAATACCGTTCGCTGATGAACGTGCCGTTTGTCACCGGCAGCGACGAGCTGGACAAAAAGGCCGTCAAAGAAGCCGAAGCGGAAGGCTTCATCAACATCAAGGGCCACCGCACGGTGGGCGGCCTGCGCGCGAGCATCTACAACGCCATGCCGCTCGAGGGCGTGGAGAAACTGGTGGATTTCCTGGGCCGGTTCGAAAAAGCCAACAGCTGACCGGCTCCCGATAGAGAGGGGTTCTGGCAATGTATCAAATCAAGACCATCAACAAGATTTCCCCGTCGGGCCTCACGCGTTTTGCGCCCGGCGAATTCCAATATGGCGACGAGATCGAAAACCCGGATGCGTTCATCGTGCGTTCCGCTTCGCTGCACGAAGTGGAACTGCCCGCTTCGCTCAAAGCCATCGCGCGCGCCGGCGCCGGCGTGAACAACATCCCGGTGGACAAATGCAGCGAAGAAGGCATCGTGGTATTCAATACGCCGGGCGCCAACGCCAACGGCGTGAAGGAGCTGCTGATTGCCGCGCTTATCCTGTCTTCACGCAATGTGCTTGATGCGGTGGCTTGGGCCAAAACGCTCAAGGGCCAGGGCGCGGATGTGCCCAAGCTGGTTGAAAAAGGCAAGAAACAGTTCGTCGGTCCCGAGATCGCGGGCAAGAAGCTGGGTGTGATCGGTTTGGGCGCCATCGGCGTCAAGGTGGCCAACGCCGCGCACGCGCTGGGCATGGAGGTCTACGGTTACGATCCGTATCTGTCGGTGGAAGCGGCGTGGGGCATCTCCCAGGGCATCCATCACGCGGCCAGCCTGAACGTCATCTACGAGCAGTGCGATTACATCACCATTCACGTGCCGCTCACGCCCGAAACGCGCGGCACCTTCAACGCGGAATCCATCGCCGCCATGAAGAAAGGCGTGCGTCTGTTCAACCTCGCGCGCGGCGAGCTGGCCGTTCCGGCGGACATCGTCGAGGCGCTCAAGTCCGGCCAGGTGGCGTCTTATGTGGTGGATTTCCCGTGCGACGAGCTGCTGGATGTGCCGGGCGTCATCCCCATCCCGCATTTGGGTGCGTCCACGCCGGAATCCGAGGATAACTGCGCAGCTATGGCGGCGGACGAACTCATTGCGCTCCTCAAGACCGGCGCCATCCGCAATTCCATCAATTTCCCGAACGTGGATATGCCGCTTTCTTCGCCTGCACGCGTGACCGTCATCCATAAAAACGTGCCGAACATGCTCTCGCAGATTACGGCTTGCTTCGCCAACGCGGGCATCAATATTGACAACATCATCGACAAGTCCAAAAAAGAGATGGCCTACACCATCATCGATGCGGCGGACAAAAAACTGGATGCCGTGGCCGACGCCCTGCGCGCCGTGGACGGCGTTATCCGCGTACGCGTCATCTAACAGAACCGATCGCTCCGCAGTGGGCAGCCCGCCGCGGCATTGAAAAAACAGCCCTTTTCCGATTACCGGAAAAGGGCTGTTTTTGGCGCGCCAAAAACGCAAATCAACGCATCATATATTGTGCGTTCTGAACCAGTTCGCCCATGGCATGAAGCGCGCGGTTGGCGTTTTTCCGCACGTTGTTGCGCTTACGGCGGTCCATCGGCCAGCCGGCAATCATGCCTACGGCGGCTCCTGCCACTACCCCGGCGATGATGCCCTTGGTTACATTGGACATGGAATGCTGTGTCATGGTGTGTTCCCTTCCCTTTCCGAACCTTGCCGATATTTAAACGGTTGTACGCCTGCGGGAATCGGCCTGTGCAGGGTGCCGACTGAGACTTCAAAGCAAGCCCGGTTGCTTTGAATCGTTAGTAGTTTCCCCCATGTTTGTGAAAACATGATTTCTATTTGCTGGAAGCGCGCGCAACAAAAACGGCGGTGTTCCACGTGGAACACCGCCGTTTCGCCTGCACCTTTATTTTGCCGCCACGCCGGTGAGATTGTACCCGCCGGTGGCATAGAAGACAAAATGGTCGATACCTGCGGCTTTCAGGGCGGAGACCTCGGCGTTGACCGTATCCGCCGTAACGGTGCCGCTGCCGCTCACCGTACCCGCCTGGATAAACGGCACCATGTCGCCATATTTGGACGCATTCAACGTTTTCAGGCCCTGTGCGGCAGCGGAAACAGCCGCGCCGAAATCGCTGATCGGATTTGGAAGAGCGGTGCCGCCCACGGTCAGCCCGTCCAGGGAAACCGGTGTGAGCAGCGGGCTGACCGTATCCGCGCCGTAGCCGAACGGATCTTGATCCTGCCCCAGACTCGCCTGCCCGCTGCCGACCGCCGCGTTTGCCGGCAGCACCAGTGTGACGGTGCCGCCCGTGGTGTGGACTTTTTGCGTGACCGCCGCTACAAAGCTCTGGAGAGCGCTTTCCTTGGACGGCAGGTTGTCGCCGTACCATACGTGGTTCTGTGCGCCGGACGGGAACTGCACATTGTCCAGGTAAATCTGCTTGAAGCCCATGGAGGCTGCCTCGGCCGCCAGGTCGGTAAGATATTGCACTGTGGTGGCGGAATAGGGATTGAGCCAGCGGTTCCCGCTTTCATCCAGCCAGTTGGTGCTGTGGTTGCCGGCGTATTTCACCGCGGCATCCCGCATCACGGTGGGGGCCAGCGGGTCCTTGAAACAGCTGATACGCGCGGCGGGGGTCATCCCGCTTTGGGTGATGGCCTGCGCGATGGCGGCGCCGTCCAGCGCGCCCGAGGCAACGATGCCGTTGTTCTGCACCTCACTGATCTTGGACGCGTAGTGCAGAACACCGTCATCGCTTTTGAGCTCGGCAATGGCTGTGGTGACCCCTGCGCTTTTGGCGGCCTGCAGGGTCTGGCTGATGGTTGCGGTGGTGAGCGTGCCGCCCGGCAGGTAAATGCCACGCATGGCTGTGGCCGCTGCGGAAGAGGTTGAACCCGAGGAGGAGGACGGCTTGGAAGCGGCGTGGGATGCGGAGGATACGTGGGAAGCCGCACTTTCCACGGTCTTTCCCGCATCGCCTTTCAGTACCCGCTGCAGGGGCACATAGATATTCCAGCCGATGAAGACCAGTGCGGCGACCGCCACCACGATCAGAGCAGTCATGAGCGGGTTGCTCCCGCCCCGTTTGTGTCGCCGCCCGCTGGGATCGAATTGATAACGTTTTCTTGCCACTTTTATGCACCTCGTTTTGCACACGCCGATGCTGCGGACCATGTGCGCCTGTCCTGTATATTTTCACCGCGAAAAAGGCCCGTGACGATAGTTTCTCCTTGTTCGGAACGTGTATGCTCTGCCGTCCGCAATTGCGGAGGCAGGGCCGCGTTTTCAGGTATGAAAAAGCCGCCGAAAGGATAGCCTGACCGGGACGTGCACCCTGCGCGCGCGGATGGCTCTCCGGGCTTTTTTCCCATCCTTTATTCACCTCTTGCACACCGCCGCAAATTCAAATTATAATGTAGTAAGGATTTTTACAGAACATTGCGGTATGTGCCGGGGAGCAAGGGCCTGCCGCATTTCCGGCCGTTTGTCATCCCCTGATACAACGGATACGGTTCTTCTTGCCCAAATATGACGCGTGGGAGGCGATTTTGCCTGCATGAATATCGAAAAACTGTCGCCGGACAAACTGCGTGTGACCCTTGAAAGCGCGGAACTCGACCGGTATGACCTTGATTATATCTCCATCAGCAACGAAAGTCCCGGCACACAGCGGATGCTCAAGGATATTCTGCTGGCGGCGTTTTCATCGGTGGGTTTCTCCACCAAAGGGAGCCGCCTGTTCATTGAGGTGCTGCCCGGCAAAAATGAAGGGTGCGTACTTTACCTGACCAAAGTGGAAGAAACTCACAGCGGCGCCGGAGGGGATGCGCCCGCTCCGCGCAGGGCCAAAACCTCCCACGGCGGATATTTGCTTGCCTGCCATACGCTGGAAGACCTCATCGGCGCGGTAGGCCGCTTTACCGAATACCCCGATATCCCGTTGCACCGCAGCGCCCTCTACAGTCTGAACGGCGAATACCATCTGGCGTTTTCACCGGTGCGTTTCGGGTTGGACCATGCCAGGATGCGGGCGTTGTTGGCCGAACTGTCTGAATACGGGCAGGCCGAAGAAGCGACACCCCTGCGCGAAGCCGTTCTGGCCGAGCACGGCAGCACCATCCAGCAGGATCGCGCCGTTGAGCAGTTCATTCGTTATTTCCAGTAAGGCATGAAAAAGCTGTCCGCCGTCCGCTCCCGCGCTTTCCGGCGCGAGGGCGGTTTTTTATGCGCGCAACGTGCGGATAGCCGCAGCCATATCCGCTGCGCCGAAAACGGCACTGCCGGCTACCAGCACGTTTGCGCCGCTCTGCACCGCGTTCACAGCGGTCTGGGCGTTAATGCCGCCGTCCACCTCGATGTCCAACGCAAGGCCGCGGCGCGCGCATTCCTGCCGGATGGCGGCGGCCTTCCGCAGCGTTTCCGGGATGAGTTTCTGCCCGCCGAAACCGGGTTCCACCGTCATCACCAGCACCATGGAAAGCTGGTCGAGAAATGGGAAGACCGTTTCGGCCGGCGTGCCGGGCTTGACGGAAAGCGCCGCGCCCACGCCCGCTTCGTGCAGGCGGTTGAGCAGCGCCTGCGGCTGTTTGCAGGCTTCGATGTGCAGGGTGACGCTGTCCGCCCCCGCGTCCAGAAACGCGCCGAGCAGCGAGCCGGGGTCGTCCATCATCAGGTGCACGTCAAACGGTAGAGGGGTGCAGCCGCGCAGCGCGCGCACCACCGGAGGGCCGAACGTGAGGTTCGGCACAAAATGCCCGTCCATCACGTCAATGTGGACCAGATCGGCCCCGGCCGCCTCGATCTTCTGCAGTTCTTCCCCCAGACATGAAAAGTCTGCGGAGAGGATGGACGGTGCGATTTTTACCATAATAAAAGTCTCATTTCTGTGCGCCTGTTTTCAGCCGGCCGCAGCCGGATGCCCGCCGATTTTTATTCTAAACCACTCATCTGCAAAGGTCAACAGGTTATTGGGCGCGGAAGCCGCCGCTTTCCCGTAAAACCGGGCCGTTTTTGCCTGTTGGGCCGTCTTCCCTTCTCTGCCGGCCGGGTGCCGGGAGGGGGACACGCCGCATAAACTGAACTAAGGAGGGCGGCAAAATCCGTGGGCGGGCCGTTCCGGTGGCGGCGCAGCCGCCTATGCGCGGCCGGAACGGTGCTCCCGCGAGGAGCAGCCTGCCCGCTTTATATAGAACGCCAGAGGCCGTCCGGGTATCCCCCGGGCGGCTTCTGGCGTTTTGAACGGGTAAGGCGCTCAGAGCGCGGCAGCCACCTCCGCCAGCCTTTTCAGTTCCTCCGGGATAGCAAGGTGCTGCGGGCATTTGCTCAGGCAGGCGCCGCAGGCGATGCAGGCGTCGTATTTTTTGTCCAGCATGCCCCAACGGCGCACGCGGCCGGGATTGGGGCCGAATCGCTGGAACCCGTTGTAAAAATCGAAGTTGCCCGGGATGTCCACACCCGCCGGGCAGGGCATGCAGTAGCGGCAGCCGGTGCAGGCGATATGGGGAATGCGTTCCAGCTCCGCCACTGTCTGCGCGAGAGCGGAGCGCTCTCGTTCGTCCAGTGGGTCGAACGGCGAGCAGGTCCGCAGATTGTCGCGTACCTGCTCCGGGTCGGACATGCCGCTGAGAATGACGTTCACGCCCGGTCGGGAGCCGACGAACCGCAGCGCCCAGCTCGCCAGCGAGCGTCCGGGCGTGGTCTGTCTGAGCGGCCCGGCGGCCACTTCCGGCAGCGCGGCCAGGTCGCCGCCGCGCACCGGCTCCATCACCACGGTGAACAACCCGCGCTGCTCCAGCATGTCGCAGAGCTCGCCTGCGCGCTGGCCCTTTTCGTCCAGATAATTATACTGGATCTGGGCGAAATCCCAGTCGTATGCGTCGAGGATCTCGCGGAACAGCTCCGGTGTGTCGTGGAAGGAAAACCCAATGTAGCGGATCTTCCCCTGCGCGCGTTTTTCCTCGGCAAAGCGCAGCATATCCAGCCGCTTGACGGCGGACCAGTTGTTCACGGTCATCGAATGCATCAGATAAAAATCAATATATTCCAGCCCCAGACGTTCCAGTTGTTCATTGAAGATGCGCTCGAGGTCGTCCCGGGTCTTCGGCAGCCAGACGGGCATTTTGTCCGCCACATAAAAGCTTGCGCGCGGGTGCTTTTTCAGGATGGAGCCCATCACGCCCTCAGACTTTCCGCCGTGGTAAACATAGGCCGTGTCGAAATAGTTTACGCCCGCGTCGTATGCGGCGTCGAGCATCCGCTCAGTCTCGGCATAATCGATGGCGCCGTCTTTCTGCGGCAGGCGCATGCAGCCGAATCCGAGCAGTGAAGTTTTGATTCCCGTTTTTTGGGTGGTCCGCATTTCCATAAAAAGCCCTCCGTTTCCATCAAGCCAAACAATTTCCATCGGTATTGTAGCGCAGATTTCGGTAAAAAACAATCGACGGTGCGCATGTGGCAAAGAATCCCGAAAAAAAGGAGGGAAAACGGGTAAAAATATGGTACAATACAACTGTTGCGCGGCAAACGGATCAAAACGGGGAGGAAACACCGGGAAACCGGCGCGCTCTCTGCGCAAAAGGTCGCGCGGAGTTTGGAAAGGAAGCGGAAATGAACCGATCTGTGAAGGAAGTCTATGATGTGCTCATCGTGGGCAGCGGGGCGGCCGGCCTGCACGCCGCGCTCAGCCTGGACGCCGGATTTTCGGTGCTGGTGCTGAGCAAGGATGCGGCCGATGTCTGCAACAGCGCCTATGCGCAGGGTGGTGTAGCCGCAGTGCTCAACCCGCAGGAAGACAACGAGGAGCTGCATTTTCAGGATACGATGATCGCCGGGGGCCATCGCAACGATCCCGCCGCCGTGCGCGTGCTGGTGCATGAGGGCCCCGCCAGTGTGCTGGAGCTGCGCGAGCTGGGTGTGGCGTTCGACACCGGACGGGACGGCGCGCTTGACCTCACGTTGGAGGGCGGGCACTCCCGCCGCCGCATCGCCCATCACGAGGATCAGACCGGCGCGGAGATCGTGCGCGGCCTGCTGGCGGCGCTTGCCGGGCGGCCGAACATCTCCCTTGCGGCCGACACCGTGCTCACCCGGCTGGAAAAGGACGCGGGCGGTTTCCACGCGCTCATCGAGCAGGGTGGCGCGTTCGCTACCGTGAACGCCCGGTTCTGCATCCTGGCCACCGGCGGCATCGGCCGGGTGTTTCGCTATACCACCAACTCCCCCGTCGCCACCGGCGACGGCATCGTGTTCGCGGAAAAACTGGGCGCGCGCATCAAGGGGATGAACCTGGTGCAGTTCCATCCGACGGCGCTCGCGCGCGGACCCGAAGAACGGTTTCTCATCTCCGAGTCGGTGCGGGGCGAGGGGGCAAAACTGCTCAACAGCCGCGGCGAACGCTTCATGCAGCGCTACGACGGCCGCGGCGAGCTTGCCCCGCGGGACGTGGTCTCCCGCTGCATCATGGAGGAGGCCCGCCGGACCGGCAGCAACGAGTTCTATCTCGACATCACGGCCGAGCCGGCCGATTTTGTGCGCGGCCGCTTCCCGGCCATTTACCGCAAATGCATGGAATATGGCATTGACATGACCAAGGACCGTATCCCGGTCTACCCCTGCCAGCACTACCTGATGGGCGGCATCGACGTGGATCTGAACGCCCGCACCACGGTGGACGGGCTGTATGCCGTGGGTGAGTGTTCCCACACCGGAGTGCACGGCGCCAACCGGCTGGCCAGCAATTCGCTGCTGGAGGCGCTGGTGTTTTCGCGACGTGCCGCGGCGGACATTCTTGCCGCTGGCCATGCTCCCGCCGAGGTGCGCCCGTTGACGCCCGCCCAGGGTAAGCCCGCGCCCGTGGAGCTGCGCGAAACCATTCAGGGAATGGTGCAGGAAAGTTTTTTTGTTACGGCCAATTTGGAAAAGGCGCGTGAAAATCTGCCGCGTGTCGAGGCCATCGCGCGGCAGATGGAAGACGGCTACGCCGATTCGCGCGGGCTGACAGAGCTACGCAGCCTGGCCGGTGTGGCGGCCCTGATTCTCAAGGAGGTGCTTTCCGCATGATTCTGCCCATGCATTACGACGAGGTCATTCTGCGCGGACTCAAAGAGGACATCAATTACATTGACGTGACCACCGACAACCTCATCCCGGAGGAGCAGCAGTCGGGCGCCGTGTTTCTGGCGAAGGAGGACGGCGTGCTCTGCGGGCTGGACGTGGCCCTGCGCACGCTGCGCCTGTTGGATGCCGGGGTGACGGCGGAGGTGCTCCGCAAAGACGGCGACATGTTGCAAAAGGGCGAGATCATCGCGCGCGTGCACGGCAACACCCGCGCGCTGCTCAAGGGCGAGCGCACGGCGCTCAATCTGCTTCAGCACCTGTCGGGCATTGCCACCGCCACCGCGCGCGCCGTGCAAACGGTGGAGGGCACCTGCGCCAGCGTCTGCGACACCCGCAAGACCCTGCCGGGCCTGCGCGTGCTCGAAAAATATGCCGTGACGGTGGGCGGCGGAAAAAACCACCGCTTCAACCTGTCGGACGCCGCGCTCATCAAGGACAATCACGTCGATGCGGCGGGCGGCATTGGCAAGGCGGTGGCCACGCTGCGCGCGCGCGTGGGGCACACGGTCAAAATCGAGGTGGAGACCCGGGATCTCAAGGAGCTTGCGGACGCGCTGGCCGCGGGGGCGGACATCATCATGCTCGACAACATGAGCCTGGAGGACATGCGCGAGGCTGTGCGCGTCACGGCGGGGCGTGTGCCGCTGGAGGCTTCCGGCGGCGTCACGCAGGAGACTCTGCGCGGCATTGCGGAAACCGGCGTGAATCTCATTTCCATCGGCGCCCTTACCCACTCGGTGAAAGCGCTGGACATCTCCATGAAGCTGCGGGACTGAACCGCGCGTTTCCCCAAATGAAGACATCGGCCCGTGCGCGGGGGCGTGATTGTAAAATTTCACAAAGTCCATACAAAGTTCTTGAAATTTCGACACGATAGCGTTAATATATAAATATATAAAAAGTGCATATTGTAAATAGCAAACTTGTCGAAAGGCAGGGGCGCAAAGCTACGGGTCTAATGCTTCCGTTCGGAAGCGATGATCGCCGGGTTGCCATTTGTACATAGAATGAGAACAGGTACCGTGGCAATGGGTTTGTCGGGTATCTGTTTTTTATTTGCACAAATTTGGGCGGACAACATGCGCTTCCACTTATTTGCAAACAAAGTGAACGGATCATTTTGCGAAAACAAATACTGGGAGTTGAATGAGTCATGAAAAACAGATTGGTAAAGGTAGTCGGCGTGGTTTGCGCCGTCGGGTTCTTTGCGGTGTTCGACTGCGGGCTGGCGTTGGAAGCGGCGGCGTCCGCCGTTTCCACGGCGAGCCTCTCGTCGGTCGCCATTCAGGAAGACGGCCCGCAGTCCGTGTCCGGCGGCAGTTATGCCGCGTCGCGCTACACCGTTCCCCATGCGGGAGCAAGCGCCGTTCGGCTGTATGGCGCATCGAACATCCCGTCTTCCTACGACCTGCGCGCGCAGAACAAGGTCACGTCCGTAAAAAACCAGGGCAGCGAAGGCGACTGCTGGGCCTATGCCGCGATGGGTTCGTTGGAATCGACTCTCAAGCCCGCGGAAGACGATACGTTTTCCGAAAGCGCGCTGGAAAGCAACTCCGGGTTCGACTTGGGGGTAAACGCCGGCGGCAACGATCAGATGTCCACAGCCTATCTGGCGCGGTGGAGCGGCCCGGTGAACCAGAGCGGGACTTCCGGCGTGCAGAAGCATGTGCAGAATGTGGACTGGCTGCCCGGCAGGTCGGGCTATGGCGACACAACGGCCGATAACGCCATCAAACAGGAGCTCCTGGCCGGTACGGCGGTGACCGCTTCGCTCTATTACGGCAGCGGATATTATACAAGCGGCACCAGCAGCTATTATTATAACGGCAGCTCCGTCCCCAATCATGAAATCGATGTGGTGGGCTGGGACGACAATTATCCCGCCGCCAATTTTGCCGGGAGCTCGGCCGGCACCCCCGCGCACAACGGCGCGTTTCTTTGCCAAAACAGCTGGGGCACCGGCTGGGGCGCAAACGGTTATTTCTATGTGTCGTATGACGACACCGCGTTCGGCCGGGATGGCTGCGCCGCATTCAACGATGCGGAATCCACCGGCAATTACAGTGAGGTCTATCAGTATGACCCGCTGGGGTTCACGGCTTCCACACCGGGCAGCTCCGGTGTGCAGTGGATGGCCAATGTGTTTAAAGCCGAAGACAGCAACAGCCTTACCGCCGTTAGTTTTTACACGCTTTCCCCGTCGATGGGGTATCAGATTTATGTGATCCCACAATACACGAGCTCGCTGAGCAGTGATACGCGCACGTTGGTGGCCTCGGGCACCGAATCGTCGGCCGGATACCACACGGTATCGTTTTCCTCTTCCGTGGCGCTCACACAGGGCAGTTCGTTTGCGGTGGAGGTGCGGTTTACCACCAGCGGCGCCTCGATTCCGCTGGAAATGCCGATCAGCGGCTATTCCAGCAAGGCTACCGCTTCCTCCGGGCAGAGCTATATCTCTTACGACGGAAACGGATGGGCGGATACGACCCAGGCCTTCGGGCTTTCAAACATCAACGTCTGCTTGAAGGCATTTACCAAAGCGCCCGCCTCCGGCAGCAGTTCATCCGGCAGCAGCTCGTCCGGCAGCTCATCCAGCAGCGGTTCGTCCGGCAGCAGCTCGCTGGGCGGCGCTTCCTCTTTGGGATCTTCCGTCAAGCCGAATCCCTCCCTTCCCGCGAAAATCGCGGTGGACAGCCCATCCGATTCCATGCAGTACGGCAATGTGACGGTGTCCGGCTGGGCACTGAGCGGATGGGGCATCACCCGGATCGATATGTACCTTGACCTTGGCACCCCCTGGCAGAAGGGCGGGTACTCCACCAAAGCGGTCAACAGCCGGCCGGATGTGCAGGCTGTCATGGATCCCCAAAACCAGTATCCGAACAGCGCCACCAGCGGCTACAGTCTGACCATCCCCGCGGGCGACCTGACGGTGGGCCGGCACACCGTCTATGTGGCGGCCATCGCAAACGACGGGTCGGTGGACTGGGCCGTGCGCGGTTTCTGGGTCGGCCCGTCGGCTGCCGGCAATCTGGACAGCCCGGCAGATACCGTCAACTGCGGCGATGTGACGGTGTCCGGCTGGGCGCTCAACCACGCGGGGATGAATCGTGTGGATGTCTACGTGGATCTCGGCACGGCGCAGCAGAAATTTTATTCCACGCTGGTGAACATACCCCGCCCCGATGTGAAGACGATCATCGATCCCTACGGGCATTATATCGGCAGTACCACCAGCGGTTACAGTCTGACTATTCCGGCGGAAGACCTGACGGCGGGCCGGCATACGGTGAATGTGGCGGCCATCGGGAATGACGGCACGGTGCAGTGGTTTGTGCGTGGATTTACGGTTGGGCCGGATGCCGCCGGCAATCTGGACAGCCCTTCCAATTCCATGCAGTACGGCAATGTGACGGTATCCGGCTGGGCGCTCAACCACGCGGGCATCCAGCGTGTGGATGTCTATGTGGATCTCTACACGGCGCAGCAGCAGTTTTACAGCACATCGGCCCACCTGTCCCGGCCGGATGTGCGGGCGGTTGTCGATCCCTGCGGGCGGTATATTGGCAGTACCAACAGCGGTTTCAGCCTGACCATTCCGGCGAGCGCTCTGACGGCGGGCCGGCATACGGTGAATGTGGCGGCAATCGGGAACGACGGCACGGTGCAGTGGTTTGTGGGCAGCTTTAACCACTGATTTCCCAATATACAAGACAGGCGGCACAGAAAGAACGTCAAGTCCTTTCTGTGCCGCCTGTTGTTCGGATAAAAGAAAAACTCACTCGACGGGAGGTTTACGCGGCAGCATGCCGCCCACAGCGTCGATATCTCCGGTCATCAGAGCGACCGCGCCCCGGTAGACGGTGGCGGGGTCGTGCAGAAACTGCTGCCGCACCGCTTCCGCCTGTGCGCGGTCGGGCACCAGCAGCGAAATGGAGAGCAGCGTGTCTTCCCCATCCAGCACTGTGCAGCGCACGGCGAACCCGGCGCCGGAGGGCGTGATCTCCACTTTGTTTTCCGCATCGCGCTTCTGGCGCGCCAGAAGCCGCACACCCGCGCGCACCGCTTTTTCCCGCACGGAGAGGGGCAGGCGGCGTTCAAACATATCCGCCGTGCCCGCGCCCAGCCGCGTGGCTTTATATGCCTTTTCGCCGTCCTGTTCCACCTGGTCGACATGGCCGGAGAGCAGCAGAGCGTGAAGCGCGTCCGCCAAAGTGAAGTAATTGACCAGGCCGTCCTGCTGGAGCGCTTCGGCCAGTGTCTGGAGCGGAAGGGGCTGTTTCAGGTTTTTCAGCAGATAGCAGATGAGGATCTTGACGTCGTCCGCATCCCGCAGGCCGCCGGGGTCCACTCCGCCGCCAAACGCACCGTTTTCCACGATCATCCCTCCGTTTTGAAAGCAGCTTTGCCCAAACGCCCCGGAACCAATCCGGCTGCGTCTGTCCTAAATGTAACATAAAAGGGGAAGAATGAAAAGCCCCGACCCGCAGGTTTCTCAACACGCGCATAGATCTCCTTGACTGGTGAAAAAAACCGTTTTATACTGAAAAAAGCAAATAAGCAAAATGTTTTGCACACTTTTTATTGAACGGCTGTGCGCAGTGAAGAAATAAGGGCATCACCCCCCGCGGTTTTCCGCGTGTTTTCGTATGAGATATCATCTCCCTTCTTTATTTCACTCCCTTTCTCATATATACTTTGACATTTTGAGAGTGATATTTTATGAATGTATTATCGCTGATCTCTTTTTTTAATTGCATTGGCTTTTCTTGTTTTGCAATCTGCATAGCAAAGTCCGAAGCGACTGGCGGTGAACGCCGGTCGGGGACGCTGATCAATATCAGTGCGGCCGTGTGGGCGTTCGCGTATACGTTTTTCTATAGCGCCGCCGATCAACATGCGGCGTGGTTCTGGCTGAAAGTCGGCGCTTTGGGCTGGTGCACCCTTCCCTGTTTCTCCACATATTATTATGTGCAGCTCTCCGAGGCGGATAAACATTTGGGAAAAGGCTGGCGGAACCTGCTGTTTTTTCTGTTCCCCGCCGTTTTGACCCTGAGCAATTTGCTTTCGACGAAAACCTCCGTTGCTTACGCTCTGGTGGAAAGCGACAGCGGGTGGGGATGGACTTATGTCAATTCGCCGGACTCGATCCGGCTGTGGGTGTATATTGCCTATCTCCTGTTTTATTTCGGCGTCGGTTTTTATCTGGTTTTCCGTTGGGGAAAGCGGAAGAAGCTGATTTATTTTAAGCGGCAGGCCAACCTGATCGTTTATATATTCGGGCTGATCGTGGTGCTCGGCTTGTTTTCCGATTTGGTTCTGCCGCTGTTTTCTCATTTCTTCCCGCCTCCGGCCGTTCTGTTTCTGATCGTGGTGCTTTATGGAGACTGGGTGATCACGGCCCGGTTGAATTTTCTGGCGGTCTCCGATCAGATCAAATCCCGATTGATGCTGGAGACCATCACGGACGCGGTTCTTGCCGTCAACAGAAGAGGGGGCATCATCAGAGCCAATCGGGCCGCATCCGATCTGTTCGGCATTCCGGCTCAAACGTTGATCGGCCGGTGCATACGCACATTTTTGGCCGACCCCTTGGTGCTTTCAAAAAATCTTCAGAATCTTGTGGATAAGCACACCCGGAAGGACATGGACATCAAGATCAGAAACGTGGATGGGCGCGTCATCCCAACAGTCGTTTCCGCTTCCATTGCAGAAAACAGCGCCCACGGATTTTTAGGGGTTGTGCTGTCTTTCCACGACATTTCCAGGCAAAAAGAAATGGAGAATGCACTGAGAGACGGGCAGGAACGATATAAGTCCCTGGCGTCTGATTACTATCATCTTGCCAATTATGATGTGTTGACCGGCCTTGCAAACAGAAGGCATTTTTTTGAGCAGGTCGGTCGGTTGCAATTCGAAAGTGGCCTGAGCAGTGCGGGGATCGCACTGATTTTTATGGATCTGAACGGTTTCAAAAAAATCAACGACCAATACGGGCACGCAATAGGCGACCAGTTGCTGGTCGAGGCATCAAAAAGGCTCCGTGCCTGCAGGGGAGAAAAAGATATCCTGGCACGGATGGGCGGCGACGAGTTTGTTCTTCTTCTTGTCGACGCGGATATCCATGGGGCCGGAGAAAGAATCGGGCAAATCCGAATGCAGTTTCAAAAACCCATCGTTTTGGGCGCCGTGGAGCACATGGTCGGCATTGCGGCCGGATTTTCCGTATGCCTGAAAAAGCGGCTCGAAAAGGATGATATCAGCTTTCTGCTGCGCGAAGCGGACGAAGCGATGTACAAAGACAAGCAGATGCAGAAGCATTCCGGATGAAGATTCCGGAAGAGGCCGGGTGCCATTTCACCCGATGGTTTTCTTTGCCGGAAAGTTGGCCGGTGCGGCCCGTTTTTTGTCTCCTTTTGCCGGACATATCATGTAGGCCCACACATGCGGGAATGAAAAATTCCGGGTTGCACTTGCCAACCGGGAAAACGTGTGTTATAATTGGGAAAAATCCAAATGTCTTTGGGGCGGGGTGCAATTCCCCACCGGCGGTTATGCGGCCTTTGCGCCGACGAGCCCGCGAGCAGTTTTTGTTGACACGGTGCGATTCCGTGGCCGACGGTACAGTCCGGATGAAAAAAGACGCATGCACTGCGAAATGGCCCCGGGTATTGTTATATCCCGGGGCTTTCTTGGTTTTCTGCGCGTCCCACAACGAGAAGGGGAGCTTTTTCATGTACACACGACAGCAGAAGACCCTGCGAATGATTATATTGGGGTTGCTGGCCGCCATCTCCATCGTCCTGTATTATTACGAGGTGCCGTTTTTTTCAAACTATCTGAAATTGGATTTCAGCGACCTGCCCGCGGCGGTTGCCGCTATTCTGTTCGGCCCGCTGGCCGGGATCGTGGTTGAGTTGATCAAAAACCTCATCTTTTTTCTTACGCGCGATATCGGCGTGACGATGGGTTATGGCTCGCTGATCAATTTCATTGTGGGCACGGCGCTGGTTGTCCCGCTCTCGTTGGTCGTCCGTGCGTGGATACACCGGGGGCATAAATGGCTGACCGCCATCCTTTTGGGAGGGATCGCCGGGCTGGCGTCCATGGTCGCGGTTGGCGTGGTTGCCAATTATCTGATTGCACCGCCCTTTTTCCTGCATGTGCTGCACATTCCGCTGGGTGGCACGGCGCTTTGGGCCGCCATTGGTTCGGCCACGATCCTCAATCTGGTGAAGCCGGTATTGACGGCGGCCGTGCTGATTCCGGTGATGGCTGCGGTGCAGAAAAACACGCATGCCCTGAAGGTGTGAGCGCTGGATGCCGATATCGTTTCTCCAGAAGTTTTCCACTCTTTTGCATGTCTGTGGTTGATTTTTTTGCCGCCTGTGGTATAGTGGTACCAGTACATATACATATGGGATATGCGGGCGAAAGCAGACAAACACAGCGAACCCTGCGGTTGGCGGCGGTCCTGTTTTTCTGATGCCTACGGCAGCCTTGGGGTGTGATACGGTGTTTGAACACCATCAGGCCGCGATCGAAGCGGCCACAAAAGAATTGTCCACGTGGGACGAAGTGCTGGGCGTCATCATCTATGGATCGGTGGCGCATGGCTTTGCACTGGAAAATTCGGATGTTGACATCAAGATCGTTTGCACCGACGATTTTTTCACTGCCAAAGAGCATATGGGCAATGTCAGTTATTTCGACCGGGATGCCACCCCGTATGAGGGCGGCTATGTGGACGGTGAGTTTATCACACCGATGCATATTGAGCGGATCGCCGCGGACGGCAGCGAATCCGCCCGGTTCGACTTTCAGGATGCCATTGTTACCTTCGACCGTCAGGGCGGGCTGGAAGATCTGGTGCGGGGAGCCGCCCGTTACCCGGTGGAGCAGAAGCGCCGGAAAATGGTTCGGTTTTACGCGCAGTTTTCCGCGTGGAAAGCGCATTATTACGAGGCGCTGCGTCGGGATAATCACTATTTGGCGCATCTTTCGGCGCTGCAGTTCGCGCTGTATGCCGGGCGGCTGTTTCTCGCCTATAACGAGACGCTGTTTCCGGGGCACAAGTGGTTTTTGCAGGTGCTTTCGGGCGTGCCGCAGAAGCCCGCGGGGCTGATGCGCTGCCTGAACACGCTGGTTGACCAGAAACGCGCGGAAGATGTGGAACGGTTGTACAACATGGTGTCGGATTTTGCCTGTTGGCCGCACGATTCCAGCCAGGACCGGCAGTTTCTGTGGGATGTCCGTATGGGACGTATCGAAGATTTTCCGTTCGCGGCGGACTGACTGTGCGCGCGGACGTTTGAACAGAATGGAAAAGCAGGCAACCGGATAAACGGCTGCCTGCTTTTTTAGGATGCGGTTTCCGGGTCTTGTTTGGCAAATGCAAGCGCTGCAGCGGGGAACGGCCCCAGCGCCCGCTCCAGAATGCCCTGCACATAGGCGATCAGCATGCCGTAATTGGTCACATCCACGCCGTGGGCCTGCGCATAGTGGATACGGTACTGCATTTCCCGGCGGGTGAGCATGCAGCCGCCGCAGTGTACCACCACGGCATACTGCTCCATGTTGCGCGGAAAATCCAGACCGGATGTCCAGTCGAACTGTACGTCTCCCCCCACCAGTCGGCGGATCCAGCGCGGGATCTTTACCTTGCCGATGTCGTCCGACTGCCGGTGGTGGGTACAGCCCTCCGCGATGAGCACCCGCTCGCCCGGTTTCAGCGAGGCGATGCGTCGCACGCCCTTGGTTAATGCCGCGAGGTCGCCTTTCTGGCGGGCAAACAGGATGGAAAACGAGGTGAGCGGGATGTCCGCCGGTGTGTCCGCCGACACTTTGAGAAACGCCTGCGAGTCGGTGATGACCGCGGCGGGTTTCTGCCGCAGGTTTTCGAGCGTGTAGCGCAGTTCCTGCTCTTTGGTTACCACGGCGATGGCGTCGCGCTCCAGGATGTCGCGGATGGTTTGCTGTTGAGGCAGAATCAGGCGGCCCTTCGGCGCGGCTTTGTCGATGGGCGTCACCAGCACGGCGGTCTGCCCTTCTCCGACCAGCCCGCTGGTCAGGCCAAGCTCCTCCGTGTCCGGCAAGACGGTGCGCGCCAGCAGTTCCCGCAGGGCGGGCACGCCCTCCCCTGTTTTGGCGCTCACCGCGGCGGTGGGAGCTGCGGCAGCCGCTTTCAGCGCGTCCAGTTCGTCCGTACTCACCGCGTGCGTATCACATTTGTTGAGCACCACCACGAACGGTACCCGCCGTTTGCGCAATTCTCCGATGAACGCCGTCTCAAAGTTGCCGACACCGTCCGCCGCGTCCGCCACCAGCACGGCGAGGTCGGTGCGCCGCAGTTCTTCATAGGCTTTTTCCACCCGCAGGCCGCCCAGCTCGCCGGTGTCGTCCAGGCCGGCGGTGTCGGTTAGCAGCACCGGCCCGAGCGGCAGGATCTCCATTGTTTTATGCACGGGGTCGGTGGTGGTGCCGGGCACGTCGGACGTGACGGCGACCGGCTGCCCGGCGATAGCATTGAGCAGTGAGGATTTACCCGCGTTGCGCCGCCCGAAAAAGGCGATGTGCGTGCGGTTGGCGATGGGTGTGGTGTCCATGAAAATCTCCTTGTCTGACGGGCGGACGCGGCGATCAGGCGTCCGGGTCGTTCTGATAATAGTTCACCGCGCCGGAAAGCGGAAAGAATGTGCCCGGCTGTCCCTCAAGGAGCAGCCCGGCTTTGCCGGAATGTGGATAAAACGCCACGTCGGCGGCAGCGGTCGTGTCGCAGTCCAGATACACCAGCGGCTCCGTATCGGAGGTGTTCCATAGCCGGTGCGCGCCGCTTTCCCCGCAGGGAAACACCAGCACGTCCCCCGCCGCCACGGTTTTCTCACCGTCCGGCGTTTCCAGACGCCCGCATCCGGAGATGATGTAAAATACTTCCGTGATGTTCATGTGGTAATGGTAAGGAAAAGCCGCTTTGTGCGGCGGCACTTCCATAATGGCGACGGTGCACCGGTTTTCGGCGCGTTTGGGTACGATGAGGTGCTTGTCAAAGGTATAGGCGCCGTGTTCTTCATGCCGGGCGGGTGTGTGCTCCCGGTTGGCGATCACGATTTTTTCCAAGTTCGACAGCTCCTTTCGGGGCAGCACGTTTTATCCGCGCCCGGAGGTCATGGCAATGGGGTCGAGCAGGCGGTCGATCTCTTCCGGGGTGAAGCGGCCGTCTTCCAGCAGCGCCTGTCTCACGGTCTTGCCGGTGTGCAGGCAGTCTTTGGCAATCCGGGAGGCCGCGTCGTAGCCGATATGGTCGATGAGCGCCGCCGCGAGCGAAGGGCTTTGCTCCGCCAGTGCCGCGCAGCGTGCGCGGTCGGGTTCGATGCCCGCCACGCATTTTTTGGTAAAGATGAAGACGGCCTGCCGCATCAGGTCGAGCATTTCGAGCAAATTTTTGGCGATGAGCGGCAGAAAGGCGTTCAGCTCCAGATTGCCCGCCTGCGCCGCCAGCGTCACAGCCAGATCGTCCGCCATGATCTGATAGGCCGCCTGTGTCACCGCCTCGGGGATAACGGGGTTGACCTTGCCGGGCATGATGGAGGAGCCAGCCTGCATCGCGGGCAGGTGGATCTCTCCGAATCCTGCGCGCGGTCCGGAGGAAAGCAGCCGCAGGTCGCCCGCAATTTTGGCGAGGTTCACCGCCGCGGCCTTTAAAAGGCCGGAGACTTCCGCAAATACGTCGCAGTTCTGCGTGGGGTCGATGGGGTCTTCCGCGCGGGCGAGGCCCAGCCCGGTCAGCTCCCGCAGGTGCTCCGCCGCCGCGAAGACATAGGCGCGCGGGGCGTTTAAACCCGTGCCCACCGCCGTGCCGCCCAGATTGACCTGCCGCAGGCGTTCTTCTACTTTGTACAGCCGCCAGCGGTCGCGTGCAACCGCCTGTGCCCACGCGCCGAATTCCTGCCCCAGTGTGATGGGCACGGCGTCCTGCAATTCGGTGCGGCCGATTTTCAGCACGCAGGAAAATGCTTCTTCTTTTTCCTGCAAGGCGGTTTGCAGACGGGCGAAGCCTTCGCTTACCGGTTTGAGCATGCGGATGGCCGCCACCCGCACCGCCGTGGGGAATACGTCGTTGGTGGATTGCGAGCGGTTGACGTCGTCGATGGGGTGCACCAGCGTATAGTCGCCCTTTTTCCCGCCCAACAGCTCGATGGCCCGGTTGGCGATCACTTCGTTGGCGTTCATGTTGGCGGAGGTGCCCGCCCCGCCTTGCAGCGCGTCGGTGATAAACTGGTCGGAAAACCCGCCCGCGGCGATCTCCGCGCAGGCTTTTTCGATGGCTTCCGCCTTTTCCGGCGGAAGCAGGCCGGCGTCCCGGTTGGCTCGCGCGGCCGCCTGCTTTACCATCGCCAGCGCCTTCACCAGTTCAGGGTGCAGCCGCCGCCCGGAAAGCGGAAAATTCTCCCGCGCTCTGGCGCTGTGGACACCGTAATAGGCGTCGTCGTCTATCTGATAACTTCCCAGCAGATCCCGTTCCGTCCTCATGCGCGCGCCGCCTTTTCCACCCGGTCGGCGTGGTCGCCGCGCCCGAAGTCGGGGATAAAGCCCGCCGAAGCAATGCGCCGCGAGAGGCATTGCAGGCATTCCGCCGCTTCTTCCCCGGTGCAGATTTTGTTGTCGTACAGCATGTAGTCCTTGCGGTGGGTCACGGGCGAGAGGTTGGGCATCACTACGTTTGCCCCGGCCCGCAGGCCCTTTTCACGTCCCAGCGGGTCCACGGTGCCCAGCGCCGTGGTGGCGGGCAGCAGCACCTTCGGCAGCATCAGCCGCAGCAGCGAAAGGAGCACCAGCGTGAAATCCGCCGTGGGGGTGGGCAGACCGGCATAACGCGTGTCGTGGTGCGGCACGAACGGTCCGATGCCCACCATATGCGGCTGCAACTCGCGCAGAAACAGGAAATCTTCTGCGAGGGTCTCGTCGGTCTGTCCCGGTGATTCCACCATGAAGCCCGCCCCCACCTGGTAACCGATGGCCCGCAGGTCATACAGGCACTGCTTGCGGTGTGCGAGCGAGAGCTCCGGCGGGTGCAGCAGCCGGTAATGCGCGTCATTTGCCGTTTCGTGCCGAAGCAGAAAGCGGTCGGCCCCCGCGTCATAATACCGCTTGTAGCTTTCAAAAGATTTTTCCCCGATGGAAAGGGTAACGGCGCAGTCGGCGTGGCGTTCCTTCAGGCCGCTCACGATCTCGCAGATGCGCGCGTCGGTATACCACGGGTCTTCCCCGCCCTGCAAAACGAAGGTGCGGAAGCCGAGCGCATAGCCTTTGGCGGCGCAGGCCCAGATTTCCTCCGCAGTCAGGCGGTAGTGGCGGGCGTTCCGGTTCCCGGCGCGGATACCGCAGTAATAGCAGTCGTTTTTGCAGTAGCTGGTGAACTCGATCAGCCCGCGAAAATAGACGTTTTTCCCATAATATGGCCGTCTGGCTGCATCGGCCGCGTTAAACAGCGCGGCGCGCTCCGTTTCCCCGGCCAGCCGGGCTTTGGCGATGAGCGCCGCCAGCGCCGGTTTATCGCCGTGGCGTACAATGTCCGTGCATTCCGCTGCATGCAGCATATAGGGACCCTCCGTAGAACGCCGCGTAGCGGCATGGTGTGCTGTTTCCCTTGATTATAACATGCCGCCCGCAAAAACAAAAGCCCGGCCTGCGATGCCGGTTTTGCAGAAAATAGCCGCAAAACGCCGCGGCGCTTGAAAAGCGTCCGGTGCGCGTTTATAATGGAACTGTGATAGCAGAGGCTGCGGCATGCCGCCGGGTAACGGCGTGCGCGGCCGAATTCAGTGCAGAGGATGCGAAAATACATGAGCCAGACAGTATATGTGACCGGGCACCGCAACCCGGATACCGATTCCATCTGTTCGTCTCTCAGCTATGCCGCGCTCAAGCGCGCGCTGGGCATGAACGCCGTCGCGGCGAGACTGGGCAAGGTGAACCGCGAGACGGCGTTCATCCTGTCGCATTTTGAGGTGGACCCGCCGGAACTGCTCGCTTCAGTGCGCGGGCAGGTCGAGGATATCACGCTCGAAGAGATCAAGCCGCTCTCGCCGTCCACTGCGCTGCAAACGGCGCTTGAGGCACTCTATGCGGAAAAAAGCGGCCCGCTCCCGGTGGCGGATGCGGATGGGCGGCTGGCCGGCCTTGTGTCGGCCGGGGATATTGCCGCGCTCGCGCTCACTTATCTGAGCGGCGGGGAAGCAGACGGCACCGCGGCCGGACTGCGGCAGAAATTTCAGGGCCTGCCGGTGTCGGATGCGATGCGCACTTCCGGCTATGATGTGCTGCACCCCGCCGATTATATCAGCGACGCCCGCGCCACGCTGGAAGCCGACTCCGCCGGGCGGGTTCCGGTGGTGGACGAAACGGGCAGCTACCTTGGGTTCTGCACGCTGGCGCTGCTGGAAACCTACCGCCGCAAGCAGGTGATCCTGGTGGATCACAGCGAGCGGACGCAGACGGTGGACGGTCTGGATGAGGCCGACCTGCTCGAGATCATCGACCATCACCGCATTGGCGACATCCAGACCCCCGGACCCATCTATTTCCGCAACGAGCCGGTGGGCTGCTCGGCAACCATTGTGACCAAACTCTACGATGAAAACGGTGTCGTGCCCGAGCCGAAGATCGCGGGCTTGCTCTGCTCGGCTATCCTTTCGGATACGGTTAAGTTCAAGTCCCCTACCTGCACGCCGGTGGATAAAGCAACCGCTCTGCGCCTGGCGGACATCGCCGGCATCGACATAGACGGCTACGCCAAACAGATGTTTGAGGCGGGTGCGTCTCTGGAAGGCATGTCGCCGGATGAGATCATTCACAACGACTATAAGGAATATATCATCAGCGGCAAAAAACTGGGCATCTCGCAGGTGACCATGGCCACGCTCTCAAGCTTCGCGGGCTACCGCGAGCCGGTGCTCTTCCGCAGCGCGGAAATGCTCGAGCAGGAAGGCTATGCCGCCGTGATGGTCATTGTGACGGCCATCCTTGATGAGCAGACCGAAGTGCTGTTCAAAGAGACCGAGCCGGGTCTGGTGGCGCTGGCGTTCGGTGACACGAAAGACGACTGCAGCTTCCTGATGGAGGGTGTGGTATCCCGTAAGAAGCAGATCGTACCGCGGCTCACCCGCGCACTTTCGTAAAGTTTCCCCACCCCCTATTCGCGCAAACAGAAAAACACCTCCCCGGCATGAAGGGAGGTGTTTTTCTGTTTCTTTGGCGGCAGTGCAAAGAAACAATGGCAGATTGGGGAGGTAGTTTATAACAAGCCGGCCCCCTTGAGAAAAGGCCGAGTTATAAAGTGGAGGGAGAAGGCGCGGTTTCGCATATACAACGAAACGGACACCCATTTTATAACAAGGTGCCCGTTTTTTCAAACAAGTGAACAAAAAGGCAACCCGGCTATCATCGTGATGAAACATTAGACCCGTGGCTTTGCGTCCCCGCCTTTCGACGGGTTTGCCGATACATTTTGCAATATTTATACAATTCTCACAATTTATTATAGCATGTCAGGCAGAGGATTGCAAGTGTATTTCCGTATCTTTTTCAAGGTGTGGGAAGGGCTAAACCGAACCACCGCCACGTAAAGCGGGAGCGTTATAACGATATGCTTCTGGAAAATAGACCCGCGCAGCCGTGCAAACGCAGGTTTTGGTTCATTTTGTATGGCGCAGTCCTGCGTTTGCCGGAAAAGTGCATGCAGGTCCTGAAAAAACCATATTATATAATAAGCCCACTCTTTTTTTGAAGGAATGCATGCAAAAATAAATTGCTGTAAAATGTGGCGTATGCTATCATCTTTCTGGAAAAAAGCCACCGCTTCTATTCGGCTTCTGAAAATTTTGGTATTTGAAAGGTGATTGCATTATGGCAAGATTCACATTGCCGCGGGACATTTATTTCGGCAACAACGCGATTGAAGAACTGAGCAACCTCAAAGGCCACAAAAAAGCGTTTGTCGTTACCGGCGGTCACTCCATGCAGAAATTCGGGTTTCTCGATAAGCTGGAGGACGTGCTGAAAAAAGCGGGCTTGGAAGTGCAGCTTTTTGCGGGCGTGGAGCCCGACCCGTCTGTTGAGACCGTCTATAAGGGCGCCGAAGCCATGCGCGCTTTCCAGCCGGATGTCATCGTTGCCATCGGCGGCGGTTCTCCCATCGATGCCGCCAAGGCGATGTGGGTCTTCTATGAATATCCCGAGAAGAAATTCGACGATATCAAAGACCCGTTCTCCCTGCCCAAGCTGCGGCAGAAAGCCATCTTCGTGGCCGTGCCCTCCACCAGCGGCACCGCGACCGAAGTGACGGCTTTCTCGGTCATCACCGACTATTCCACCAAAGTCAAATACCCGCTGGCCGACTTCGAAATCACGCCGGACGTTGCGGTGCTCGACTATGCGCTGGCGCAGACCATGCCTCCCAAACTGACCGCCCACACCGGCATGGACGCCCTCACCCACGCCATTGAAGCCTATGTCGCCGTGGCGCGTTCCCCGTTCAGCGACCCACTGGCCATCAAAGCCATCCAGTGGGTCTTCGATAACCTCTCCGATTCCTACAACGGCAACAAAAAAGCGCGTGAGCGCATGCATGTGGCGCAGTGCCTGGCCGGCATGGCGTTTTCCAACGCGCTGCTGGGCATCTGCCACTCGCTGGCCCACAAGATCGGCGCGCAGTTTGATCTGCCGCATGGCCTGTGCAACGCCATCCTGCTGCCTTATGTCATCAAATACAACTCGGTCGTTTCCATGAAGGATTACGCCGACATTGCCCGCTCGCTCGGCCTGCCGGGCGGCACCGACAAGCAGCTCACCCATTCCCTCATCGAAGCGGTGAAAACCCTCAATGCCCGTGTGGGTATTCTCCCCACGCTGCGTGAAAACGGCGTGACCGACGAACTTTTCAACGCGCACATCGACTTCATCGCCGAGCAGGCCCAACTGGATCCCTGCACGGGCGCAAACCCGCGCGGCACCACGCCGGGCGAGCTGAAGAAGGTTCTGGAATGCGCGCTGGACGGCTCGCCGCTGAACTTCTAAGAAATCTCCTTGCCTCATAACCTGTCATAGATTTGTTTTCACTGCATTTTCGGCCGCGGCGTTTGCTGCGGCTGTTTCTTTTGCCCGTTCACGCGTTTCCCTGCGTCTGTCAGGTCGTCTTTCCACAAAAGACCAGGTTTTTGTTCGCCTGAACCGAAGGGGCCGCCCTGCCATGCGGAGCATGCCGGGAATACTGCAAGTATTCCTGCGTTTTTCGCGCGGCAGGGCGTTTTATCTCCCAAAGACCGGTTTGCATTTTGTTTTTAAGCAAGGTATATTTAATATGGTTTTTGGTTGCGGAAAAATGGATTTCATGATATAATGACATCATTGACAAATAATTAACAATATTATGGCAAATGGGACGGCGTGCGGTGGGCCGCCGTGCCGGAGGAATAGCGGGAATGAACACGATCATGGGACTGAGCAGGGCGGATTGCAGGGGATGTTATAAATGCATCCGCGCCTGCCCCGTCAAATCTCTTTCCTGCCTGGATGAGCAGGTGCGGGTGGTGGATGGGGAATGCATCTATTGCGGCCGCTGTCTGCTCATCTGTCCGCAGAACGCCAAATATATCCGCGACGACCTGGAAAAGGTGCGGTCCGCCATCGCTGCGGGGGAAAAGCTGTACGCGTCGGTGGAGCCGTCCTGCCAGGCCGCCTTCCCGGGGGTGGATATGGGCAAAATGGCCTCGGCGCTGAGCGCGTTGGGGTTTGTGCATGCCGAGCCGGTCACAGTGGGCGCGGCGCAGGTCACCCGCGCATATGACGCCGCCTCCGTGTCGTGGAAAGCGCCCAACCTCATCACTACCGCCTGCCCGTCCATCTATCTGCTGGTGCAGCGGCATTATCCCGAGCTGGTGGAGCAGCTGGCGCCCACGGTCAGCTTTGCCGTTGCCCATGCGCGCATTATCCGGCAGATCTACGGGCCGCGTGCGCGGGTGGTTTCCATCGGGCCCTGCATCTCGCAGAAGCATGATGCGCAGGACGGGGAGAGCGGAAATGCCCTGTATGCTTCGCTCACGTTCAGCGAGCTGGCTGCGTGGTTCGCATCCGCCGGGATTGACCCGCGGGAGATGAAACGCAAACCCATGGGCACCGTAGCGTACGACTATTTTGCCCGACCGGGCGGCGTGATCCATCACCTGGCCAAGGAAACGCGCCGCAAGTGGGAATGCGTGGCGGTGGACGGGGTGGATCGCTGCGCCGAAGTGCTGGAATCCGTCCGGAGGGACGGGCTTTCCGGTTATTTTCTGGAACTCACCGCCTGTGCGGGCGGCTGCCTGGGCGGCCCCATTCTGCGGATGATGAATGTTCCCTATCTCACGGCCAAAGATGCGCTGGTGCATGGCCCCAGGCAGGAGACGCCCGGTCCCCGCCTGCTCACACAGGGTGTGGAGGCAGACCTCAGCCGTTCGTTCCGCAAACTGGCGCCCCGCCGCTCCCCCATCCGGGAAGAAGAGATCGCGTCCGTTCTGGCCCGCATGGGCAAAACATCGGTCAAGCAGGAGCTCAACTGCGGCTGCTGTGGATACAGCACCTGCCGCGAAAAGGCCGTGGCGGTCATCCACGGCAAGGCGGATATCAGCATGTGCGTGCCGTATATGCGTGAACTGGCGGAGAGCATGTCCGCGACGGTGGTGGAAAACATCCCCACCGGCGTGCTCATCCTTAACGAGAAACTGCAGGTCGAGCATATCAACCCCGCGGCTGTAGCTCTGCTGCACGTGCGGGGCGAGATCTGCGGCCGGTCGGTGGGCGCGCTGCTGCCGAGCAACGACTTTTATCAGGTGCTGAGCACCGGGGAGAACATCCTGCACCACAAAGTGCGGTATGAGAAACCGGGCATCGTGGTTTCTCAATCGGTGGTGCGCGTACAGAGCGCCCGGACGGTGATCGTGCTGCTTGAAGACATCACCCACAAGGAGCTGGAAAGCGAAAAGCACCGTGTGATGACCGAGGAGACCGCGCAGTTCGCGCGCGAAGTGGTGGAAAAACAGATGCGGGTGGTGCAGCAGATCGCCGGGCTGCTGGGGGAAACGGCGATGGAGACCAAGCTGGCGCTCTCCAAGCTCACCAACACGCTCGTGGAACAGGCGGGTGAGGAGCATGACGCAAGCCATTGACGCCTGTGCGCAAAGCATCGCGCGGTTCGGAGAAAGCCAGATCGGTGATGCGGCCAAGCTGTTTTACGGGCAGGACTGTGTGACGGCGGTGCTGGTGGATGGCGGCGAAACGATGAGCGGCTGTGTGCTCTCCGGCATGGTGACCAGCATGTTCGGTTCGGCGCTGTCCCATCCCGTCGCGGTGGACGAAGCGGTGGCCACGGTGGCGGGCATGCTGCCGGTGAGCGGCGGCCGGGAACCGGTGTTGCTCACCGTGGCGCAGATGCGCGCGGACGGCGCCGCCTACCTTGCGCGGCTGGCCATGCCGCAGGCGGTCTTCCTGCGGCGTGGGCGGGTGCTGCCGCTCGTTTTCACGCCCCGCCGATGCGGCCCCGTTGTGCTGGAAGAGGCGCGCCTGCAACTCAAGTCCCGCGACACGCTGGTCTGCTTCGGGCATGGCGTTGCGCGTGCAGGCGAGGGCGTACCCTATGCCGCGGGTTGGGAAAACGTTTTGCTTCCCGCCTATTTGCAGGCGGCCTATACGCCGTCCGTTCCGGCCGGGAAACTGGTGGAGCTGCTGCTCGGCATTAGCTGCTCGCTCTGTGGTGAAAAGCCGCGCAGCGATCTTTCGGCCGCCGTGCTTCGCTACCGTGCCGTGCGGGAGGGATGACGATGCCCTGCTACAAAACGCTTTCGTTGGAGATCCGTGAGCCTGGGCGGCGGAAACGGGAACTGATGGATACCGCCCTGCTGTCCTATACCCGCGCGTTGGAGCAACTGCTGCGGCAGTGCCGGGAGCCGGTGCAGGCGCTGGCCCGGGGCGGCCGGCGCGTCACGCGTGCGCAGGTGCAGGCGCTGGCGGACAAGGATATGCTGCGTGCACTCAATGTTTACGGTGTGCAGCCCTTCAAGGACTCGCTCAAGCAGGATTTTGCCACTATTTTGCTCAGTTTTGCCGCGCGCTGGCAGAAGTCGGGCGGCCAGGCGGGCTATCCCTGTGTCCGCCTGGAGCCGGAGGAGGCGGATGCGCGGATCCGCGCCCTGACGGACGCTTACGATGCGGGAATGCTTTCGGCCGCAGAGATGCGCGGGCGGCTGGCGGTTGTGCTTGCGCACAGTGGGCGGGTGCATCCGCTCTATTTCGGGCGGTATGCCGCCGCGCGGGACTATTGCCTGCTCTATGATCCCGGTACCGGGCGTTTTTTCGCCAAGCTGCACCTGCTCAATGCCAAAAGCCGTTTGCCGCCGGCGCCTTTCGGGCGCGAACTGCGCGTAGTGGCGCCCGGTCTTCCGTCTGCTCAGGCAACGGACGGCCCCCGGCGGTTCATCGTGGTGCCGCTGTCGTTCGGCAAAGCGCAGCAGGAGGTGCTGCGGCAGGCTCTGGACCATCCGCAGATTCTCCGCACGGCAAGGCTGGTGCGGCACGGCGACGCATACCGTCTGGTGCTGAGCGTGGAGGTATCCTGCAATGCGTGCGTGGTGCCGCAGGCGACGATGGGCGTGGCGCGAGCAGCCGCGGCGCTGGCCTGCACGGTGTGCGGCAGGGATGGCGCCGTGCAGGGAAACGCCATGCTCTCCGCGAGAGGCGGGCAGATGCTGTTCTGCCTGGCGAAGGAGATCACTGCGCGCGCATTGGAGGCACGCGCACAGGTGGTGCTGGAAGCAAACGGCGGTCGGGGCGACGGCTTTCTCCTGCGGGATGGCGGCCGTTTCCAGCCGGAGGTGTTCCCTGCCGGGCAATATATGCGGCTGGAGCATATCCTGCGGTATAAACTCGTGGAAGCGGGGCTGCCTCCGCCTGTATGTGTCAGCGGCAGCGGCTTGAACATCACCTGCCCCCGCTGTGGGGCGGTTACCCGAAAAAACCGTCTTTCCCCGCAGATGTTCGCCTGTGTTGCCTGTGGATACGCAGCGCCCTTTCCGTTCGTGGGCAGCCGCAACCTTGCCGTCCGGCTGCAGAAATACGCGGGCAACAAGGTGCCCGTGTATGTGCGGGAGGAAAACGGCATGCGGCACTATTTCAACGACGCGCTGGGTTTTTCCTGCACGGTGCCCGCCGAGGACGGAGAGACCGTGGTGTTTTACGAGTTGAGCCTGATGGCGAAAGGCCGGCAGGAGGACTGGTGCGAAGGCAAAAAATACGCCATGCTCTGCAAACTGCGCGCGGCGGAGGATATCCGCAATGCGGTGCGCTGGGTGCCGGTGAAATGACCACCGATCAAAATGAATCAGGGTGCTTTGGCTGCCGCATCATGCGGCTGAACACGCGGCGTAGTCCCGTGCCCGGCTGCGATCCCCGCTGAGCGGGCGGGCGTTTCGCCCGAAAAGTGCAGCTATTTATATAAAGGGCCGTCCCCCTTGCGGGGACGGCCCTTTTGTGTGGATGGAGGATGTCGAAACAAGTCTTACGGCTTCGGATAATCTGCCTTCACTTTTTGGCGAATGGTCTACCGAGGGGAAAAGGGGCCGCTTGACCATCAAGCACTATTTTTGCACTATCCTTTTGAGAAGGTTCTTCCTCTTTCATGAAATGCAGTTCCGGTTGGTCGGAAGTCATGTAAAGCTCTTCGGTCTCTTGTTGGGCTTTTTGCAGAATGTCGATTGCTTTGGTAGTTGCTTAAAACAATTTTCGATACATTTCCCGGTAGTCTGCCATATATGAACATCACACCTTCTTTGAGTCTATGAATGTTTTAGCGATATATCCGCTAAAATTCAATAGCGGATATTCCGCTATTTTATAATAACCCCGAGGTGGGCGTGATGTATAAACGAATTAGAGATTTGCGAGAAGACAAAAGCCTTTCACAAACCCGGATGGCGGAAATCCTGCATTGCAGTCAGCGGGTTTACAGCAATTATGAGCGTGGAGAAGTGGACATACCGACCGGCATTTTAATCAGGCTGGCAGATTTCCACCAGACCAGTACGGATTACCTGCTGGGAAGGACAAGCGTTTCAAAACCCTATCCAAAAGGGTGATTCCCTTTATGGGGGCAAGCCATAGATTAAAATCATGCCGATGAATAAAGGAACCGCCACATTTGACAGAAGTCTTAGTAGCGGTTCCTTAGCGTAATATTGTCTATCCGGCTCCCGTTCGGTTTTGTTACTCCGGATACCACACCGCATCCCTTGAGAAATTTGGAACACTTTTCTTGCAAGTCCGCAGTATACGGTGTGCTGTTTTTGTGCCATAATGGGGCAAAGGCAAGCGCAAGGCATCGGTTTTCAGGCTGTGCGGTCGTGTTTTTTAAAAAGCCTTTTTGGACCTAAACGCGGGCCGTGCCCGCCGCCCGTTCAGGCTGAGAAGGCATTTTCCGGCCCGGCTTGCCTGCACTTAAAAAGGGTCCTCGCCCCTATTCGTAGCGGAGGGCGTCGATGGGGCGCATTTTGGAAGCCTTGTTGGCGGGATACAGCCCGAAGATCACGCCGACGGAAACGGCGAACGCCAGCGCGAGAATTGCGACCCCGGGTGTAACGCTCATCGGCACATCCATCACCTTGCCCACGATCGCGGTGCCCACGCCGCCCAGCACCAGCCCGATGACGCCGCCCGTGAGGGAGATGAGCATGGACTCGATGAGGAACTGCACCAAAATGCTGCCGCGGCCCGCGCCGATGGCCTTGCGGATGCCGATCTCGCGCGTGCGCTCGGTCACGGAAACCAGCATGATGTTCATGATGCCGATGCCGCCCACCAGCAGCGAGATGCCGGCCAGTGCCCCCAGCATGGCCGTGAGGGTGCCGGTGATGGTGTTCAGGGTGGAGAGCAGGTCGCTCTGGCTGAAGATGGTGTAGGCGCTGGTGTCCTTGGTTTTGTGGTACATAAAGGTTTCCAGCGTCTGCACGCCCTGCTGCACGCTGTCGCCGTCCTTGGCGGTGGCAAACACCTGCAGGATCTGTGTCTGGTGCAGCATACGCTGCGCGGTGGTCACCGGGATGATGATGCGGTTGTCGTTGGAGCCCATTGCGCTGCTGCCCTTGTGGGTGAGTACCCCCACGATGTCGAACGAGCGTCCCGCCACCTGCACGGTCTGTCCCACCACATTGCGGCCGCCGAAAAGCGTGTCCGCCACGTCGGTGCCGATCACGGCCACGGAGCTGCGGTTGTCCACGTCCGCCTGGATCAGGAAACGCCCGCTCTGCACCGAAAGGTCG
This sequence comes from Ethanoligenens harbinense YUAN-3, assembly GCF_000178115.2. NCBI lineage: Bacteria > Bacillati > Bacillota > Clostridia > Eubacteriales > Oscillospiraceae > Ethanoligenens > Ethanoligenens harbinense. The sequence goes on from NC_014828.1 coordinate 66,007, forward strand.
CGGATGGCGTCATAGCCCGGCGTGGTGCCCTCGATGGAGGTGTTGATAGTGCGGGTGCCGGATTTGGCCACATACTGGGTGGATACCAGCGGCGCCACCAGCGAAAGCCCGCCGGTGTCCTGCAGGTTTTCCACGTCGTTCAAAGATATGTACACCGGCTTCTGGCCGGTGACGGCGGCTGTGAGCAGGTTTGCGCCCAGCCCCTGTATTTGCCCGGTGATCTGCGCGGTCGCGCCCTGCCCGATGGAGACCAGCATGGTCACGGCCAGCACGCCGATGATGATGCCCAGCATGGTGAGAAACGACCGCATTTTATTGGAAAAGACCGAAAGCCATGCCATGCGCATTGCCTGTGAAAAATTCATGCGGCACCTCCGTTTCGGTCGTCCGAAGTAATCAGCCCGTCGGCGATGCGCACGCGGCGCGTGGCCTCCGCGGCCACCTTGGAATCGTGCGTGATGAGCACGATGGTGTTGCCGCTCTCATGCAGTTGGTGCAGGATGGTCATCACTTCCGCGCCGGATTTGGAGTCGAGGTTGCCGGTCGGCTCGTCGGCCAAAATGATGGAGGGTTTTGCCGCAAACGCGCGGGCGATGGCCACACGCTGCTGCTGCCCGCCGCTAAGCTCCTTGGGTTTGTGGTGGATGCGTTCGCCCAGTCCTACGCGTTCAAGCGATTCCATCGCCCGCCGTCGCCGTTCCTTGGCGGGCACGCCCTGATAGATCATCGGCAGCTCCACATTCTCCAGCGCGGTGAGTTTTTGCAGCAGGTTGAACTGCTGGAAGATGAATCCGATCTTGCGGCTGCGGATGCGGCTGAGGTTCTTTTCGCTCACCTTGGTCATGTCCGTGCCGTCGAGGAAATAGTCGCCCTCGTCGGGGGTGTCCAGGCAGCCGAGGATATTCATCAGCGTGGATTTACCGCTGCCGGAGGGGCCAATGATGGCGGTAAACTCTCCGTCGGCAATGGAGATCGACACGCCGCCCAGCGCGGCCACCTCGTTGTCTCCCATCTTATAGACTTTTTTGACGTTTTTCAGTTCGATCAAGACGCCTTCCCCCCCGAAGCGGTCGAGGACGCGCCGGATGCGGCCGCGCCCGAGGAGGAACTGCTGTCACTGCTGTTTCGGTTAAGCCCGTTGATGCTGGTGCCGTTGGTGGGCGCCAGGCTGGGCAGCACCACGGTGTCTCCTTCGTTCACGCCGGAGGTGATCTCGGCCTGCGTGTCGCTGATGAGTCCCACGGAGACTTTCACCTGTGTGTCTTTGGTCGTTTTGCCGGATGTGGTGCGCACGGTGAGGTAGCGGTCCGCGCCTTTGGTCTGGAGCGCTTCCACCGGCACCAGCAGTGCGTTCTGGTTTTCACCGGTATGGATATCGGCGCTGGCGCTCATGTTGGACATCAATCCGGTGGAATCGTCCATGCTGAGGGTCACGCTGAAGTCGGTGACGCCGTTTGTGGCCACGCCCACCTGCGAAATTTTCTGCACGGTGCCTGAAAAGAGCTTGCCGGAGATCGCGTCCACGCTCACATCGGCTTTCTGGCCGGCTTTCACGCCCGCGATGTCCAGTTCGTCCACGTTGACCACCGCATTGAAGCTGGCCGCGCTCTGCACCTGACAGACCGTCATCCCCGGCTGCACCGGCGTGCCAACCGTAAGCTGGGAAAGCGCCACCACGCCGTCCATGGGGGCGGTGATGTCGGTCGTGGCGCCGGTACCGGTGGCCGTCACCTCCGCGATGTTGTCGCCGTCATTCACGGGGTCGCCATTCTGCTTGAAGATCTGCGTGACCTTGCCGGTGACGGTGCTGCTCACCGCCTGCACCGAGGTGGGCTGGATGGTGCCGGTGCCGTGCACGGTCACGGAGATGGCGCCGCGGGTCACTTTTGCCGTACGCGTCTGGGTGGAGGTGCTGGCCTTGCGGATGCCGCAGCCGCCGAGGGCGGCCGCCATCGCCGCGCAGGCAAGCAGGATCGCGGCGATGCGCAGGCGGTGGATGTTCTGTTTTTTCATGTACAAACTCCTTCGCGTGTCTTTTCATTCGGGGGACGGGTTTCTTTTTTCATCTTTTCCGTGATCTGCCTGCTTTGCGGGGCCGCGCACAAAACCGCCCGCGTTGCCCTGCGCCGCCTGTTATGCTATACTGTCCCAAAGAAGCGCCGGGGGGCATGACGGCGGTTGGCAGATATTATTTAGCCTTACTAATTATACCCCCAAATCCGGCGGGGAAAAAGACGCAATATGGATAATGCTTGTCCGTTTCGTGTGATGAAAATTGTGAATGTGTATTCGCCATGCGGCAGTTTGGAATACGGAAAGCCGCCCGGTGCCCGGAAAAGGCGCGCGGCGCGGAAGGATGGAGGGGTTTGATGAGAACGGCTCGCATAGGACTGCTGTTTGCGCTGCTGGCGGCCTGGATGCTGGCGGCTACGGGGTGCGTATCCATTCACAGGGAAAAACAGGTGACGGTGTTTGCGGATACCTCCCTCAAGCCTGTGCTGGACGCAACGGCGGCCGAGCTGCAAAAAGAGGACGGTCTCACTCTGCACATCCGGTATGACGGCACCGCCGCGCTGCAGGCGGCGGTGGATGCCGGCGCTCGTACCGATCTACTGGCGCTGGGAGGAGTTTCGGCATCGCCGCGCGGCAGCTATACGTTTGGTTCAAATGCGGTGCGCGCCCTGATGAGCGCGCACAAGGTCGATAATTATGTCAACATCGCCGTGGGGGCGGACGGCAGTGCCTATTCGGTCACCAAGCCGCTCTCCAGTAAAAACTACGCCGCCGCCCAGATGGTGGTGGATTTTCTGCTGTCCAAAAAAGGCGTGCATCTGCTCGAGCAGAGCGGATTTGTCATGGAGTGAGATGCGGCGACCGGCTGTGTGAAAACCGGCTGCGCCGCGCGCGTATGCGCTGAGGACGGCCTGAAATGAACGGCAGCGCGCGGTGCAGCGTGCGGATCTCCACCGAGCGGGTGGTTCCGCCGTATTCGCCGTCCACTGTCCAGGAGGTTTCGGTTTCAAACCGGAACGATACCGTCCGCACATGCCGGAAAATAACGAAATGATCGTCCGCTTTGCGGCGGATGAGGTTGTGCGCGATGCGGAAAAATTCCAGTGGATTTTCGGGATGACGGATGAGCATCAACTCGAACAGGCCATCGTCCAGGGAGACATCTTCGGGTTTGAACCGGAAAATACCCGATACGGAGCGGGCGTTGCTCACGCTTCCAAACAGGAAGCGCCCTTTTGCATGCAGGCCGTCATTCGTTTCCATTTCCAGCGCATACGGGTGCATCTCCGGCAGGCACCGCAGCACTTGAAGCAGATAGGCGGGATAGCCCAGCAGGTTTTTCAGCCATTGGGGCGTGGAATACGGGATGCTGGTGAAAGCGCCGAACGACGCGATATAGGAGAAATACTGCGTGCCGTTGAACAGGCCGAGATCCTGCGCGGCGGTATGACCCTGCAGCACCACGCCTGCGGCTTTGCGCACGTCGCCCGGCAGGCGCAGGGTGCGGGCCATGTCGTTGGTGGTGCCGGTGGGCAGATATCCCAGCGGCACCTGTGCAGACGCGCGCAGCATTCCGTTAACGACTTCGTGCAGTGTGCCGTCGCCGCCGCAGCAGACCACCAGATCGTAGGCGGATGCAAGTTGTTCGGCCAGTTCCGCTGCGTCGCCGGGGCGGGTGGTTGTCCGCGCGTCCACGCGGCAGCCGCTTTCTTCAAAAAGTGTGACCAGCTCGTCCGACTTGCGGCCGATATGCTGTTTGCCGGCGTTGGGGTTGAGGATAAACAGAATATTTTTCCCTGTGCGTTCTGATAACATGCGGTTCATCTCTTTTCGGTGAGGCATCCCTTTTAGTTTGACTGAAAAGCACGCGTACATACGGAATAAATAGAAAAAACAGGAAAACTTTGCGTTGCTTTCGCCATTCTTCCCAGTATAGCAGGTTCGCGGAACCGGGACAAGACGAAGCATGAAACGGAAAAGGCGGAGATGAAGAAGTGCCTTCTTGCATTTCCTGCGACATGTGGCTATAATGGACACGATGGGTGATATTGGCCGATTGAGACCGTGCCGCATTTGCGATTGCTGCCCGGCATACAGATGGACGCCGTGTACGGACCGTTGGAATGGCGGGCTTGGGCGTCTGCGTATCCGGAAAGCGGGAACGACCCGCATGGAGGGACTGTGAATATCCTGCTTGTTTATCCGGAATATCCGGTGACGTACTGGGGGTTTCAATATGCGCTGCGGTTTGTGGCCAAAAAAGCGGCATTTCCGCCGCTTGGCCTGCTGACGGTGGCCGCTATGATACCCGACGAAACCTACCACAAAAAATTAGTCGATATGAATGTGCAGCGCCTGCGTGACGCGGATTTGCGCTGGGCGGATCTGGTGCTTATCAGCGCCATGGTGGTACAGCGCACGTCGGTCAAAGAGGTTATTGCCCGTTGCAAACGGCTGGGTGTTAAGACGGCGGCAGGCGGCCCGTTGTTCACGGCGGAAAAAGATGATTATGACGACGTCGATTATCTGATTTTAGGTGAAGGCGAAATCACCATGCCGATGTTTCTGGCGGATTGGGAGGCGGGTCATGCCAAACACCTGTATCTGCCGGACCGGTTTCCCGAACTGTCGGAAACTCCGGTGCCGCAGTGGAACCTCATCCACGTGAAGAAATACGCGTCGATGAACATCCAGTATTCCCGCGGGTGTCCGTTTGACTGCGAATTCTGTGACATCACGTCCCTGTATGGCAGGACTCCGCGCACCAAAAACGCGGAGCAGGTCGTGGCGGAAATGCAGGCACTCTATGAGACCGGGTGGAGCAACGGGGTGTTTTTTGTTGACGACAATTTCATTGGAAACAAGAAGAAATTGAAAGAAGAGATCCTGCCCGCCATCACCGAGTGGATGGATGCACATGGCCGCCCGTTTCAGTTCATTACCGAAACGTCCATCAACATCGTGGATGACGAGCAGTTGATGAACGACATGGTGCGCGCGGGTTTCCATCAGGTATTCATCGGTATTGAGACGCCGGACGAGGCAAGCTTAGCGGAATGCCATAAGAACCAGAACAAAAACCGTGATCTGCTCGCCTGCATTCGGAAGATCCAGCGCTTTGGACTGGAAGTGCAGGCAGGGTTTATCGTCGGTTTCGACAGTGATACCAGTACCATTTTTGACCGCATGGTCAAGTTCATTCAGGCAAGCGGCATCACCACGGCAATGGTGGGGCTGCTGAACGCGCCGAAAGGCACCAAGCTGTACCAGCGGCTGGTGCGCGAGGGGCGGATGACCGAACATTTTTCGGGCAGCAATACCGACTTTTCCTTGAATTTTGTTCCCAAGATGGATAAAAATATGCTGGTGCAAGGGTACCAGAAAATCATTTCCACCATTTATTCGCCGAAATATTATTATGCCCGTGTCAAGGATTTTCTGACCGGATATGCGCCGGGTGGAAAATCCAGCGAAAAAATCTGCTCGGCCAATGTGCGCGCGTTCCTCCGCTCGGTGGTCCGTCTCGGCATTTTCGGGAAAGAGCGCCGGTATTACTGGAACCTTCTGTTCTGGGCGCTGCGCGAGCGGCCGGAGATGTTTCCGTCTGCAGTGCGGCTTTCCATTTATGGGTTTCACTTCCGCAAGGTCTTTCAGCTGTCGCTTGCCAAGCCGCAGATGCAGATTTCCTGATGCATGGCACCAAATAAATCCCCTGGCAGTTCTGTTCAGAAACGCCAGGGGATTTGAGTTTATCGACGGTGTATCACGCCGTCTACCAGGCCGTAGGCCCGAGATTCTTCGGCGGTCATATAATGGTCGCGGTTGGTGTCGGCTTTTATGGTCTGCTGTGTATCTTTGTGATACCAGAAATACGCCGCCGTTGCTTTAGAAAAATCGTGCAATACACGTATCTGCCTGCCGATGCAGTCGTTCAATCACGTTAGGCTGCGTTTTGCAGGGAATCATGTAAATGGGCGGCGTTTGTTGTGGCGGCCGCGGTTTCGTGGTATAATAAGCAGCATGGATTGCGGTCCGGAGAAGAAAAGAGTGGAAAATATGAGGCGGGATGGAATGGAAGTGCAGCAGGATATGCGGCTGGCCGTGCTGATTGACGCGGAAAATGTGCCCTACAGCAATGTGACCGGCATGCTCGAGGAAATCACGCGATATGGCACTCCTACCGTCAAGCGCATCTATGGCGACTGGACGACGCAGAATATGTCCGGCTGGAAAAACGTGCTGGTACCCAACGCTATCGTGCCGGTGCAGCAGTATTGCTACACTTCCGGAAAAAATTCAAGCGATTCCGCCATGATTATCGACGCGATGGATATCCTTTATGCGGGCAAGATCGACGGGTTCTGCCTGGTTTCCAGCGACAGTGACTTCACGCGGCTGGCCACCCGCCTGCGCGAGTCCGGCAAAAAAGTCTATGGATTCGGCGAAAAAAAGACGCCCGACGCGTTTATCGCCGCCTGTGACAAATTCATTTATCTGGAGATCATTGCCTCCGCTGAGCAGGATACGGATACCACGGGCACGCCGGGCGACAACGCCCCCAAGCGCCGTGAGATTTCGAAGGTGGACCGGCAGGTCATCCAGCTCATTGCCAACTCCGTCTCCGATCTGGCCAACGAGGACGGCTGGGCGTTTCTTGGTGAGGTGGGCAGTCTCATCCTCAAGAAAAAGCCTGATTTTGACTCCCGTAACTACGGGTTTTCTAAGCTTTCACTGTTGGTGGAGTCCACCAAACGATTCGAGTTGGATATCCGCGAGCGCGGGCACAAAGGGCACAACGTCTATATCCGCAACCGCGAAAAAAGCAAAGGCGGCAACTGATCGCCGGCCCGGCAACGCGTAGACATACCCAAATCCCCCGCACGCAGGAACATTTCCTGCGTGCGGGGGATTTTAGGTTTCCAATACGGTCCGCTACGGCTTGCTGTTTCAGAGAAGCCTACAGGTACGGCTTGTTGGCCATGGGGGTGGAGGTATGGCCCTGAAGTTTTGGGCGGACCAGGCCGGTGTCGCGGTAAAGTGTCATACAAGCATCATCGTTCATTGAAAAACGGGTTGTCCCGTATATTTTATATGTGCTATAAGAACAGGGGCCTTTATGTCGTTTGATTTTTTACGATATATATTTTATGGTATAATAGAAAAGCTTGGGTAAAATGGCGTTAAGCGGAGAGGACGAAGATGCGTGCAAGGACCGATACTGCTCGGCACAGTGTTTTTGGCAGCCGGAGGCGCTGCGCTTGCCTGTGCATTGTTTACCGTCCAGGGCAACTATAAACCCAAGATCAATCGGGAATTTTTGGCGGAGGCCGGTTCGCTGGTGATCTGGAACTTTGGCCGGGCGCTGTTTGGTGCCGGAGCGGATGTGGGTGTTCGCTCCATAGGCGCACACTTTTCCGCTGTTGGCTATACGTTGAGCTTTTTCTTTTTGCTGCGCTGCCTGCTGCTTTTGACGGGCAGGCAGGATCTTTTTCATAAATCGTATATCCGCGTGCTGCTGTATCTGCCGTTTTTGGTACTGCTGTGCGGATTTGTGGCGTTGCCGCTTTTCCACCCGAGTGGCATAACGTGGTTCTATTCTCGGTGGGGTTGGATCGAGATCTCCAAGCCGGGCCTATGGGACTTTTTTTTCTGTGGCTATTACGGTGTGTTCCTGGCTGTTTCCGGCCGGCTGTTGCTGCGATGGGTCCGAAGCTCCTCTGTGATGCGCAGGCGCGCCGGGTGGCTGATGGGTTCTTTTATTTTTGCGGCGGTGGGTGGCATGACGGATATCCTGCTTCCGCTTTTGCAGGTGCCTTGCCCGCGCATGGCGGCTGTGTGTTGGGTCCTTCCGGTGCTTGTGACGGGACATTCCGTCAGGCGGTTCCATCTGACACAAGACCTGGAAGACGGCGGCATGATCCTGACTGACAAGGCCCGGCATGTGATCTACCGCCTTTTTGCATGTTATCTGATTTCAGGCGGATTGGTGAACGCGCTGCTTCAAAAGATCTTTTGTATAGAAAAAGAGATCGCTCTGGCCTATTTGTTCAGCGCTGTTTTGGTTTTGATCGGTATGATCCTGCTGTTTCTCGGCGGATTCCGCAAAACCCGTATCCCGCAGGAATTTCTGCTTGCGGTTATGGCGGCTTTGCTCATTCCGGTCATTCTACTGTGCTTTTATGCGGATGGGGGCATCACGGTCTGGGCGTTCGTTTTTCCGCTGATAGTCATCGGCCTGCTGTTCAACAAGCGGGTTCTGTTGGTTACAGCGGTCGTCTGCGCGTCTCAGGCGCAGTTGTTTCTGTGGGGCATATGCCCGCATGCAGGCGCAACGGTGAATATGACCGATTATATTACCCGGGTCATCCTCATCGTTGCCACTTCGTCCGTCTGTCTGTCTGCCAACGGAATCTATTTGAACCGCCTCAGGGAAAATGCCATGCATTCCGCCGGGCAGCTGCTGGTGTCGGAGATCTCGCGCAGCTTCCTGGCTGCGAATGAAGAAACAATAGAAGAAAAAATCAGGGACATGCTCCGGAAGACCGGTGCGTTCATCCAGTGTGACCAAGCATATATCGCGCTGTTGAACAAAGCCGACCGGCAGGCTCGCTTTTCCTGTGAATGGCTGGCTGAGGGCGCCGCCCCCGCGCGCAAACAGCTGGATGAAAACATACAGAAACTCTGCCGGGTGATGCAGACGCCGTCCAACAACGGGCATCCGGTCATATTTCTCGATCTGGAAGATATCCTGCCCGAAGCGGAGTGCCTGCGGTATTCACCGGGCGGAACCGGCGCACACCGGCTCGTCTGCCTGCCGATCCAAAAGAAAGAGGAAACCGTTGGGCTGTTGCTTTTTGCGGGAGTCAATTCCGCACAGTTATGGAAAAGCTTTGTGTTTCTCTCCATAATTTCCAATATCGTAGCCGACACCGCCAACAGGCTGGACGGTATGCGGAAGATCCGGATGATGGCATACCACGATCAGCTGACCGGTCTGCCCAACCGCGTGTTGTTCAAAAAGCAACTGAAGCAGGCGATTGCGGACGCCCGCCGCGAGGAAACCATACTGGGCATTGTTTTTATCGATCTGGATTCGTTCAAAGTCATCAACGACACACTGGGGCATGAAGCGGGCGACCGGCTGCTGAAGGCGGTGGCGGGCATTTTTCTCGGGCAGGTTTGGGGCGGCGATATCGTTTGCCGCTTTGGGGGGGACGAATTTGTCTTCCTGTTTGAGCAGGTTCCCCATATCGATGTGCTACTGCGCAGGCTGGAGACGATCCTCGATGCGCTTCGCCGGCCGGTTCGGGTGGATGACCAGGAAATATGCATAATGGGCAGCGCCGGCGTGGCGGTCTTCCCGCGGGATGGAGACACGGCCGGAACGCTGATCAAAAACGCCGATATGGCGATGTACCACGCCAAAGGCATGGGGAAAAACCGGTATGCACTGTGCTCAAGCGAAATGAAAGACGAAATGGCCAGGCAGGGCGAGATGATCAATCTGCTCTACCGTGCGCAGGAAAAAGAGCAGCTGTTTTTATGCTATCAGCCGCAGGTGGACCTGAAAACGCGCCGCGTGGTGGGTGTTGAGGCGCTGATGCGGTGGGATCTGCCGGGCCAGGGCATCATCACCCCGGGCGCCTTCATTCCGCTTGCCGAGCAGACGGGACTGATCCAGCCGATCGGCGAATGGGCGCTGCTTACCGCGTGCAGGCAGGCGGCCAGGTGGCGGGAGATGGAACTGCCGCCTCTGCGGATGGCGGTGAATATTTCCGTGCAGCAGCTTGCCAGCCCGCATTTTTCGCAGCGTGTGGCGGATATTCTCCAAAAAACCGGCCTGCCGCCCCGGTATCTGGAGCTTGAAGTGACGGAGAGCGTCGCATACCGCGACATTGCGGATTTTCCCATGCGCCTGAATCAGTTGAAAAAGCTGGGTGTATCCATTTCAATAGACGATTTCGGTACGGGATATTCTTCTTTTGGCCGGATCAAGCTGCTGCCTGTCGATCGTATCAAACTGGATATCCAGTTCGTGCGCGGCATCGAAATCTCCGCATACGACCGCGCCGTGGCCGACGCCGTCATCGAAATGGCCAAAGGACTGAAGATGAAGGTGATCGCCGAGGGGATGGAGACGACGGCTCAGCTGGAGTTCCTCAGCCGGCGGATGTGTGATGAAGTGCAGGGATATTATTATTTCAAGCCGATGCCGGCGGCGAAGATTGAAAAACTGCTGCGGGAGAACTGCCCAGTGCGCCCTGCCATGCCGGAGCCGCTGAACAATGGGGTGGGGATGGAATGACAGCTGTAGATTGGATCAATGTATGTTTACTGACGGTGTGCGGCTTTGCCTTCGCGGGCGGGTTGTATGCCACCCACGGGGAGTATAGGCCGCTGCTGCACAAGCTGATGATGCTTGCCAGCGCCGCGCTGGTGCTGGGTGCGTTTGGCCTCGTCCTGCTTGCGGCGGCGCATACGGACCAGATCCGCGACAGCGGGTGCCGGCTGGTCTGCATCGGCTGGACATTGACATCCGCCGTCACGTTCCACTGTGTTTTGCTGCTCACGGGCAGGACGGTGCTGTTCCGGAACTGGCGGGGGTATGCGCTGCTCTATCTGCCCGCGGCCGTGGTTGTGGCGGCGGATACATTCCGCGCGTGCGGGATGGCGGCTGGCAGTACAAGGTTTTTGGTCGTTCCGGTGCCCATGCCTGCCGGTACGGTTTGGAGCGTGGTTTCTGCGCTCTATTCTATAAGCGTGGCGGCCATCGGGGCGGCGCTCCTGCTGCAATGGGCGCGGCATCGCACGGGTCAGGGGAAAAGTGCTTCCTTCCGGGCGTTGACAGGCACGGCCGCTGTGGCGGATGCACTGTTTGCGGGGTTCACGGTACGGAGCGCTTTCTGTAATCTGTGTGTGCCGGTGCCGACGGTTTTTTTCGGGCTCCTGCTGGTTTTGGCGCTCAGTGGCCTGACGCACCGCTGCCATGCCGTGCAGATGCGCCGAAAGGGCCATAATGATGTGATCCTGTCGCAGGCGTCCCGTTCGCATATGTATCTCTGTGTGAGCCTGGTGCTCATTGGAGAGGGCTTCCTCACGATCCTTGGCAGAAACTTTTATTACAGACAGGCGCCGGTCGTGTCCGTGGCGATGTGCAGCGCGAATCTGATTCTGCTGGGACTCATCCTAGCGGTGGTGAACCGGCTGCGTCTGAATGAATCTCTGAAAGAAATGCTGATGTCGGTCATTTTTTCGTTCGGGATACCGGCCACGGCGCTTTGGTTCGTTTATTTCCAGTGCTATGCGACGTGGGCGTACATATTCCCGGTGATGATTATCAGCATGTTGTTCAACCGGCGGATCCTGTTGGGCACGGTCATGGTGGAGTCCATTTTGACGCAGCTGCTTCTATGGGTCGCTTTTCCGCAGCTGTCGATGTGGGTCGAAGGCCCGGATTATGTGGTCCGGCTTACCGTCATGGGGCTTTCGGTCATTCTGGTGTTCTATGTCAGCCATGTGTATATCAGCCGGCTGTATAAAAACATCTACGATACGCAGGCACAGGCCCTCATGGCGGAACTGTCACAGGAATTCATTTCCGCAGAGGAATATAATCTCGACCAAAAGCTGTATGCAGCCTTGCAGCGCTGCGGCCGGTTCATCCAGTGCGATCGGGCGTTTCTCGTGCTGGTGGACGCGCGTACACGGACGTTCCGGCATTCCTGCGAATGGATGGAGGAAGGGCACCCTTCTTTGATCCATGGATTTGAAGCGATCTGGAAGGATATTCCCAAAGAAGTTCTGCGGACGTTGGAAGGCGGCATGCATGTGGAGATGGCCGATGTGCCCCGTCTGCCGCAGACGGCGGCCCGGCTTCGCACGACACTGCTGTCATGGGGCGTCCGGTCTTATGCGGTGCTGCCCATCCAGAGAAACAAGCGGCCCATCGGGGCCCTTGCTTTCAGTGCGGGGCGGCCGCTCAGAAGATGGAACCTGCGATCCGGGGCCTTTTTGGAAATTATCGCCGCCGTCCTTTCCGATGCGATTGTCAAGGTGGAACGCGAAAAAGAGGCCGGTTTCCTTGCCTATCACGATCAGCTCACCCGCCTGCCCAACCGTACTTTGTTTAAGAAAAAGCTCGACCGGGCCATCCGGCTGGCCGGCCAGGTGGGCGAGATGGTCGGCATCGTTTTTCTGGATCTGGATTCCTTCAAGGCGGTGAACGATACCATGGGGCACGATCTGGGCGACCGGCTGCTTTCCAAGGTTGCCCGGCAGATTCAGAATGCGGTGCGGGAGGTCGATACGGTTTCCCGGTTTGGTGGAGACGAGTTCGTGCTGCTGCTCGATCACATCTCCGACGTGCAGGACGTATTGCAGATGGCGGAAAACATCCTGAACGACATACAGCAACCTGTGGCGGTGAACCAGCAGGAGCTCTTCGTCACGGCCAGCATGGGCATTGCCCTGTTTCCTCAGGACGGCAGGGAGCCTGAAGCGCTCATCCAGAACGCGGACGACGCGATGTATCATGCCAAAAGCATGGGTAAGAACCGGTGCGTCCTCTGTTCCCAGATGATTAAGGATCATGTCCTGAAAAAGATGGAGCTGACAAATCTGTTATATCATGCGCAGGAAAAGGGCCAGTTGGAGCTGTATTACCAGCCGCAGTTCGATATGGCTGCCCAAGCGATTGTAGGGGTTGAAGCGCTTCTGCGCTGGCGCCTGCCGGAGAAAGGCATGGTGGAACCGGCGCAGTTCATCCCGCTGGCCGAGCAGTCGGGCATGATCTATTCCATCGGCGAGTGGGTGCTTGAAACGGCATGCCAGCAAAACAAGGTCTGGCAGGACAGCGGCCTGCCCAGGATGCGTGTGATGGTCAATCTTTCCGCCAATCAGCTGACCAGCCCGAAACTGGTGCAGTGCGTCGTTCGGGTGCTGAAGAAAACCAGGCTGCCGCCGGAATATCTGGAGCTGGAGATCACGGAAACGGCTGCCAGCACCAATCTGCCGCTGGTTCTGGATACATTGAGGCGGCTGAAGGCTATGGGCGTTTCCCTTGCCATTGACGATTTTGGTAGCGCGCAGTCCTTGCTGAGCCGGCTGAAGATGCTGCCCGTCGACCGCATTAAGATCGATGCGCAGTTTGTGCAGGGAATCGAAAAAAGTGATAAAGATCAAACGGTGCTGAAAGCGATGGTCCGGCTGATCCGGAGCCTGGGCCTGCGGGTGGTGGCGGAAGGTGTGGAGACTCCGCGGCAGTTTGACTTCCTTGCCGGGGTTATGTGCGATGAGGTGCAGGTTTTTTTCTGCTGCCGCCCAATGGAAGCGGCGGCCATACAAGCCGTCCTGTCCGAATATGCAGGGCTGCGGTGAGTCTCGCTCCCCCGCCTGCCACGCCCCTTGTAAAACCGGGCAAAACCGTGTATGATGGAAACGGCGGCATCGCTTGCGAGCCGCACACGGCGATTTCTTTCCCCGCTTGCAAAATCGGCTTTGATCCGTTGCGACAAAGACTTCCATACGCTGTTTTTGATGAGATGTCTTTTCCATCTGCAACAGAACGTGCCCCGGTTTTGCGGGTTGCGGGCGGATGGAGAAGGCTTTTTTGTTTGCCGGGGCAACCTATGGGCGGGAATGATACGGAACCGCGAAAGGAAGTGGACCGGATTGAGCAGAACCGTTACCACGCAATCGTTTTTGGATGCCAAACAAAACCGGCGAAAAATCGCCATGCTGACGGCCTACGATTATGCAATGGCCAAAATCGTGGACGGCAGCGGCATCGACGCCGTTCTGGTCGGAGATTCACTCGGAATGGTCGTGCAGGGGCACGATTCCACGCTGGAAGTCACGATGGACGATATGGCGTACCATTGCGCGTGTGTGGCCAGAGGGCTGCAGCACGCTCTGCTGGTCTGCGACATGCCGTTTCTGTCCTGCCATGTCGGCTTGGAGGAAGCGGTGCGCAACGCCGGTCGGCTGGTGCAGCAGAGCAAGGCGGATGCTGTAAAGCTGGAGGGCGGAATCGGCATGGCCGATACCGTAAAGGCGATCGTGCGCGCGCAGATTCCGGTGATGGGGCACATCGGCTTGACGCCGCAGTCCGTCCGGCTGATAGGCGGGTATAAAGTGCAGGGAAAAGACGAGGCGAAGGCCAGAGGACTGATTGAGGATGCCCTTGCTCTGGAGGACGCGGGCGTTTTCAGCATTGTGCTGGAGGCCGTGCCGGAAGGACTGGCAAAGATCATCACAGAGAAAGTTTCGGTGCCCACCATCGGCATTGGCGCCGGCCGGTATTGCGACGGGCAGGTGCTGGTCGTTCACGACCTGCTGGGCATGTACGATGCGTTTGTTCCCAAATTCGTGAAGCAATATGCACATCTGGGCGGCCTGATCGCAGAGGCCGTCTCCGCCTATGCGCGGGATGTCCGGGAAGGGCGGTTCCCGGAGCAAAAGCACACGTTTTCAGCCGGTGAATCGTTTCTGGAAAAGCTGTATTGACGTGAAAAATAAGGAGGGGCTGGTATGAGCCTGATTGGGACGGCCCGGGAATGGGACGCCTTTTGCACGCGCCACAATCGGAAAAACGAGACGCTGGGGTTCGTCCCCACGCTGGGGTGCCTGCACGAAGGTCATCTTTCTCTGATCCGGAAAGCGAAGGAACAGAATGATCTGGTGGCGGTCAGTGTGTTTGTGAACCCCACGCAGTTTGGACCGGGCGAAGATTATGAGGCTTATCCGCGGGATATCGAGCGCGACCACCGCCTGGCCACGGAGGCAGGCGCGGACGTTGTGTTCCATCCCGCTGCGGAGGAGATCTATCCGCGGGGGGCGTCCACGGAGGTGGAGGTGAAAGGCCCGCTGACCCAAAAGCTCTGCGGGGCGTCACGGCCCATCCATTTCAAAGGGGTGGCCACGGTGGTCAGCATTCTGTTTCATATCATCGGGCCGGACCGTGCGTATTTCGGACAGAAAGACGCCCAGCAGGTCGCCGTTCTCAAAAAGATGGTCCGTGATCTGCATATCCCGGTGGAGCTTGTGGTCTGCCCTATCGTGCGCGAGGCGGATGGTCTTGCCAAAAGTTCCCGTAACCGGTATCTGAGTCCCGCGGAGCGTCAGCAGGCCGCCGCACTCTACCGCGGGCTGCAACAGGCGCGCGGGTATCTGGCATCCGTGGCCGGCGGGTGCGCCGATGCCGCTTGGCTGAAAGAAATGATCCGCGCCGAGATCCAGGCGCAGCCGCTGGCAGAGGTGGAGTACGTGGAGATTCTGGACAGCGACACGCTGGATGATATCCATACGGTCGGACCGGAAAAGAATGCGCTGGCGGCCGTCGCCGTCCGGTTTGGCAAGACTCGTCTGATCGATAACATGATCCTGACGCCGGAGATCGGCAGATAGAGAGGAGAAAAGCAGATGCCGGAGATGAAAAAGAAGCGGAACAGCATTTTCTGGGTGGCGCAGGCGGGGCTGCTCATCGCGCTGCTGGTCGTTGTGCAGTTGCTGACGTTTTTGATGCCGAAATCCGTGCCGCTGATCGGGCAATTGTTCACCGGCACATTGGTAAACCTGGTGCTTATCGTGGGGGCGGGATCGGTTGGGTTTGCCGGCACGGCGGCTGCGGCAGTGCTGTCGCCTGTGCTGGCGTTTGCGTTTGGTCAAATGGTTTTTCCGCCGATGATCCCGGTCGTGGCCATCGGCAATCTGGTGATCGTTGCCGTCACCTGGGCGGTTTTTGTGCATGAGACCCGCCGGCCCCCAAAAAACAGTTCGGTGTTCCGCATGGCCGGCATTGTCTGCGGTGCGGCGGCAAAGACGGCCTTTTTATGGCTGGCTACCGTTTTGCTGGTTGTTCCGGTGCTTTTTGGCGGTAAACCGGCGGTCGCGCAGGTCCTGTCGCTCATGTTTTCCTGGCCGCAGCTCGTCACGGCAATGGTCGGCGGTGCTTTGGCGCTGGTAGTTCTGCGGTTCATACAGGGGTATCAGGAATAAGCACCAGCCCAACCGGCCACGATCCGTTGCGGCACGTTTTCCGGGCTGTTCGGGGCGAATGCATGTCGCCGTTCGTTTTCCTGTGCCATACACTGTATCAAGGAGCGCGTCTTCATATGGAAACAGAAAGCATGGTACAGGATTTTTTCGGCTTTTTCGCATACCGATCGGGAAAGGCGCAAAGCAGTCGATGTGATCGGCGGTGCGGGAGGCCGGAAAGAAGGAGAACGCATGATGGATCCGTGCAGACTGCCGATGCAAACAGCGGCGATGGCCAATTCCCTTTACCATTCCCTGCAAGGTCAATATTTTGTAGGGTATGCGGACAATATGTTTTTTGAAAAAGATAAAAACGCGTGGGCGGCGCTCGTCAACCCCAACAACTCGGGGATCAACCTATTTGTAAACGTATGGACGGTGTCGGACCTTTATGAACCTCCGATCCGGCTTCAGTTCTGGATCAATTCCACATTGCCCGGCGACCCCATCGAATCCAGACTGGTGGCTCCGTCCAACACGGCGCTGTATCCTTTGCCCACCCCCCGCGTCCGTTTGCTGCAGGCATCCAACGTGATCGGTTTCCCGGCAGGCGGCATCAAGGGCTTTGTCAGAAGGACCGTGCCGGGCGAAACGGTGGCGGAGGAAGAAGACGGCAAATTTATTGTTCCTCTGTGAGTTTTCGGGAAGAATGCAAAAAAGGCTGAGTTGATGAAAAAAACCGGAAAAATGCGAAAAACGGCGTAGATAAGCCAAAAAATCGTGAAAATGAGCCGTGAAAAAATAAAAAATTTGCAAATAGTGCGAAAACGGAAACGGGGCGTTTCGGCACGAGACTAAGAGGGCACATGGTGCTCTGCCGCTTTTAAAAAATGAGCTTTTAAAACCTTTTAAAAATTAAAAGAAAGCCTGTAAAACCGCTTTATCGCTGGTTTTACAGGCTTTTTACGATTGCGCCGGCGTGAGAAAAGAGACTGTGTAAAAATTGCATATTTTACAAAATTCACCCGGAACTCGCGGAACTGTTTTTTTATTGTCGCGGAACTGGTTCCGCGACACCTGCGGAAATCTAAATTGCTTATTGCAAAATAAACTATAGCAGCCCTTTCTGCCGGTAAATCTGAATGGCCGTTTCCAACAGATGTTCGGTACAATTGCAGTACTCCGCAATCTCCCAATATTCGCGGCAACCGTCTTTTAGAGCTTTCCGAATGGACGCAACCGGAAGCAATTCTTTCACCATCCAAATATTGGCCTGATGCTCCATTTTGCCACGATTATTGGCGCAATAGGGTGAATCATAATATGTACCCGTAAAGAAATGACCGAGTTCATGTGCCATCGATTCGGCGGCTTCCTGAGATGAGAAAATTCCAGAAGAACTCAGACAAATAGCAGGGTCCATGTCTTTTAAATCCGCAATCATGGACTGGATGTTCTCAAGAGATAATTCATAAACAGAAATTCCATTATCGGCTGCTTTTTGAAGAAAATATTCAAGGGGCGTCACCGCTCTCCCCTTCTTTCTTTTTCGCGTCTGGCCTCTGCGACTTCAAGAAGTTGATGAATTTCAAAACGTCCTTTTTTTCGCCCATGGTGAGGTCGCCGATTGCGTCCCGATCCAGCGAGGAAAGGGCGTATTTTATGCCTGTAATCTGGCTGTCAATTTCGGCCTCTTCAGGGTCACGCGCCGGAGGGGCTTTCGGGGTGTCTTCTCCCGAAAGAAGATAGTCCACTGACACCTTAAAGTAATCGGCGATTTTAAGTAGTTTATCTGCGGATGGCATAGCACTTCGTTTCTCCATATCGTAAATTAAACTCTTTGATATTTTGCAGTCTATAAGTAGCTTGTTTACGGAGATCCCCGTATTTTTAGCCAATAGTTTGATCCTTTTGGCACAATCTGATGCTTTCGACATGTTAAATCCCCTATGTTATTCAGAAATATCCGTAAAACTCATTGACTTACGGATATTTCCGTAATATACTTTACTCATGCAACCATCATAAAGCAAGTGTATCACGCGGGGACATAACATGCAACCGCGTTGCAACCACAAAGGAGGCGCAACATGCAAATTGCGAAGACCCGGGCGCGTGGCACGCCGACGAAGCCCGTTACCGTGCGGTACGAGCTGGGGGTATACGATTCCATCAAAAAATATGCGGATGAGAACAGCATGTCCATCGCGCTGGCGACGGAAAGCCTGGTCATCAAGGGCCTGAAGCGGGCCAGCCGTCAAGCATCGTAATCATCGGGAGGGAGATATGGACAAACAAGAAGAACAGGCCGTGATCGGGCGGGTGATCGCGCACCTGAATGAAAAAACGGGCGCGCATTACCGGGCAGATGCAGCGGCGAACAAGCGCCATGTTCTGGCACGGCTGGCAGACGGTTTTAGCGAGCAGGATTTGCTGGACGTGATCGACGGCATGTCGGCCACATGGGCGGATTCCGACTTTGCGCGCTATCTGCGGCCGGAAACACTTTTCCGCTCACAAGGAAAAACCGAAAGCTATTTGCAAGAAGCGCGCCGCAGGCAAAAGAAAAAAGCCGCTCCGGCGGCATCGCCCGGGCGGTTTCGGAGCGCGGACGATTTGCTGGAGGGCTGATATGGAACAGGCAATGAAGACTGGGCTGGAAAGCTGGTTTCAGCCGCTTCCGGACAAGCAGTGCCCTTTCTGTGGGCATATGCTGCGCCAGCTGACGCACACGGTGGCATCCGGTGAAACGTACCTGCTGGGCATTTATGAAACATGCACCTGCGCGGCGGCACAGTCGGAACAGGCGGCGGCCATGGCCGCAAAGGCCGAAGCCGAGCGGAAGCGGGTGGAGGACACCCGCGCAAGCACCGTGCATGCACTGATGGCCGCCAGCGGCATCCGGGGACGATACGCCAGCCGAACGCTGCAAACCTACGCCGTGCCGCCGGGCGATGAACGGGCTTTAAAGGTTGCTTTAAACTACGTTTTGAAATTTGAAGAGCAGCGGGAAAAAGGCATGGGGCTGTATCTTTACGGTACTTGCGGGGTGGGAAAAACACATTTGGCCTATGGCGTGGCCCACGCGCTGATTGAGCAGCTGCACAGTGTGATCTGCCGATCGGCAACGGACATTTTGCTCGAATTGCGCGGGCAGATGGACGGCACGGCAAACGGAACCGAATACGAAACCATGCTGCGGTATCTGACCTGCGACCTGCTGGTGATCGACGACCTGGGCAAACAGCAGGTGACCGACTGGAGCATGGCGCAACTATCCACCATCTTTGACGGCCGCTGTCAGGACATGTTGCCCGTGATTGTGACCACCAACTATAGCGACGCCGAGCTGATCGAACGCCTGGCGCTGCGGAGCGACAAAAAAACGGCGGCATCTATCGTCAGCCGCCTGCACGAAATGACTTATGACGTGCCGATGAGCGGGCAGGACTACCGCTCACGGTGAGAAGCCGAAACGGGGCTGCGGCCCCGTCCGCTGGGGATGGCCTCCCCGCGCTGATGATGGCAGGCCAACCGAAAAGAGGTGATGCAACACGGAAATGCTGACAGTGGCGCAGGTGGCGCAGGTCAAAGGGTGTACGGAACGTTACGTGCGTACGATGATTGCCAAAGGCAAACTGGAGCATGTGCTGGACGACGACCCGCGCAACCATATGCGACAATATCTAGTGCCGGTGGCCGCGCTTCCGGAAAAACTGCAGGCCAAATACTACGGACGGGTGGCACCCACAAAAACCGCAGCCATTGCCGCGCCACAGGAGCCTCCCAAGCCGCTGGATGCTTACAGCGAGGAGGAGCGCCGGGAGATTGAGCTGTGGATTGGGATCGTGCAGGAATGGAAGACCTACCGCATCGGGCGCGACCGAAAAGCCGCCGACGGGGCCTTTGTGGCACAGATGCGGCAGCGGCACCCGGAACTGTCTATCTCGACGGACGTGCTGTACCGCCGCTGGAAGGCATGGCGCGACCAGCATTATGACGGACTGATCGACCGGCGCGGAAAGTGGCGCAAAGGACGGTACGCGATGGATGAAACGGTGTGGGAATGCTTCCTGTCCTACTGGTTCGACCTGCGCAAGTACCCAATGAAGCAATGCATCCACTACACACAGCTCTGGTGTGAGCAGGAACACCCGGAATTGCTGGCCGGGATCCCATCCTACAGCGCTTTTTACCGGCGCTGGAAGGCCGAGATACCGGAGGCGCTCAATGTGCTGGGTCGCGAGGGCGACAAGGTATTTGACGACCGATGCGGGCCGTATCTACCCCGCATCTACGACGACATGGCATCCAATGATTTCTGGATTGCGGACAACCACACCTTCGACATCATCAGCGAGGGGGAAAACGGGACAAGGCATCGCCTGTACCTCACAGCATTCATGGACGCGCGCTCCGGCATCATCACAGGGTTCCATATCACGGATAACCCATCCAGCGAAGCCACAATTTACGCGCTGCGCGCGGGCATCCTGCAATATGGCATTCCAAAGTATATCTATGTAGATAACGGCCGCGAGTTCCTTACATACGACGTTGGGGGCCTCGGGCACCGCCGGAAAAAGAAAAGCGCGGATACTTTTTCGCCGCCGCCGATTTTCGCCAGGCTTGGCATTACGATGATCAACGCGCAGGTGCGGAATGCGCGGGCGAAGATCATCGAACGCCGGTTCCTTGATTTCAAGAACCAAATCAGCCGACTATTTATGACGTTCACGGGCGGGAACGTGCTTGAAAAGCCCGCAAATCTGAAACATGTGCTGAAAGCCGGGCATGTGCCTGCGGATCACCGGCTGCGCGAGGTTGTGGGGCAACTGCTGGAAGGATACTTCAACGAGCAGCCTTACAACGGCTCCGTCGCGGCGGACAAAGGCAAAAACCGGAAGGACGTTTACTACGACCATCTGGAAGAAAAACGCGTGGCCTCCGCCGACGACTTGACGCTGATGCTGATGCGCAGCACGCGCTTGCAAAAGGTTGGCCGAATGGGCGTGCATCTGACGATTGGCGGGTTCCGCATTGACTACCGGGACGACGCGTTTTGCCTGCGTTACCAAGGCGAGCAGGTTTATGTGCGCTACGACCCGGAAAACATCAGTTCCGTGCGCGTCTACGATGAGCAGGACCGGTTTATCGCCGTCCTTCAGGCGAACAGCAACATCATATCCGGCTATGTTACCAGCAAGGAAGTTGCGAAAGAATCCATCAGCAAAATCAAGTCCGCCAAGAAGCTGGCCCGGCAGGAGATCAAGTCCCGCGTACTGGCCTCTATGGATCAGGTGGACGCGCTGGATCTGGTGCTGGGTGACGCGCAGCGGAATATTGCCGCCCGAATGGAAAATGGGGAACCTGACCGCTCGGTACTGCAGATCCACCGCGTGAGCGAGGAACCGCTGATGCCGCCGCGTGTGGTGAACGGCGCATTGCCGCTGGACACCATGCTGAAAAATGCCGAAAACGCCCAAAGGGCGTCTCAACATAAGGACATCTGACAGGAGGAACAGGAAATGGCACAAACATACGATGTAAAATTACAGGCTCGCGTAGAGGAACTGATCAAGCAGTGCGGTAGCCAAGCCAAAGCATCCCGTATCCTTGGATGGAGCGACGGCGTCATCAGCCAATACCGTCGCAGCGATTATGAGCGCGGACGTGTGGATGAGGTGGAAGCCAGCCTGAGGGAGTATTTCCGGCTGCAGGACGAGGCGGCCGCCCAGGCGCAACGCGCTGAACCATTTCAGCCCGTGCTGGACACCTACATACCGATCAGCGTCAGCGAGGACATCCGCAAGGCAATCCGCTTTGGGCAGTTGAAAAAAGGCATCACCATCCTGCACGGTGACGCGGGCATCGGGAAGACGATGGCGGCCGAAAAATATTTGCGGGACAACCCCAACACCGCCGTGCTGATCACCGTGACCCCTCTCACCGGCACCGTAGGAAACGTGATGAAGCTGATCTGCCGGGCGCTGCATATCCCCGAGGGGCGCAGCAAGCTGGATATGATCATCGACCTGAAGGAACGCCTGTACAATACGGACAAAGTCCTCATCATCGACGAAGCCCAGCATTTGCAGGTGCGGGCGCTGGACGAGATTCGGCCCCTTTCCGAGCCGCACATTGATGGGAAAAAAGGCATCGGCATCGTGCTGATCGGAAACTCCGAAATCTACGACCGGATGGAAGGACGCAGGCAATCGTGCTTTGCGCAGCTCTATTCCCGCAAGCGGCTCACCCGAAAATACACCACCAAACAGGTAACACCGGAAGATATCGCGCTGTTGTTTCCCGCGCTGGAAGGGAAAAAACGAGAGTTGAACTTTTTGCGCGGCATCTGCCAGGGCCGTTACGGAATCCGCGGCGGCGTAAATGTGTACAACAATGCGGTTGACGCGGAAAACATTGGAATCGACATGCTGACGCTGCAGGCCCGGGAAATGGGCATCGGCCTGAACTGAGGAGGATGCATTGCAATTGTGGTATTTTTCGGCGGCGGAGAGCGCCGTCTTTCGGAATAGGCTGCGGCAGGCGGACACCAGAGAACTGCGCATGGCCAAAGAAGCGCTGGAATCCTACCGGACGCAGGGATACCATGTGGCCGACCGGTACCGGGCTGTAAAGAAGGAATTGGACAAACGGATGACATATGGCAGGAGATGAAAAATAATGGATTTTGTGTCCGCAGTGAAGGAAATGTGGAATTGCGGCTCCACTTGTGTGAGCTTGCCGATCGGGAATGAACGAAAAATCGTGATCCGCCCGCGGCCTTTCCCCAAAATGATGGAAAAGGCCGTGTTCGGGCGGGACAAACGCCTTTCAGAGGTATATCAGGGCGCCAGCCTGACATTAAATGAGCTGCTTGCAAACGACTGGGAGGTATTTGACCCGGCGGAATTTGCTCTTGCTGGCGCGGCTCCGGCAAAAATGGACAAATTACTGGAACTGCCGGCGGCGCTGTCCGGGGCAAAAAAAATCACGTCGGTGGAAGCGGCTGTACGGAAACTGAGCGATGAGGAACTGTACACTGCCGCGGATGTATATGAGGAGCGTGTGGCTCAGGGTAAGAGAGAAAAGACGAGGCTGCGGTTTGTGCTGGAGGAAATCCGGCACCGGGAAAGAAAGAGAGGGCAGGCACATGCGTAAAACGGCTTGGCTTTTGGCTGGAATCCTGCTCGGCGGCATGGCCGGAGCGGGCGGCGCGCTGGCGGCATCCGACGCGGGCATGACGATATCCGCCTGGGCGGCGGAACTGGCGGTGCTGGTGCTGGTGCTGGCGCTCGGTATCCTGCTCGGGTACGAATTTGGGCGGCACAAGGCATATGCCCGTGGATACAGACGCGGGTTTGAAGCCGGAAAAAACGCGCCGCCGGATCACCCGAGTTGCAGGCACAGCTTTGCACTGTATTGTGAAGAAAGACCCGGACGGATATCCAACTGGAATTGAACATATGGGGGCGCAAGCCCCGCCTTAATGCGGCCAGAGCCGGTCCCCAGCCCGGAAAACGCAGAGGGAGGCAGCACCAACCAAAACAAAGGAGGATGGATATGGAACTGAAAGACGCGATCAGGCAAGCCATGACCGACGGAAGCGGATGCATCGCGCGCCAGATCGGGGTCATGAAAGCGCGGTATGTCCTGCTGACAGGCGGCAAACTGCTGCGCACGGAATCGTACGGCCCGCTCGGCGGCTTATCACCGCTGGTGCCCTGGGAACCGGACATTGACGATTTTAACGGCACGGACTGGACGCCGGTGCCCGCCGCAAAGGTTGCAGGCGCGCCGCTGGCCCCCGCAAAGCCGGAGGAACGGGGTCCCTGCACCATGCAGGATGCACGTGAATCGGTGTGCAGAGCCATTTGCGAGATGACCGCCCGGGGCGTCGATCTGGAAAGTGACGGGCGCTGCGCATCGTATCTTGCGGATGCGCTGTGCAAGCTGGCGGAAGCGGAAGCGAACCTGAACACAATCCAGAAGGAGGCGGACTGACATGACCGTAAGCAAAAGACTGGGCGGAAAGGGCGGCCTGACGATCCCGCAGGCGGTGCGGCATGCCGCAGGGCTGGCACCCGGCGCGCCGATCGACATCGAAGACGCAGGAGACGGTATCCTCATCCGGAAGCATGTGCCCAGCTGCATCTTCTGTGGAGGCACCACGGAAGTCGTCACCGTGGCTGGCAAAGAAATCTGCCTGGCATGCGCGCGTGAATTGGCCGCGCTGGCGGCGGAAAAGCTGGAGGACTTTGTGCATGATGGAGAATGAACCTCTTTTCTCCACGGAGGAAACGGTGCTGCGGGTGGGCAGACTGGTTGCCCTGAAAGCGCAGGAAAGCAAAATCAAGGCCGAGATCGGCGACCTGCAAGGTTATTTTGAACGCCTGGGCATCGACGCCCTGGAGAACACCAAGGAAAAGACCGTGGCGTGGTGGAGCGCAGCCGGACGCGTGGAGGTGGGCACAAGCGAAAAGGTGGACATTCTTTCGGAAACGGCTCTTAAAACACTTTTACAGGGCGTTTTCGGGGATTTGTTCAAGGAGCAGCCCGTGACCTATCAGCCCACCGCCGCCTGCAAGCAGCTGCTGGCCGCCATCGCCGCGGGAAACTATCTGGAGGGGTCGCTGGACGATATCGTTGCGCGGGTGGCCGATGACGATAAAACGAACAAAACCCTGCGCAAAAAGCTGTGCGGCAACTTCAAACGCGACAAAAAGGCCCTGATTGATGTGGCCGGGCTTTCGAAAACGGACGCCGAGGAATACGCCTACATGGCGGCGGAGATCGTGGCCTATACGCGCTTTCGGCAGCTATTGCAGGCGGCCGGATACACAGGGACATTTGAGGCCGCGCGCGATATCGTGAAAGCAGCCGTGGTCGTCGAGGAAGGCACCAAAGTGACCGTGGAGGCTTCAAAATAGCGGGTAGAAACTGAGAAGGAGGAACCGGCGGTGAACATTACAAAGCAGCAGATCAAATCCATCTATGCCCTGGGCGCGGGGCTGCATATCGTGGGGCGCGGCCACGACGATGAGCTGCACGCGTTGGTGGATGGCCTGACGGGCAAAGAATCCATTACGGCGCTTGATCGGGACGAAGCCCAGCGCGTGATTGCGGAACTGATGCGGCGGATGCGCGGCACACCGCCGGTGCCTCCGGCCCGAAAAAAGCCCAGGCATTACGAAGAAGCGCCCGGCGGTATCACCGCCGACCAGCAGCGCAAGGTGTGGGCGCTGATGTACGAGCTGAAAAAATTCGACGTCAAGCCGGTGGACGCTGCCCTTGGAGACCGGCTGTGCGGGATCATCCGGCGGCAATTCGGCATGGACTGCACCGCAAAAAAGCCGATGCAGTTTCTGGACCAGGCCGCGGGCGGCGAACTGATTGAGTTTCTGAAAAATTACTGCTATAATGCGGAGAAGCGGCACATCCGGGAGGTGGGCGGTGGATGAATCTGGAACGTGTTACACTGGAGGATCTGGACGGCGACCAGCGCGAACTCGCGGAGCTGATCGGCATGGAAGCCTATCGGGCACTGGCCACACACCACGGCGGAACCTATGTGTATGTGCAGGCCCCGAACAGCCTGCTTCGCAAAGACCGCAACGAGCAGATCCGCCGGAAATTCGACGGAAAAAACTATAAAGAGCTGGCGCTGGAGTATCAAATTTCGGAAAGCACCGTTCGCTTGATCGTAGAGGATGACGCCAGACGGATGCGGTATGGCCCCATTTCCGGGCAAATCAACCTGTTTGATAAAAAAATGTTTTAATCCTGTATCTACAATATATATGCCTTGTAAGGTAGACTATCGGTGTGGCCGGTAGCCTGCCTTTTTTGTTTGCCGCCCGCCACAACCTCCATTTCTTGCCTCTTGTTCTTGCCGCCGTGCCCGCACCACGGCGGCGCATTGTAAATCCACGCCGAAGGGGCGGTACATATATGAATGCATCCAACTGGCTGAACGCAATCCCTCCGCTTATACTCTCGGTTCTTGTCGGCATCATCGGTTTTTTTTTGAAACGAACAATCGGTCTGGTCGACCGGCACGAAACCGAAATCAGCGCTATCAAAGACCAATACGTGACGAAAGAAGAAATGGACTGCCTGCAGGACGACCTGAAATCCGGCCTTGGAAAACTGTCGGAAGGCATCGACGCCCTGAAAGACAATTACATGCGCAAGGACGACTTTGTGCGCGCGATTGCCGATGTCAACCGACGGCAGGATCGCATTTTCGACGTGCTGCTGGAAATGAAGGGAGATAAGAACCGTGGATAAAAAAGAACTGGAACGCCGCATCGAGGGCGGTGCGTTTGCAGCCAACAACGGCCGGCTGCTGCGTACCATCAACATCCTGTCCGGGCGGGATATCAAGATGCGCAGCCTACAGTATGCACTGCCGGATGTGTCCAAAGGCGAGCTGGCCGAATCCCTGTATTATCTGCAGGAGGCCGGATATCTGCATGCGCGGCACGCCGCCTACGGCGCGGACGTGGACGTGGCCGAGGCCGATCAGGACGATACCGAGGTGCGGCTGACGGCCAAAGGCATTCAGCTGCTGAAAGGCTATGCGGCCGACCCGGCGGTATCGATCTGAGACAGATGGGAGGGAATCGGAATGGCGAACCGCGCGCATGGCATCATCGACGGGCTGAATCCCGCGCTGCGCAGTACAGTGGAGCAGATGCTGCTCTCTGGTAAAAGTACCTATGCGGACGTCATCGACTATCTGGCACGGCATGATGTAGCCATCAGCGCGGCCAGTGTCTGCCGGTACGCGCAGCGGTATAACGCCAACGCCGCCCTCTTGAATGTGGCGCAGGAAAATTTCAGCCGCATGATGCAGGAAATGGACAAGTATCCGGATCTCGACACGACCGAGGCGATCATCCGGCTGGCCAGCCAAAACGTGTTCGCCGCCCTGGCCAACACGAATGAAGACCAGTGGAACAATCTGGACAAGGACAAATTGCTGGACAGCGCACTGGGGCTGGCGCGCGCGGCATCCTATAAAAAGCGGACGGACGCCGCCGTGCGTGCCGAGGCCGACAACGGACTCGACGCGGTGAAATCCATCGTGTTTCAGGCAATGTCCAAAGAACGGCCGGATCTGTACAAGCAAGTGGCCGCCTTTCTTTCAGAAAAGAAAAAGGACGGCAGCCTGCGGCCCAAAAAGGAGAAAGCGCCATGAGCATGTATGTGTTACAAGTGCTCTCCGGGGCGGAAAAGGATGTATGCGCCGCACTGCTTGACCAGGGCATTCCCGCGTATACTCCGGAAGAAAACCGACAGATCCGTTCCGGCGGTCTCTGGCGGGCGCGCCCATACCTGCTGTTTCGCGGCTATGTGTTTGTGGTGGTGCGCGACGTGCGCGCGTCGTATTACCAGATTCGACGGATACCGGGTGTGCTGCGCTGGCTGGAACTGCACGCAGGTCAGGCCACGGCCCTGACGCCGGGCGAGGAAGACAGAATCCGGCGGATGGGCGGCCAGCTTCTTGAATCACATGTGCTCCAGCTGGCGGACGACCTGTTCGAGCCTGTAGACGGGCCGCTGAAAGAGTACGCCGATGCGGGTGTGCGCATCCTATACAACCGGCATCTGCGCCGTGCCTACGTATTCGAGCCGCTGTCCGTAATGCACAACCGCTGTTTGCGGATGTCGTTCACGCTGATAAAATAATCCGGATGCCCGGGGCGGTTGATTCGTCCCAAACCGGGTGCCGGAGGTGAGATGGACCAAGAGAACCGGGGCTTTTGAAAGCCGCGGGATGGCGAAGCCTGCCTATGCCTTTTAAAAGGTTTTTAACGGCTTTTAATTCGCGCGCGGAGAACTTGCCCGTCACATTTTGCCCCTGTGCCCCAGCGCGGCGCACAGGGGCTTTGAGCGCGTGCTTTGCGGGAGGTGGGGAAGATGGAAAACAAACAGGACAGAAGCATCCGACTGCTGGATGAAATGGTGCGGCTGGGGAAACGAACGCGCCGGAAACGGGGCACTGTAACCACAGCTGAGATTCGGCGGGCGCAGAGGGATTTCTTTACGTTCTGCCGCGTGTGCGCCCCCGAGTTTTACAAACCGGATCGGGCATATCTGGTACGGCTGTGCGCGGAGCTGCAGGACTTTTACAACAGCGACGACGAGCTGCTGGTGATCAACCTGCCGCCTCGACACGGCAAGAGTCGGACGGCTGGACTGTTTGCCCAATGGATTTTTGGCGGACACCCGTCCGAAAAAATCATGACCGGCAGCTACAACGAGCGGCTTTCCACCCAGTTTGCGAAATCCGTACGCAACGGCATCGCCGAACAGAAGACCGACCCGGGGATGCTGGTCTACAGCGACATCTTCCCGGGGGTACGCATCCAGCGCGGCGACGCGGCGGCCAACCTCTGGGCGTTGGAGGGGCAATACGCCAGCTATCTGGCCACCAGCCCCACCGGCACGGCCACCGGATTCGGCTGCGGGCTGCTCATCATCGACGATGTTATCAAAAACGCATATGAGGCCAACAACGCGCCGCTGCTGGATAACCTGTGGCACTGGTTTACCGACACGATGCTTTCCCGCGTAGAGGAAAATGGCAAGATTATTATCATTATGACCAGATGGGCCACAAAAGACCTCGCCGGGCAGGCCGTCAAGACCTTCACAGAGCAGGGCCGCCCGTTCCGTGTGCTGAGCATGAAAGCGTTGCAGGACGACGGCGCCATGCTCTGCCCGGAGGTGTTGAGCCGCCGAAGCTACGAGAACAAGACGCGCACCATGGCGCGCGAGATCGCCGCGGCCAACTACCAACAGGAGCCGATTGATATCAAAGGACGGCTGTACAGTGGGTTTAAGACCTACGCGGAGATTCCCGCTGCCGGCGGCCATCCGCTGTTCGACGGCATTTACAGCTACACCGATACCGCCGATGAGGGCAGCGACTATCTTTGCAGTATCATTTTCGGCGTGTATCGCCACGAGGCGTATGTGCTGGATGTCTATTACACAAAAGAGCCGATGGAGGTGACCGAGCCGGAGGTGGGCCGCCGCCAAAAGGAACACGGCGTGGGCATGGCTCGAATTGAAAGCAACAACGGCGGCAAGGGATTTGCCCGCGCCATCAAGCAGATCCTTGAAAACAAGCTGAACTGGTACAGCACCAGCGTGCGCTGGTTTGCGCAGTCCAAAAACAAGGTGGCGCGGATCCTCACGGCCGCGCCGTGGATCCTCGAGCATGTTTACTACCCCGTGAACTGGCGCGACCGCTGGCCCGCATACTACAACGCGATGGCGGAATACCAGCGCGAGGGCAAGAACGCGCACGACGACGCGCCGGATGCCACGACCGGAATGGCCGAGACCGTGCAGGCCATCCGATGAAGAAAGAAGGTTGAAGCATGTTTGAAAAGCTGCTGCGATGGCTGCGCTCCATGCTCTCGCAGATGTTTGCGCAGGGCGCGGATGCAGACATCGTGCTGTCGGACAAAATGACCTCGGCCATTGCGATGTGGGCGCGCATGTATGAGGACGGAGGCGCGTGGTGCAACCCGAAATCCGGCATCCACAGCCTGCGGCTGGCCGCAGCTATCGCTTCGGAAATCGCGCGCCTGGTGACCATTGAAATGGGCGTGTCGGTGACCGGGAGCGCGCGGGCGGATTTCCTGCAGGCGCAGCTTGCCCCATTTCTGGACGGCCTGCGCCGCCATGTGGAAGTGGGCTGCGCACTGGGCGGCGAAGTGTTCAAGCCGTATGTGGACGACGGGCGCGTCTGCATCGACGCCGTGCAGGGGGATTGCTTCTTTCCCACGACGGTCGACACGTCGGGCCGGATGCTGGGCGCTATCTTCGTTGCGCAGATCAAGCGCCGCGATACAATCTATACCCGCGCGGAGCACCACGAATTCCAGAGCGGCACGCACACCATTGAAAACCGGGCGTTCGCCAGCAAGTCCAGCTATTCTTTTGGCACGCCAATCGACCTGACGGCGGTGCCGGAATGGGCCGACATCCAGCCGCAGGTGACCATTGAGCATGTCGACCGGCCGCTGTTCGCGTACTTTCGGATTCCGCGCGCCAACAAGCAAGACCGGCAATCGCCGCTCGGCGTGTCCGTCTACGCGGACGCGATGGAGACCATCCGGGACGCGGACGAGCAGTACGGCCGGATGCTGTGGGAGTATGAGGGCGGGCAGCTGGCCGTGGAGATGGAGGAAAGCCTGCTGAAGCACGGCCCGAATGGCAGCGTGTCATCCCCACGGCTGGAGGAGCGCTTGTATCGCAGGCGCGCGGGAGACATTGACGCGGGAAACAACTTTTATCAGATCTTCGCTCCTACGCTTCGAGACGATGCGTATGCGCGGGGGCTGAACACCATCCTGAAAAAAATCGAGTATCAGTCCGGGCTGGCGTACGGTACCCTGTCCGACCCTATTGAAACGGACAAAACGGCCACGGAAATCAACGCCAGCAAACAGCGCAGCTATAGCACCGTCCGCGACATCCAGAAAGCCCTGCAAAGCGCGCTGGACGACCTGCTGTATTCCATGGATGCGCTGGCCACCCTCTATAATCTGGCTCCCGCCGGAAGCTACACGGCGGCCTACGACTGGGACGACAGCATCGTAAACGACCCGAGCCAGCGAAAAAGCATGTTCTGGAGCTATGTGATGGCCGGGAAGTATCCGATGTGGCGCTATCTGGTGGAGTTCGAGGGATACACCGAGGACGAGGCCAGGGAAATCGCGGACGAGACGCAGGCCGACTTCAACAACCCGTTTGGCTTTACCCAGCCGGCGGCAGGCGGTGGCGGAAATGCTGACGCCTGAATGGTTCGACGGCGCGGCGGACGACATTCTGGAGCTGTACGGACAGTTGGATGAATCCATCCTGCAGGACTTTGTGCGGCGCATCATCAAATCCGGCGGCATTCTCACACAGACGGCCCGCTGGCAGGCGCAAAGCCTGCAGGACGGCGGCATGCTGTATGAAGACATCATCCGCGCGGTGGCGTCCATGACGAGCGCCAGCACAGCACAAGTGCGCACACTGTTTGAAGACGGCGGCGTGGAGGCGTTGAAATATGACTTTTCTATCTATGAGGCCGCCGGTCTTTCGCCGCTGCCGCTCAAGCAATCGCCCGTTGCCGCGCAGGTGCTGCGGGCCGGGATGCAAAAGACCGCCGGACATCTGCGCAACCTGACCATGACGACGGCGGCCGGCACAGAGCAGGCGTACAAGAATGCCGCCCGGCTGGCGGAAATGCAGGTGGAATCCGGTGCATTTGATTACATATCCGCTATCCGAAACGCCGTGCGGACGGCCGCACAGTCAGGCACAACCGTACTGTATCCATCCGGGCACACGGACGATTTAGACGTGGCCGTGCGGCGGGCGGTCCTGACCGGTATGAGCCAGACAGCGGCTCAGGTATCTCTGCGGTATGCTGACGATATGGGCTGCGACCTCGTGGAGACCACCGCGCATCCGGGCGCGCGGTGGTCGCATGCCATCTGGCAGGGGCGGGTATTTTGCCGCAATGGAAAACGCGGCAAATATCCCGATTTTGTATCGTCCACCGGGTATGGCTCGGGCGACGGCCTGTGCGGCTGGAACTGCCGACACAGCTTTTTTCCTTACTTCGAGGGGTTGAGCACGCCAGCCTATCCCCACACCAAGCTGGCCGAATACGCCCAAAAAACCGTGACGTACAACGGCGACACGATGACCTATTACGCCGCCACACAGAAGCAGCGCGCCATGGAGCGCGCCATCCGCGCGACCAAACGGGAGCTGGCCGGATATTACACCGGCCTGCAGGCCGAGGACGAAGGCATCCGGAACGCGATGCGTGAAGAATATACCAAAACGTCCGTAAAATTGAAAGGGCAGGAAGCCCGGCTGGCGGATTTCACCGACAAGGCGGGGGTGGATCGCCAGCGGGAACGCGAACAGTCGCTTGGCTTTGGGCGCGGACCGGCGCAGCAGGCGCGCCAATCTGCCGAAAAGCATTACCGAAAATGGGCACAAGGAATCGGCGCGGACGACGCCGCACCGAAAACGCTTGCAAAATACTACCAGGAGAAGTATAATAACTCTCCTGCCCACGAGCTGCTGGCGGGTTACAATAAGGCAGTGAAGCGAGGAGATGTCTCCCCGCTGGTGGGATTTGAACAATACACCAGGACGGCAAAGGACGCCGATGCCCAGATTGTCGGCGTCACCACGGCCAACGGCGTTAAGATCGAATCGTATACCACGCATTTCATTGACCGGCTGATCGGGCAGACCTCCACGCCGCACACCGGCATGCGCACGGGCGTGTCCATTGCGGACGCGAAAGATGCGCTGGTGCGCCCGATGCAGATAAGCAACCCGTATGCGGCCGAGGACGGCGACCTGCGACAGCAATTCTTTGGAGAAAATGCTTCGGTGGTCATCAGCCTGCGGGATAAAAAGGTGATCCAGACCAATCCGCTGTAAGGAGGGAACGGCATGCTGAATTACACAGAAAATGACAGGCAGTTTATTGAGAAGAATTTTGAAAACGCCGCCCAACTGCTGGCGTCCTCCTCCAGACGGGAGGTGCTGCTTACCATTGAGAACCTGATCGAGCAAAAAGGCTTTGCGCCGCCGCACTATTACGACTACAATGATTTTGGCCGAAAGGCTCAGACCGTGTACGACAGCATTTACCAAAACAACGAAAAAAGCTGAATCGCGCTTTACGCACATGCGCCCTCTTTTTAGAGGGTGCATTTTTGTGCGTTTTTTTTCCGCTCGACCGGCCCGAAGTCGTAAAACTACGGGGCCGCAGCCGATGCAACCGGCGTAAAAAAGCGTAGCGGTGAACGCACACACCGCAGCCGAAAGGAGCCTGTATGAAACGCGAGGACATCACCGCGCTCGGTATCAGCGACGAGGCAGCCGTGAACAAAATCATGGAGCTGCACGGGGCGGATATCGAGAAGCAGAAAAACACCATCGCCACCCTGACCACCGAGCGCGACGGGTTGAAAACGCAGCTCGGCGAGGCCAACGGCAAACTGGCCGGGTATGACCCTGAATGGAAAGCCAAATCGGACGCAGCCCAGGAGGCAGCCGACGGCAAGGTGGCCGCTTTGCAGTATGAATTTGCAGCCAACACCGCCGTGAACGGGATGAAATTTACCAGCGAGAGCGCGAAAAAAGCGTTTTTGTCCGATTTGGTCGCCAAAAAGCTGCCCCTTCAGGACGGCAAACTGCTGGGCTATGACGATTTTACAAAATCGTATAAAGAAATGGATCCCGGCGCGTTCGCGTCCGATGCGGCCGCCCCGAAGTTCAGCGCGTCTACGCCCGGCCCTGCCGGAGGCGCATTGACCGGGAACGACAAGGCAAACGCCGCCCTGCGTGAAGCATTCGGCAGGGTCAGCCAGTAAAGGAGAACAACTATGCCGATCGACAGACAGGCCGCAGAGGCCCTTATTCAGGATCAGATCGTAAACACCATTTTCGAGGACGTGCCCAAGCAGTCCGCCGTCCTTTCCCTGATGCGCAAGCTGCCCAACATGACCAGCAAGCAGACGCGTATCCCCGTGCTGGATGCATTGCCCCTTGCCTACTGGGTGAACGGGGACACCGGATTCAAGCAGACCACCCGGCAGGCATGGGACAACGTGTGGCTGGTTGCGGCCGAACTGGCCACCATCGTGCCGATCCCCGAAGCTGTGCTGGATGACTCCAGTTATGACATCATGGGCGAAGTGACGCCGCGTGTGAACGAGGCGATGGGGGCCGTCATCGACGGTGCAATCGTTTTCGGCGTCAACAGGCCGTCCGAGTGGCAGAACGATATCGTCACGCTGGCCAGACAGGCCGGAAACAACGTGGCTGCCAGTGGCGGCATTACCTATGACAATATCATGGGACAGGACGGACTGATCTCCAAAGTGGAGGAGTCCGGCTATATGGTGGACGGTATCCTCGCCTCCATTAAAACCCGCGCGGGCCTGCGCGGCATCAAGGACAGCAACAACCGCCCAATTTTTGTGCCGGAAATGCAGAGCGGCACCACCTATACGCTGGACGGCACGCCGATCACGTTCCAGCAGAACGGGGCGTTCAATGCGACCGTAGCGCAGATGATCGCGGGCGCATGGTCGCAGGCCGTGTATGCCATGAGGCAGGACGTGACCGTGAAGATCCTCGACCAGGGCGTTATTCAGGACCCGAACTCCAAAGAAATCATCTACAACCTTGCGCAGCAGGACATGATTGCCCTGCGCGTGGTGATGCGGCTGGGCTGGGCGCTGCCGAACCCGGCTACCGCCGTGAACAGCGACCGCACAAATGTGCCGTTTGCGTACATTGAGGCCGCGACGCCGTATACCGACTACTCCGTGACCTTTACCGTCAAAGACAATGACACGGATCCGATCGCGGGCGTGCGTGTCAATGTAAACGGCGCGAACAAGAAAACGGCGGCGGACGGCACGGCGGTGTTCAACCTGCGCGCCGGGACGTATCCTGTCACCATCAAGGCGGATGACTATGCGACGCAGTCCGCCACCGTGACCGTGACCAACGCGCCGGTGCCGGTGGCCATCACGCTGCAGGCCGCGCAGTAAACGGAGGACATCTATGTATGCGGATTATGCCTTTTACAGCGGCACCTATGCGGGAACTGCCGTCTCGGAGAGCGATTTTCCCGCCCTAGCGCGGGACGCTTCCAACTTCATTGATCGGATCACCTTCGGCCGCCTGAAGACTGGAACGCCGGTTACGGAGGATGTACAGTTGGCCACCTGCGCGGTAATCGACCGCATGCATGCCGCCAGACAATCCGGCGCGCTGGAGGTAAATGTCGCCGTGAAGACCGAAAACAACGACGGGTTCAGCCAGACGTTTGCCGCGCCGGGCGATGTTCGCGCGGAGCTACAGGCGGACTATACCGACGCCGCGGCCGCTTATCTGCTCTACACCGGGCTGATGGACAGGAGCGTGAGCACATGACCACGAACGCCGACATCACCCTGTACAACCAGTGGTACAACCGCGTGACGCGGCTGATCGAGTGGAAGCGCGTGCAGATTCCCGGTGTGAGCTGGCACGGCGGAATCGTCACCGACGTGACCGGCAATGGCCTGCAGGCGGCGAATGCCTATATCGTGCGGATCCCTTTGGATGCGGCTCCTGCCGGGCGCACATTTGCGTGTCCGGAGGATTGGGCGGCCACTGAAAGCGACGACCTGGGCGCATTGTGGACGATACAGCCGGGAGATATCCTGATAAACGGGCTTTTGGCCGACGACATCGCAAAGGCATCGGATCTGACCGCAAAGTATGGCAGCCGGTGCTGCACGGTGATTGGCTGGAAGGACAACCGACGGGGATCCGCTGCTCTGCAACACTGGCGGATAGACGGGAAGTGATGCCGTGTCCGGGCAAAACAAAAAGCTGATCGTTAAAACGCCGCGCGGCGAGGTCGTGCAGGTGACGACCAAAAGCGGCAAGGTGACCGCCAAGCTGACGTGGAATCCCGATTTTGGTGACCGCAAGACCGGCGACTTTTCCAGGGCGCAGAAGTTCCTTGATTCGGAGGTGCTGCGCACTACGACGCCGTTTGTGCCGATCAAGACCGGCGCGCTCATCAAGTCCGGCCAACTCGGCACTGTGATCGGCAGCGGACAGGTGACGTGGCATGCACCATACGCCCGTTATCAATATTACAGCACATCGCTATCGCGCACCTATGATGCCCAGCGCGGCGGGAAATGGTTTGAGCGCAGCAAGGCAACCAACAAGCCTGCGTGGATCGCCGGGGTGAAAAAGATTGCGGGAGGCAGGTAATGAGTATTATAAACAGCCTTTACGAGTATTTTAAAAGCTGCCCGCTGCTCGGGGATGAAAAAATCAATGTGGACTATCTGCCGGAGACCGCGCGGGAATATACCATTGATACCATTACGGGTGATCCCATCATCAAACGCTATGCGCGCGGGGCAACACTCCGGCAATATCTGTTTGCGTTCGGCAGCCGGGATTTTTACGGGCCGGATGTGCTCCAAAACCTTTCCAACAGCGGATTCTATGAGGATTTTGCGGCGTGGCTGGACGAGCAGAACAAGGCCAAGAACTTTCCTGTGCTGCCGCCCAATTGTGTACCGCAAAAAGTTGAAGTTCAGACCAGTGGTTACCTGTTTGGAGCCGATGCCGAAACAGCACGGTATCAGATACAATGCCGCGTCGTCTATTACCAGGAGGGAATTATATGAAACTGTCCGATCTTATGCAGGGCAAAACGCCCAGCCCAACATACGCAGGTTTTGCCACCAACGATGATTTTGTTCTGGCAGTCGATACCGGCACCGGGAGCACCCAGACCGCCGACGGGGACTATGCCATCGTAGAGGCAGGTATCACCAAGAGCGAGGCGTCCGCCGATGCCGAAACCAAAGATAACCAGTACATCCGCACCGGCAAAAAAACAACCAAGACCGGCACACAGCGCAAGTTTTCCATTGAGGGCGACCGCTGCGATGGTGATGCTTTTCAGGATTTTTGCCTGTCCAATGCTATTGTGTTCGGCGTTGGGGCGGCTGTGGAACGCAAGTATATCTATTTCAACATGCTGACAGGTGTCGGCGAGCGCGGAACCGTGACCATCGTGGTGAGCGACACGCAGACCGGCAATGCTGGCGACAACGCCACCTTTAAGGTGGATATGACGTCCACCGCGACCCCGACCGATTATACCTATTCCAGCGAATCGTAAGGAGGAATGACCATGGAGATCAATGGCGTAACGCTTGATCTGGATCTGGATGATATGGACAAAGCCGAACAGGTGCAAAAGGTCATCGAGGGAATGCAGTCCAAAATTGAACAGGTCAAGGAAACGGACGACTATGTTACCGGCGGACGCAAAGTCTGCCGAATCGTCAATGATTGTTTCAATCAAATTTTTGGCACAGGGACTTCCGAAAAAATCTTTGAGGGTATGAAGCTTACACCACACATCGACGCTTTTGTGGCACTCGGCGACGCGATCAAGGAGCAAAAGGAACAGCAAAACGCCCATATGCAGAGCGTCTGTCATAAATACAGCCCGAATCGGACAGAGCGCCGGGCACGAAAGAAATGAACATATTACTGGACATCCTGCCGGAGGAAATTGACGGCATCCCAATCCGCAGTGATTTCCGCATTATGGTTCAGTTTGAGCTGATGATGACAGACCTGACAGTGCCGCAGGATGCCCGTATTCCGCTGGCAATCAATCTGTTATACCAACAGCCCGTCCACGACTTGAAACAGGCAATAGACGGGCTGCTGCGGTTTTATCGTTGTGGCGCACCGTTAAAGCAGGGCGGCGCGGGTGGTGGCGGGAAACATGAACGGGCTTACGACTTTGAACAGGACGCGCCGGACATTTACGCCGCTTTTATGCAGACATATGGGATTGACTTAAACGATGTGGACATGCACTGGTGGAAATTCCACGCGCTGATGTTTGCGTTGCCAGAAGACTGCAAATTCAGCCGCATCATGAGATACCGCACGATGGATCTGTCCGATTTTAAAGGAAAAGAGCGCAAATTTTACGCCGATAAGCAGGTGCAATATCGCTTGCGCCCGTTGGGTACGGAAAAGCTCACAGCGGCAGCGGCGGAGCAGGTGGCAAAGGAACGCGTGGCAAAGCGGTTTGCAGAAGCAGAGAGGTGGGCGAAATCACACTGACCATTTATGCCCGCAGTTTTGGCAAAGAGCAACTTTCTGGTTGGAAAATTTTGTGTTTGAAGTTCCTCGATGTTTCCCCACCAATAGCCATAAACCACATGTAATGAGGATCAGAAACAGCCTCCCGATTCCCCACAAGCACCCGTTCCCTCGGGTGGATGTTTTTGCTCGTGTTTGTTCAAGCACGATATTTACGCTTTGGCTGCCGCATTTTGGGCATGTCATGTGGAACTCTCCTCTGCTGTTTTTATTTGATTTTACCATAAATTACTTTTTTGGGAAAGGAGGTTTTAAAAAAATGGGTTTTGATGGATCTATCAATATTGACTCCAGCATTGACGGCACAGGGTTTTCCAAAGGGATAGAAAAACTCGGAGGTGTCGCAAAAGCCTCTCTTGGAGCTATCACCGGGTTAATCAGTGGCGCGGCCACCGCACTCGGCGGGGCCGCAGCAGAGGGTATAAAGTACAACAACCAAATGGAGCAGTACCAGACCTCTTTTGCAGTTATGTTAGGAAGTGCCGCTAAAGCGCAGGAGATGATAAATAATCTTCAAAATTTCTCCATGAAAACTCCGTTTCAGATGGCGAATCTTGCGGATGCCACCAAAACGCTGATGGGATACGGAATATCCGTGCAGGACATCATGCCCGATTTGGAAATGCTGGGGGATGTCAGTCAGGGCAATTCGCAAAAATTACAAAATCTCGCTCTGGTGTTCGGGCAGGTCCAGGCAGCCGGTAAACTGCAAGGGCAGGATTTGCTTCAACTGATAGACAACGGATTTAATCCACTACAGACCATCTCCCAGCAAACGGGCAAAAGCATGGCTGAACTGCGCACGGAAATGGAAAACGGGCAAATCAGTGCACAGGATGTGACAAATGCCTTTAAATCAGCCACCAGCGCGGGCGGTCTTTTCTACAACGATTTGGAAGAACAGTCCAAAACATTTAACGGACAACTCTCAACTTTAAAAGACCACGTGCTGATATTTTTAGGAAGCATCACCGGGGCGCTGACAAACAGCCTGAAAGACACCGCCCTGCCCATGGTAAACGGCTGGTTGGAGCAGTTGCAGTCCGCATTTAACGCAGGAGGTGTAAACGGCGTTGTCGGCGCTTTTGGGAATGTGCTATCCCAAGCAGTCAATGCCGTTGCCGCACAAGCGCCGCAGTTGATATCCCTTGCAGTCATGCTCACTACAACATTGCTAAATGGATTAAACGCAAACGCCGGACAGTTGGCTTCATCCGGGGCGAGTGTGGTTACTGGTCTGGCAAAAGGGATTATATCTGTAGCGCAAAGTTTGGGTGCCGTTGGGATCAATCTGATTCAAAATATCATAGAGGGTATCACATCGTCCTTACCATCGATTGCCGTTAGCGCTGTTCAAGTAGCCACTCGAATTGTTGAGGCTCTGTTAAATGCGTTGCCATCTGTAGTAACCGCTGCCTGGGCATTAACTGCCGGAGTAGCGCAGGGGCTTACTTCCGCTCTGCCTACGCTTATAATGACCATCGTGCAAATCATCCCACAGATCATAAACGCAATAGCGGTACAAATGCCTGCACTTATGGCTGCTCTTACAGCAATGATCCCGCAAGTTATCAACGCTCTGTCTACCGCGCTGGTCACTGGCATACCTCTCATTTTGCAGGCGGCTATTCAGTTGCTGATGGCGATTGTACAGGCTATACCGCAGATCATTGTTGCTGTGGTTACTGCGCTGCCCACACTCATACAGTCTATCGTCACGACGTTGGTACAGGCGCTCCCAATTTTGATAACTGGCGCTGTCCAGCTACTGATGGCGATTGTACAGGCTATCCCGCAAATTCTTCCGCCACTGATTGCCGCTATTCCTCAAATCATTACAACGCTTATCACTGGGCTTGTGCAGGCACTCCCTGAACTGATAAATGGGGCTGTCCAGCTTCTCATGGCTATTATTGATGCAATCCCTATCATCATTCAAACGCTTATACCCATGATTCCGGAGATTGTTCACGCAATTGTAGATGCCCTAATTCGAGCAATGCCTGTCCTTATTGAGGGGTCCATCGAACTGTTCTTCGCGATCCTTAAAGCAATCCCTATGATTGTTGTGGAACTCATAAAGGACATGCCGCAAATTATTCAAGCTATTTTACAGGGACTCGCGGCGGGTGGCGGAGAATTGAAGAACGCTGGAGGGGACTTGATTCGCGGACTTTGGCAAGGCATACAGGATGTGTCCGGCTGGCTTTGGAATAAAGTCAGCGGGTTCTTCGGAACGTTGACGGATAAAATCAAGAATTTTTTCGGTATCCACTCCCCGTCCCGCCTGATGCGCGATGAAATCGGCAAGATGTTGCCGCCCGGCATCGCCCTCGGTTTTGAGGCGTCTATGCCCGATGCCATATCGGACATGCAGGCGGAGATGGATGCCATGACGGCCAAGATGCAAGCCAGTGTGGCAGCGCAACAGAGCGCGGTATTCGTGGGGACATCCGGCACGGGCGCGCAGACCATTGACAACTCCGTAACCAAATCACCGATTATCAACATCAACGGGCCGGTCAACGTGACCGATCAGGGCAACCAGCGGCAGACACTACAGCAGCTGCAATTTTTAGCGGCCATCTAAGGAGGCGATAGCATGATCTCACCGATCAGCTTCAACGGCGTGGCGCTCAACGACGGATTTTTCTCCAGCGACCTGCGCGGCGTATTTGACAGCGACAAGGTGCTTACCCTCAACGATATCCTCGGCGACGGGCAGGTGTTTGGGCGCTCCAAAGCCGCCGAGCGCAAGCTGGTGCTCAACATTACGGCGGCAGCGCAGGATCTGTCGCGCATCGCTGCCCTCAACCAGATGATGGCGGGCAACGCGCTTAAAATGCTTATCATCGCCACGGACATCGGGCGGTTGTATGGGTACGGCGAGGTGACTACTTTTGCGTGGGCGAGCGACACACCGCTGATGCAATCGGTGCAAATCACCATGCCAGACCCCCACTGGCAGGCCTTGCAGCCGGACACGCTGTCGCTGGAGCCGTCCATCGCAAACGGGGTGATATTTGGCGACCCGGTACGCATCGCATTGGACGCGGGCGGCTCGGACAACGCTGCACGCACCATACTGGATGCCGACAACTCAGACAGCGCCGCACGCACGCAACTGGATGCAGGAGGGAGCAACTGATGGCCGCTTTATACGATTTACTTAACCGGCGCGACACATGGGCAAACTGGCAGAACAACAACATCATTTTGCCGGACGGCGTGCTGGGTGTCATCACCGACAGCCCGGCTGATGAGCTGTGGCTGCTGATGGGCGATGGCACCACGCACGTCAAGGACTTAAAAATCTGGAAACTGTATCAGGTCGATATGTCTTCGCTGGCGCAGTCGGTGATTACCTTGCAACAGACCGTGGCGGCTTTGCAGCAGGTCGTATCCACGGATGGAACGGCCACGCTCTCCCAGCTGACGCTAAAGTCAGATGGGGTGCATGATCCGCTGACAGTGGAGGGAGTAGATGGCGTATCCGTAGGAAGCATTGACAAGGATGGGTACACCTATATAGGTAAGGCGTCAACCATCATGGCAGAAGATGATGATCATATGATATTATCTAATGTCGGATATCTCGGGGGGGCTCAAGCCCAAGGTGGCGTAAATTTAGATAATGTTTCCGGACTGTTTGGAATGGTTGATGAAAATGGAAACGGAATAAATGTCACCGGGATTACAATGCTTGAATTTAACGGGGCGGCAAACATGAATCTTCCTTCTACGGGGCTGAATGTAAACGGAGGCCCTCTGACTTCTAATGAAAAATTCACGTCAAATGGCGGTGCCCAAATTAACGGAAATACAACCATCAACGGAGACACTTCCGTGTATGGAGAAGTGGCGTCAGTCGCGCCATCATCCCTAGCAACAATGAGCGGCCCCACCTCCTCCCGCCCAACGCAAATCATGGATAACGTGCCTGTCATACCAGGCTATCAGTATTTTGATACCACCCTTGGCAAGCCCATTTGGGTAAAATCCAACGTCAACGGCACTGTAACCTGGGTGGATAGCACGGGGGCGGTGGTCTGATGCTGCATGACGTCATCTTCGGAGCCCCCAAAAACCTGCTCAGGCTGCTTTCCAGCGCGCAGTCCGCAAACGGCGTCACCGCACAGGTGGATGCAAACGGGCTGGTCACGCTTTCCGGAACCGCCACGGCGGACACCACCTTCACCCTGCCCGCAAACGCCGTCACACTCGGCACGGGTGCCTACACCGCTTCGCTTACCGTCAAAAACGGCTATGCGACCGGAACGGTGACGGCGGCCATAACGCAGACGGCGCAAGCTACACAGGTCATAACCAATGGTAATTTCGCCACGTCAAGCAATAATCTGGCGACGGGATTTGCAGTAGGACATGGGGTAGCAGTATCTTGCACAAATAACACGCAGACATTTAGAGCGACTGCACAGAGTGGCCAGCTTGATATGTACAATTATCCATATTTATCAGGTCATAAATATTTCATACGCTGTTATGTGCAGGCTACATCTACGGGCGTAGTCCTATACGCCCAAAATGGTACTGCCGTTACTCATCCAGGTGACGGAAAGTATGAGCCATTGTCATGCATAGTAACAGCAACGGTTTCAAATTTTTATGCGGCTATTGTCGACAGAAGAACATCCGGATGGGACAACATCTCCGTCCAATCCTTCATGGCTATTGACATGGGAACCGATGCATCCAACCCGCTTTACAATCTCACCTCCGCCCAGATGGCGGCATTGTTTCCATCGTATTTCGATGGCGCCAAAACCGTTACACTACCCAATCCATTCGCGACCGTATCCGTCGGTAGCCCCGCCACGTTCACCGCACAATCCGGGCAGTCCATTCCGTCCGTGCAGATTTCTATTCCGGCCGGCGCAGCCTGCTCGCAATATGCGGTGGGTCTGCAGGTCGAATCCGGAAGCACGGCGACCGGATGGGTGTCCCCCGGTACACAGGGCGTCATTTTCTACCCCGCCGAGGGTGAAACCGGCACCATCACCAACACCGGAAATGTGGACGCCTATCCGGTCATCACCATCACCGGCGCGTGCGCCAACCCATCCGTGACCAATGACACGACCGGGGAGAGCATCTCCGTCAACCTCGCCCTTGGCAGCACGGACACGCTCGTCATCGACTGCCGCCCCGCCACGCGCGGCTGTTACCTCAACGGCACGCTGGCGTTCGGCATCAAGCAGGAACTTGGGTGGATACACTGCCCGCCGGGTGACAATGTGCTGACGTTCGCCCGCAACGGCTACGACACCAAGCGCCACTGCACCGTCAGCCTGCAAGGGAGGTATCTGTAATGTACGTCAAGCTCTTTGACCGCAGCCACATACAGCTCGACGAGCTGTACCAGTTCAGCCCGCCGAAATACGGCTGGACGCTCAACGACATCGACACCCTCACGCTGGACATCGCGCTGGCCGATCCCAAATGCACACCCGCCAACACGCGGCTTGGCAACCATATCGAGTATGCGGCGGACGATGGCACAACGATTTGGGGCGGATACATTGCCGGGCACAGTTTCAACGACGCAAAGCTCACTCTCAACTGCGTGGACTACAACGCCCTGCTGAAATACCGCCGCCTGCGCGCCAAGCAGTACGGCACGATGGATTACGGCAGCCTTGTACGGCAGATGATTGCGGACTG
The DNA here is from genome assembly GCF_000178115.2 of Ethanoligenens harbinense YUAN-3. Classification (NCBI taxonomy): domain Bacteria; kingdom Bacillati; phylum Bacillota; class Clostridia; order Eubacteriales; family Oscillospiraceae; genus Ethanoligenens; species Ethanoligenens harbinense. The sequence continues at coordinate 109,432 of NC_014828.1, forward strand.
TCAGGCGGCGCGGTCGGATGATCCCATCGGGCTGACCGGGTACGACATCGCGCCGGGCGCGATCCAGACGACGCGCGAGGTCAAGGCGACGGACATGCTGCTGGCCAAGATCAAAGACTTTTGCGCCGATGCCAACTACGACTACTGGGTGGATGCCGCCCGCGTGTTCCATTTCGCCCTACGGCGCGGCGCGGACAAGCCCCAGTATGTGCTCGAATACGGCGGCGAGGCGGACAACATCACCGCCGCGCCCACACTGGCGCGCGACATCCTGAACCTCGCCAACGACGTCTACGCCGAAAGCACCGTGACCGACGATAGCAACAACAGCACGACCATCACCAGCGAACAGCAGGACGCATCCAGCCAGTCCACCTACGGCCTGTATGAGGGCACGTTCAGCCCCAATGACGGCGTAACCGATCAATCCACGCTGGATACGCAGACGCAGGCGGCGCTTGCATTGGACAGCGCTCCGGCGGACAGCATCACCCTCACCTGCACCGACGGCACGCTCTGCCCGTTTGACGATCTCGCCATCGGCGACCGCGTGACTCTGCATCTCGCGCCCTACTTCGACTACACCGCCAGCGTGCGGGTGCTGCGCATGGTGCAGGATGACGACAAACAGACGCGCGAGATCACCGTGGGCAGCGTGGTATATAAGCCGCAAGGCCCGCAGCGCCGCGCTTACGCCGGATAAGGAGGACTATTTCATGGCAAACCACACCCAATTTTTCAGCGACGGTACGACCGTCTACGGCGCGTCGGACTTCATCGCGCCAATGAACGCGCTCACCACCAGCGGCATTATCGGCGGCTATCAGGTTACGGCCCCGTCATCCGGCATGACAGTCAACGTCGCGGCGGGCAGCGCCATCCTGAATGGTGTGCTGACGACCGACGACACCACGCAGGCCGTTCCCGTTCCCACCAACACCGGCGGAAACGCACGCACCGACGCCATCGTGCTGCAAATCGACGCCACCGCCATGACCACGACCGTCGTCGATGTTCCCGGCGCCACCACGGAGGCAGCCAACCAGATTCTGCTGGCGGTCGTCACGGTGCCCGCCGGGGCAAGCAGCATCGTGGCCGGAAACATCGACGGCAGCGGGCGCGTTTACGCCGGGCTGGACAACCCCTTCGCGGCGGTAGCATCCGCTTCGCTGGGGTCCAACGGCTATGTGCTGCTGGGGAACGGTCTGGCACTGCAATGGGGCACACTCTCGCTTGGCGCTTTCCCCGCTTACACGGATGTATCTTTCCCGCAGGCATTTAGCGCCGTGCCGTTTACCATCGTGGCCACCATGGAGGACAGCGCACCGTATGCCGTATCCACCGCCGTGTGGACGGCAACCAAATTTACGGCAATCCAGGCGGATAGCGTGGCGCACCTTATGCACTGGTTCGCCGTTGGGCCGATGGCCGTCGTTAGGACGTGATTACATATGTACACAGGCAGACCGCCGCCCGCTTGGGCGGTATTTTTACGCGTAAAAAGGAAGGATGATTTCATGCACAAAATTATCAGATGCGCCGCCGTGTGGCTGCTCACGGCGGCATTGCTGTGCGCCACCGTTGTCCCGGCGATGGCCGTAACGCCGCCGGGCGGCGCGGTATCCTATCATGGTGTGGACATCTACCATGGAACAAGCGACAACGGACAGATCAATTGGAACAGACTGGCGCAAACACAGAATTTTGTCTACATAAAAACCGACGAAGGCATATCGTATGTGGACAGAATGTGGACGATCAACCGCACCGCAGCAGCCGCTCACGGCATGGCATGGGGTCCGTATCACTTTCTGCGCCTCAACAGCGACCCCGTGAAACAGGCAGACAGTTTCTGGGCGCGCATCCGGGGCACTGGATATTCTCTTGTTCCTGCCGTAGATGTAGAGAGCTACGACGGACAACAGAGTGCCGCCTCCATGCGGCAGATCATCCGGGCATTCATCACGGAGCTTCAGCGCGTTTCCGGCATCACACCAGTGCTCTACACCTACACGGCCTACGCCAATGACATCCTGCGCGGGCAGTTTACAGATTGTCCGCTGTGGCTGGCGGATTACCGGGGATATGCCGGAGATGTGGTCGGCTGGGGGGCATGGGATGCCTGGCAATATTCAGAGCACGGACAGATTGAGGCCATCTCCAACAATGAGGTCGATCTGGACTATGCCACTGCGGGAATCTATGTAGGTGGAGCGCATACTCCCGCAAATCCATATCCGTACATTATCTCTGTCCAGCGCGGGAACTATCAGCGCCGCACTGTACGCACGTCCGCGTCTTGGTCTGCCCGCGTAATCGGCCATATATCCGTCGGGGACAACTACGAGATCATGGGGCCGACCAACTCCGAGGGATGGGTGCAGATCGGCCTGTGTGGGCACGCCATTGGGTACGTTCCGGCGTACTGCTTTTAACAATAGGAGGATTTATCATGTCTAATCTCAAGAAACTGCTTTCGGACAAGTCGTTTTGGGCGGCCGTGATCGCCCTTTCCACATCCATACTGATCTCCTTCAATGTGCCGCAGGGCAGTGTGGAGCAAATCACGGCCATCATCGCGGCAGGGGGTACGTTCATCGCCTACATCGTATCCACCGGCATTCAGTCGGCGGCGCAGATCAAAGCCGACGCACAGATCAAAACGGCACAGATCGCCGTGCAGGCCCGGACATCGGAGCAGGCGCTGACGGTGCTTAATGTGCAAAACCGGGCAGCGGATGACAGCCAAGGCGTGCCCACTCCGCTTCGTGCGGGAGACGGCACAAAGGAGGACAAATAATGCGACACAAATATCTGCTCCGCCCGGATGCGCCGGATGCGCGCGACTATCGTTTTTCCGCGCTGGCCCCGGTGCCCGTTTTGCACGACACCGACTACACCGCCAAATTTCCTCCCGTTTGGGATCAGGGACAGCTCAGCAGCTGCCAGAGCCATGCCATCGACGCCATCGACGCGTATGTCAAGGGATATGCGTTCACGCCGTCCCACCTGTTTGAATACTACAACGTGCGCGCGCTGATGGGCACCGTGAGCGAGGACTCCGGCGGCGACCTGCGCACCACCTGTCAGGCATTATCCAACAACGGCGTGTGCGACGCGGCTGTCTGGCCGTATAACATCTCCCGATTTGCCGACAAACCCCCGCAGGTCGCTTATGACAACGCCAATCTGGACAACGACAAAATCTATACCTACTACCGCGTATCCGGCATCGATCAGATCCGGCAGGCGCTTTCCGCCGGGCACACGCCGCTCATCGGCATCCGAATATACGAAAACTTTGAATCCCAGACCACACTGCAAAGCGGCATCATCCCCGCGCCGGGCGGCGCGCTGCTGGGCGGACACGCGCTGGTGATTGTCGCCCATCATGACGAGCCGTCCACAGGTTGCAAGGCCAAGGATTTTATGGGCCATGTGGTTCTGCGCCACAGCGCCGGATTTTTCAAAATTCGCAACAGCTGGGGTACCGGCATCGGCTTGAACGGTTCCGGCTATTTCACGGCCACCTATGAGGTGCTGGAAAAGCTGCTGATGGATACGTGGGTAATCGTACAGTAGGATTTTTCACCTGAAACATTAAAAATAGCCTTCATGCAATGCAGCATGAGGGCTGATTTTAGTGCTTCAATATTTTCGGTTGACAAAAGGGCGCGGTTTTCTTAAAAACATACCATAGGCTGCGTTGTATCATCCCAATAAACGACCGTTTAATGGGATGATTTTTAAAAGGCTGGTAAAAACAGTTTAAAGCCATTTTTAAAGTCCCATAAAATATTCCCCAAAACGATTCCCACACATTGCAGATTTAACCCTTTTATGGTACGATTGAAGTATCAGAAGGGGGATGGGTATATGTTGTTGGGATATGCTCGGGTGAGTACGGGCGAACAGCTGCTGGATCGGCAAATTGACGCGTTAGAATTGGCCGGTGTTGAAAAAATTTATCATGAGAAAGTCACTGGTGCAAAGGTCGACCGGCCAAAATTAAATGAACTCTTGAATCATTTACGGTCAGGAGATGTAATCGTAGTTTCTGATCTTACACGATTGAGCCGGAGTACCAAAGATCTGTTTTCTATCGTGGATCGTATCCAATTGGCGGGCGCCGATATCAAAAGTTTAAAGGAATCATGGATCGATACAACCACGCCGCAGGGAAAACTGCTTTTTACTATTTTTGCGGGAATTTCGCAATTTGAGCGTGATCTTATTTCTCAACGGACGAGAGAAGGAATTGCGGCTGCTGCATCTCGTGGCCGGCATGGTGGCCGACCCTCAAAAAGAAATCCAAAAGCGGATACTGCGCTCAAAATGTACGATAGCCAGGAATACACAATCCCCGAAATTTGCAGTGCCACAGGGCTTTCCAAGAGCACTTTATACCGCTATGTGGCATCGCGGAACCAGTTGCGCGACTGAAAAAGCCTTTAAAACAGCCCTAGAAGCGCCTTTGCGGGAATTTCTAGGGCTTGATTTTTTTGGGTTTTTGCATTTTGTGCGAAAATATTTCGAATTTAGCGCGAAAAGTTTTCGGATTTAGCGCGAAAAGCTACATCCTCCCGGTGGAAATTTTGCCATTTTTCTTTCAAACCAGGAGGGAGCCAATACACCTGCCAGCGTACGGGTCGCTTATGGCTGGTGGGAGGAACGCGTATGCAGCGGTTCTTATGGTACGGCACCAAATGTCGGGTGACCAATCGCACGAACGAGCCGCTCCCAGAACAGGGGGAGCGGCTCGTTTTGCGTTGTTTTGCGGCGGCTTTTTGTCCGCGTGCCATTTTCCGTTATTTTCGGAGCACGGGCTGGGGGATCACGCTTTTGCTCCATATGAGCTTTCGGACGAGTTCCGGCACATCTCCCTCATATGGAAAGTTTTTGCGGACGAGCAGGATGGTGATGCCGTGAACCGATCCCCAACTGAAAAGTGTCAGCATATCCGAATCATCGTATTCGGATGGCTCTTTTTTTCTGATCCCGGATGATTCGTGTGATCAGGTCGGTGAACACCATATAGGGGATCGGTCAAGCGACACCGGTTTGTCTTTCAGTGTTTCATCCGAGATCTTCCGGTAGGAAAATCGCATAAAAAGAAAAGCCGCAGATATTCCGGATTGTCCAGAAAAAACTTAACATATGGTTTGTTATGGCCAGGAAAAACGGCCTCCGACGAGCGGAGATCTATTGCAGGCTGTTCCAGGATGTGTAAGAACAACCGCCCATGCTCGGAAAACGGGGTGCGCTTCCCGGAATAAATGCAAAGCGAAGCCCCCCTGAATTTCGTTCAGGAGGGCTTTGACGAGTGTGAGAAAAGGCTGAAGGAGGTAGCACAAACATTCCGTATTGTTTTGAAAATCAGCTCTTTATTTGGATCGATATAGTTTTAAGGCTATCAGGATTCCCACGATGCCCAGTTCGACAACCGACAGCGAATAGATAACGATCGAAACGACAACTGCTGCCCAAACCAGCCCCGCAGGCGCGATGGCCCCCGATGCCAGCCCGCTGACAACGGCGATGCCTTGGCCGCCAAACAGGCATAGAATCGCAAGAGTAAAGCCAATGACCACGTATTTTCGATAAAAACGTGTCCGCAGCGCCGTAAATACGAGCAGAATGGCGCCGCCCAAAGCAAACGGAAACAGCTCTGCCGGCATCAGAAAGTCAAATCGCAGCCTCCCGCTGGTCAGCGTGCCGATCACGGATGTGATGACCGTAAACAAAACCGGAATCCAAACGAGGATCGTCCCGGATATGGCGGCAATCTTTGTGAAGAAATGCGAGGTTTTCATGGGGAGCCCCTTTCTTCCCTTTTACCATGCAACGCAGTGCAGAATGCATAGGGCGTACTTTCTGTGAAATGTGGTCTGAAAACCGTATAATGATTTTGGCTGGCAAGCATGGTCGCAGGGGGAAAATAGCTATGCCGTATGAGCCCGCCTTTCACAGATGTAGGCGCCGATGGTCACAGACAGGCTATCCACTCCCACACGAATCAGAATATCCGCAATGGATGTTTCAAACATCATGGGGATAAAAAAATGATACATCAGCCAGTTCAATCCGAAGATGACCGTGCCAAAGAACAGCGCTTTCGTGATCGGTGCAACTCTCTTGATCCCAGGCCGCAAAAGAACATACAGAACCCCAATCCAGGCACCCTGGCAGAGCGTCCAGACAAAGGTCCCCAAGGGCATGGCGACATATGCCGAGTGGATATGCAGCACGCCATAGGAGAAATATCTTCCCCCAACATAAAGCATGGAAATGATTGGGACTTGATACAAGCGCCGGCGGTATCGGCCCTGCACACCGGGTGTTCCGGTAAAAATACCGGCGAGAACGCCCATGAATACAATAGGCAAGCCGTCGCATAAACCAACCCAGGTGGCGTTTATCACCGTATCGTTTAAAATCAGTATACCCTCATACATGCCGATCAAATACAACCCACCGATGCACAGCCCGTATGTAAGGCCTTCTAGCCATCTGTTGCCAGGCAATCCCTGCTCAATCCACACAAATATGATCGCCATAATCAAATAATCCGCCCAATAGTACGCGATTAAGAGCGGGTAGATCAGGCCGATCCGAACGAACATGCTCGGCTCAATCGTATTCAGATTATTGACATGCAAAGAAGCTGTGGCTCCCTGAAGCACAAAGTCCAATGTCCCGCACGCAATGGAAATAATCAGGATTCTCAGCCCGTTCTTTTTTATATGTTCCATGCTCTCCGCCGTCCTTTCTCTCATTTTCAATCACCTATTCTATCATACGGGAGATCACATAGCCTTTCAACTAAAACCACGTAAAAAACAGACGAATGCGGAGAAGGACTGTGGGTAAAAGCAAAGCGTCTGCAATACAAAGCGGCGGGCGTGATTTTCGGTTGTTTTCAAAGACAAGGCATGTTTTATACGAAGCGCATGAAATGGCAGCGAATTTATCTGTTGATGCAATACGCCGCGTTTTGTTGAAACTTTGGAAAATGATGTGTTTGGCCACAGGTTGTGGTATAATAAACCCAAAGGCCAATTTCGTATGGGTTATATGATAAAACTTGGTTGGGGATCATAATGAACATCAGCATGGAAGAAACATTTGTAAAGACATTTTGTGAAAAGCGAATTGTTGATCGGTTGATATATGAATTGAATAATCCCAAGAAACGAATGAATGCTTTATGGAGATTTAGCAATCACGATCAATTTATTAAGAAGTCATGTATTGTTGATTCGAGCAATAAATTCACTCCGGATAATCTTATGGATAAAATTAAAAAACTTTCTAAGTCTAACAAATGCTATCTTCTTTCTCCATCATTTGATGGCGTTGAGTATTCGCTGTACGATGGTATTCATCAAGGTTTTTATGAAGGGCTTGCAGTTGTTTTTATTATAGACAGTAATACAGCCGTTATAAAAGATGAGCAAGTCTATGGTGCCCCCCAAAAATATATATTACATAGTCCTTCCAACAATTAGCAGACGACGAAAAGCTAAACTTTGTTGCAGAATGAATTCAATTTTTTGTACAGACGAAATGGAAAGGATAATCATTATGGACCCTCGGGTTGTTTTTCATATAGATGAAACTCAAAAATGGAATCTGATTATCAACAGTGTTCATAATCTGTTGTTGTCGTATGAGGGTATATTCCCTAATGCAATAGTAGAGGTGTTGGCTAATTCAGAAGCTGTTAAGGGTTATTTACTCGATGGCGGCATCGCCGATTCGCACACAATGGAGGCCTTGTCACAAAAGGGGGTTCGGTTTGTGGCTTGTAATCATGCATTGCAAGGGATGAAGATTACCAAAGAGCAGATATGCCAATTCGTAAAGATTGTTCCTGCTGGGGTCAGGGAATTAGTTGACAGGCAGATGGAGGGATATGCATACATCAAACCATAACTGAAAACGTCATGAGCGTCCCTGTTATATTGTTCGGCTATTGGGCAAGGTTTATTTGACTGCATATCATCTAATTCTTTGATAGGGGTGTTGACACAGATACAAGGTATTACGCACAAATAAGTGCAGGCCAAACGGAATAATCAGGAGTTATATAGAAGTGCAGAGTAAATTTTAATCGATAAAGGAGTCGAAACGATTTATCAGAAATATGAAAACACCATATTTTTTTAAGAATGATATTCAAACAAGTACGAGAAAAGAATGTTTGGCAAGCAAAGAGTTTAAAAATGACCTGATCCTCCAAAATATTCAAAGAGGAAAGTTGCTGGCAATCGTTATCATAGTCTTCGAGACTGTTTATCTGCTAATTGATGTCATTTGTTCTTTTCAGAAAATCAGCAATACATTTTCCTTTTATTCGTATTCCATCATGTATTTTATGATGATTTCCATCAACTTGGTGTATTTGTTTTTGACCCACTGTTTTACTCTGAAATGTATTCATACAAGCGCGACCAATGCTCTATTTACATTTTATTTGACCCTGATTATGGCCTGGGGAAGCGTTATCTCTCTGATGGATCAGCGATTATATGGCCAGCTAATGTCTTTTATGGTCAACATGATCGTATGCTCTATCATTTATTTGATGGACGCAAAAATGATGAGAATCCCTTATTTGATTTCTATAATCATTCTCACGGTTGGTCTGCCGTTTTTTCAGAGATCAAGCAATGTGCTGATCGGTCATTACGTAAATCTGCTTGTTTTTGTTGTCATATCTTGGATGGCATCGAGAATTGTATACCGCAATTACTGCGATAACTATGTCATCGAAAAACTCATGAATCAGTCGAAAATACTACTCGAAAAGGGAATGGAAGAAAACAGGATCATTAATAGAGAGCTTGCTATCGCGAACATGCAGTTGAAAAAACTTACGCTTATGGACGAGTTGACGGAGCTTCCAAATCGCAGAAGTTTTCGTGAGTTTGTTGATAAGACGTTTCAAATGCATTCTACTGTATCTGTCATCATGATAGATATTGACTACTTCAAGCAGTATAACGATTCCTACGGGCATGACGCGGGAGATGCAGCATTGACTACGGTGGCAAAACAGATCGGTTCCATAGTCGAAAACACATACCAAATCGCCGTTCGCTGGGGCGGTGAGGAATTTATCTATGCGGCTTTCAATATAACCAAAGAAAACATTATCGAGATTGCCAATGCGCTCCGATTGAGAATTTTAAATCTCAAAATTCCAAACCGGAATTCCCTTGCTTGTCCTTATATCACCATTAGCTTGGGTATCTGCACTGGGACTGTAGCAAACATAAAAAATTTTGACAGTATAATTAAAATTGCTGACCAAGCTCTATATCAAGCAAAAAATAACGGTCGGAATCGCGTCACTATCTTGGACTATGAGGAGGAAACTTTATGATTTCGTGACATCCATGTTTATCCCCTGCTCTTACAAATGCTCGGAATGCTTAGTAGTGTTTGAAACAATCAGATGAGGTGATCTCAGAATTATAGGGAAGAGTATGGATGATTTTAAGGAAAGTAAATATCTCATGTATCGTATTTGTGTTAAAAATTGAAATCAAAAAGCATCCCATTTTTATGGTTACGATGAACTGTGAGGGCAATATGGGAAATCAATATGAACTCCGAAAAGATTAGCTCGGTGTAAATCTAGCACATAAAATTGCAACAACAGGTCAACCTAATCCGGATAAGATGGATGCGCATCATAGTGATACAAATACGTTTTTTGCAGAAAGCTTATTGTTGGTAAAAGCATCCGATTTTGATGAGGCATATGAAGTCGCGGAAGTATCTGCAAAAATGGATAAGGCCAAATGGCAAAACATGAATTTTATAAGTCCATAGATTGTTATCATTTTTTTAAAAAATTAAAAAGAGAATGATCAAGCTGTTTTGGACAAAAAATATAATGATTGTACTGCCGGAGATATGGATGTGTTTCGTCACGAATGATCGGAACAACAGGCTGTGAGCTTCGTTGAATGCCGTTTGTTAGAAATTTGGACGTCTTATTTTGGGCGTAAAACGTTGATGAGATTTTATACGCATATTGCATATTGAAAATCGCCAATCATATTGCAAGTCAGATGAGCGAACCTTAAAATGAGCAAATGGATCGCGCTTTTTCCAGCCAAACGAGGGATAATATGGTTAGACATGGTTCAAGAGGTTCTCGCTTTTACCATCAAACGGACGAAAAACCACATATTACAAAAGCACTGGTTTTTCGCATTGTCGCATACTTTAAGCCATACTGGAAAATAATGGCGGTTATTCTTTTGCTGATTGTTCTTACATCGGCCATGGAAATCGTGCCTCCGTTGCTGACAAAAAACATTATTGACATTGCCTTGCCCCAAAAAAATATCCGATTGCTGCTGCTTTATATTGTGCTCTCTTTTGCCCTATTGCTGTTGGTAAATCTCATTTCGGTTGGACAGAGTTATCTGAATACGTTGGTCTCCAAAAATATCATCCGGAATCTGCGCGAAGATATGTACCAGCATTTGCTGCATATGTCCATCCGCTTTTTTTCCAATGTGCAGGCCGGGGAAATTTCCTCTCGCATCAATAACGATATTGGCGGAATCGAAAGCGTTTTTTCCAACACGTTTATTCAGATTTTGCAAGGCATTCTTGTTTTTGTCACAACGACGGTGATATTGCTTTATATCAATTGGAAATTGGCAATTATCAGCCTGCTGACTCTCCCGTTGTTTTTGCTTCCCACCAGAAGAGTAGGACGGGCGCGCTGGAAAATAGCAGCGGACATGCAATCAAAATTGGCAGAGCTCACGACCCTGATTACAGAAACCCTAAATGTCAGCGGTATGATGCTGATCAAACTTTTTACAAAAGAAAAGGAGGAGGAGAAGGAATTTCAAAACATAAATGATACGGTCACAAAGCTTGGCATACGGGAAACGGTCGTCGGACGTTGGTTTATCATGACCATTCAAACCTTTGTGGCCATAGGCCCCATGTTGATCTACCTGTTCGGCGGTTTGATTTTGATCCAGTATCACGATATCACCATAGGCGGCATCGTCATGTTCGTTACATTGGTAACACGACTGTATGGTCCGGTCAATACATTTGCAAACATCCATGTCGACATCGTGCGTTCAATGGCATTGTTTGAGCGCATTTTTCAATATCTTGACTTGAAAAATGAAATTAAAGAAAAACCGGATGCCTGCAACATCGGCAGGGCGGACGGAGAAATTCGTTTCAAGCATGTCTTTTTTTCTTACAAGGAGACCAATGCCCCAACGCTGACCGACATCAATATGGAGATCAAGTCTGGTCAAATGGCGGCTTTCGTTGGCCCCAGCGGAGCTGGAAAAACAACGATCACATATCTTGTGCCGCGGCTCTACGAAGTGCAATCCGGCGCCGTATTGCTGGATGGAATCGACATCAGAGAAATCGCACTGCATTCCCTGCGCAATCAAATCGGCATGGTAACGCAGGATACATACCTCTTCAATACAACTATCCGGGAAAATCTGTTGTTTGCCCGCCCCAACGCAAAGGAAGCTGAACTGGTTCAAGCCTGTACAACGGCCAATATCCATGATTTTATCAAGTCGCTTCCGCAGGGCTATGACACCGTGGTGGGCGATCGCGGGATCAAACTTTCCGGAGGTGAAAAGCAACGCATTTCCATTGCGCGAGCGCTCTTAAAAGATCCTCGGATCGTTATTTTTGATGAGGCTACCTCCGCATTGGACTCCAATTCGGAGACGCTCATCCAACAGGCGATTGATCCTCTTTTGAAAACCCGTACCAGCCTTGTTATTGCCCACAGGCTTTCTACGGTTTTGTCCGCAGACATCATTTTTGTTGTAGAGAACGGACATATCGTTGAAAGCGGGCGTCATCTCGATCTCATCAAGCTAAATGGGCTTTATAAAGACTTATATGACAAACAGTTTCATTCGGCTGATGAGAGCCATTCGATGCAATAAAAGACGATTAATACAGCGTATGTATTTGTCACGGCTAACCAAGCTACGATATCGTCCGTCAATATGGCTGGCCTGCTACCATGTCGCGCCGTGCACCTTTGCCGGATAACGGGGTTAAACAAGCTGAAATTTAAAAACAGCGAGTGAATCGTGTCGGAAACTGGCCGATTATGATTCCGACGAAGAATCCGTGTATGATTTTAAGCCAAAATAGTCTTGCGGGGTTTACCGCAGTACGGAATAACGTTTTAGCCCTTGCGATAGCAGGGGGCATTTGTAATTACACAAGAAAAATCAGCTGCCTTACATAATCGGATTCAGTGAACCAGATCCGTCGGGGTGCCCGATGTTTTCTGTAACATCTGCTTTTTTAAACGTCTGGTCCGTAAGATGGGGATCAGTCTGGAAGACACCAGGGCAACCATCGGCACCGCCAGAATGACGCCGAAACTGCCGGACAAACTTTCCATTATATCGATACCGACATCGTAGGAGTTGATGGTCTGCAAAAACGGTTGGTTATAGGCATACAGCGTGACAAGAGTACTCAGCATGCCCCCTGCAAATGCGAGGATCAATGTGTTGCACATGGTGCCGGTCATATCGCGGCCTACGTGGATGCCCGACATAAAAAGCTGCTTGGGGGAGATGGTGGCGTTTTGCTCACTGATTTCGTCAATAGCGGAAGCAATGGAATACCCCACATCCATTACGGCACCCAGCGAAGAGAACAGGATTCCCGCAAACAGCAGGTCGCCAATCTGGATATGTGTGTTCTGGCCAATGAGAACAAGTGTATCGATATTGGAAACATTATATCCCGATATGCCGGCCACCTGTCCAAACAGAGCGGCAGCCACGCCGGCGATTACAATGCCAAAAATGGTTCCCAAAATACCCGAAAGCACTTTCACGGTGTAGCCGCCGATGATATATAGGCTGACAATCGTTGTAAACACTGAGATGAGGACAGCTCCCCAAAACGGCGAAAATCCCCGGTAAATCATGGGCAGGTAAAGGAAAATGATCGATGAAAATGTAAAGAGCAGTGCAATCGCGGAGCGAATGCCCTTTTTGCCGCCCACCATCCAGAGCACCAACAAAAATGCACCGACGAATCCATACAATGCTACCTGGCGGTTGGGGCTGTAAACCGTTACGACCGAGGTGTCACCGGATACGCTGATCATGGCGACGACCTCCATGCCCACCTTGCACACAGCACCGACCAGGAAACCGTCCGAGCTTGTGGCGGTCATGACCCGGCCCTTGTATTTTCCCTCCAGCACCTGCAGGTTGACGATCTGATTGCCATAGCGCTGGCCGTTTGATGCCAGATTGTCCTTCACGATCTCGACCACGCTGGCCCGGGCAAACGTCCTGCCGCTATAGTCCACAATCGTCGTTTTCGGGATCTGGTTGAAAAAGACCAGAAACACCACATACAGCACCAGAAGCGCTGCAAGTACCACTCGGCGGATCGCAGTAAACGTATCGGGAAACCATTTTGAGAGCATAAGATCCTCCTGCACAAAACCAAAAACATTACGAAACAGCGTAACTGTCTCGTAATGTTTTGGAGAAAACGATTGCGACAATGAAAACCGAGCCTTATTTGAATCTCTTTTTGAGTTTGCTGGTAATCAACACCACGCCCGCGCCGATGAGGCCCAGGAACGCCAGCTCACTGTACATATTGCCGACTTCACCGGTGTTCGGGTTGCTGACGGTGCTGTTGGAGGTGGTAGAGGTGGTGGAGGAAGTCGTGCCGCCGGTGGTCAGGCCGGTCTGGGTGGCAGACGGCGAGGACGTCAGCACGAGGTTGCTGTAGGCCTGCTGGAGCTGGCCATAGGCGTTGGAGATATCCGCGGAGGTAGCGGCCGGGTTGTTGACAACTGCCTGCGCATTGGCGATGGCGGTCTGCAGCACGGTGTAAGAGGTATCCGTGTATTTGCTCTTATCCACTGCCTGCGCCGTCTGGATCAGAGCCTGCAGGCTGGTTTTATCAGCCGATTTGACAATGGTGAACGTATCGTCGATCTTGGAGCCGGTGTCGGTCTCATAGGTATTGATGGTGAATCCGGTCTCGGTTACGTTGACGATGGAGTAGGTGGGAATGAAGCTCTGCCATCTTTTGGCGACATAGTTCTGCTGCGGCGTAATCAGGTTGTAATATTTGCTGCCGGTAGCGGAGTCGGACGTGAAGTAGTAGGTGCCCTGGGGATCAATGGAGGTCGTCTGATCGATGTAGCTGCCATCCGCGTTCTTGGGGTTGAGGATGGTGTAGCAGTTGTTGGCCGACAGGTAATCATCGTGAGAAACCGCCGTGCCGTCGCTTGTTTTGTCGGTGCTGGAGAAAGTGGTGTGTGTCTGGCCGTTGTCGACCAGATCGTACGAACGGGAATAGCTGTGGTCATGTCCGTTGAGCACCACGTCGATGCCATAGGTTTTCATAAGCGGGGTGATCTGGGTGCGCAGGATAATGCCGTCGGAATCGGAATGATCGTTGCCGGAACCGTAAACGTCCTGATGGAACGAAACGATGCGCCATTTGTCGTTCGGATAAGCCTGGGTGGCCGCCTTGAGGGTGTTTTCGTGGTCGGCCATGTTCATGTTGTTGGTATCGAGCACGATGAACAGCGCGTTGCCGTAGCTGTAGTAGTAGTCGTTGCCCGCGGCGCTTGGCGCAGAGGCGGTGACGGCGTTGGGATTGTTGTAGTGGTACTGCAGGTCCGGATGCTTGCTGTCGTGGTTACCGATGGTGGTGGCAACCGGAAGCGAACGGAGCAGGCTAGGGGACGCAAAACCGGCGTATTCCTGTTCCGGCAGGGCATTGGTGCCGCTGCTGCTGTACTGGCATTGGTCACCGGCGGAAAGGATGAAGTTGAAACCGGGATGTGCCTGCAGCGCGGTCGTCAGCGTAGCCGCCCAGTTGAACGAATCGTTGATGTCCGCGTCCGACTCGGACAGCGTCGCGCCGCTGTCGGTCACATCGCCCTGAGAGGAACCGATCTGCGGATCGCCTGCCCAGAGGAAGCTGAAGTTGGAGGGGTTTCCGGTCGTGAAAGCCGTCGGGGTGCTGCCGTCATTATACGTATAATAGTAGGTCGCGCTTGCAGTAAGGCCGGTCACGGTCACTTTGTTGGAAAAATAGGTGGTGCCGTTGCTTGAGGTAAAAGACGTGCTCGTGCCACTGAAGATCTGGGAGCTGCTCATGTCCGACTTGGCGGATACATGGATCACCGGGGCCTCCTGCGCGTTCGAGTACCAAGCAAAATTCATCTGCGAGCTGTCGGTGCCCGGTGTCAGAGTAATCAGGCCGGTGTTGTCCCGGATCGAAGCCCAGTTGCTGTTGAAGACAGCCCACTCGTTGCCGCCTTTTGCAGAGGCATCCTGGAAGTTGGCCGTTTTGGCCATGGCCGTCATGCCTGCGCTGAGCGCCAGAAGCACGGCTACGGTGCCAATGCACGCTTTTTTACGAATATTCATTGTTTTCCTCCATCTTGCGCCATTCTACTTTATATCTCAACCGTATTTTATTATACGGGGGGGCCATCGTCCGCAACAAGGCTATTTACCGTATTTTTACACAACATTACACACTTTTTACGAATATTCCTTTTTAATGCCAAATGCGACGGACCGACTGCCAAAAATTGAAAAACGGGATCTCCCCTGCAAAGCGATCTATGTCTAAACGGTATAAAACCCCAAAAGTGCTTCTATACGCACGCCGCCGGAAGCGTTACATCTCTTTATGTGGATGTTTATAGCCTTTGCACCGTTTTCCTTTGGAATGCGGGAGAGCAGACACAAAACCGGCCAAACCCCTCTATACTGTATTGATGGCAACATGTGCTATGCATAAAAACACAATGCAGGGTGGTTTGACGGTGAAGAAAACAAGCATCATTCTTTTGACATACAACAATTTAGACGATACGGCGCTTTGTGTGGAAAGCATACGAAGCAACACGCCCGCTGACTCTTATGAACTCATCGTAGTGGACAATCACTCTACGGACGGTACGCCGGACTGGATTCAAGAGCAGACGGATATCCGGTTTATCCGAAATGAAAGCAATAGAGGGTTTCCTGCCGGATGCAACCAGGGTATCCAAACAGCACAAGAGGGAAACGACATCCTGCTGCTAAACAACGACACCATGGTTATGCCGAATTGGCTGCAAAATCTCCAGCGATGTCTGTACAGCCGGGAAGATGTCGGCGCCGTCGGCCCCGTGACAAATTGCTGTTCCAACGATCAGCAGATTCAAATCGACCGTTCAAAAGAAAGCAGCCTGCTTTCTTTTGCCCGCAAATTCAATCGTGCAAAACCGAATTACGAGCGTAAAATCAAGCTGGTCGGTTTTTGTCTGCTGATCAGACGCACGGTCGTCCAAAAAATCGGGCTGCTGGATGAACGGTTCTATCCCGGCAACTATGAGGATGACGACTATTCGTTTCGTATTCAACGTGCCGGATACCAATTGTTGCTTAGCAAAAATACATTTATCTATCATAAAGGAAGCGCTTCGTTCGGAAAAGACCCCAAGGCTTATCAAACAGCCTTGGAGGTCAATGCCAAAAAATTTGAAGGAAAATGGGGATTCAACGCTACCTATTCCACGTTTGTGCGGTATGATATTCTTTCGTTCATGCAGCCGAAACAAAACAGTCCGCTTCGTGTTTTGGAAGTCGGCTGTGCGTGTGGTGCGACCCTTCTGAAAATCAAAGAGCAGTTTCCCAATGCGGAAATTTACGGCATCGAGTGCAATGCGGCCTCCGCAGCCATTGCATCCAGGTTTGCCGACATCCAGAGCGTTGATATCGAGCAAGTGCAGCTTGATTACGATACGCAGACTTTCGACTATATTCTGTTTGCGGACGTATTGGAACATTTGCGGGATCCGGAGCGGGCGCTGCGAAATGTTAGGCAATATCTGAAGACAGGCGGAGCTGTTTTAGCCAGCATCCCCAACATCATGCATTATTCCGTCTTGTCCGGTTTGTTAAACGGAAATTTCACATATCAGGATGCCGGTATTCTGGACCGCACACACCTCCGGTTCTTTACCCTTGCGGAAATAATCCGGCTGTTTGCCGTATGCGGGTATACGCTTCCGGTCATACAAAGCAAACAGCTTCCGCGAAGCAGCCAAAGCAACGAATGGGTAGACCGTCTGGTTGCGGTATCCGGCGAAGAGAAACGCCAGCAGTTTGAAACATATCAATATCTGTTAAAGGCGCAGATGGGTCCGCAAACATCCGAAAAAGGAGCTGCATTCGGTTGACCACCGGCCTGCGTCCATAAACGCATTCAGCAAAGGCCCGGGTTCGCCGCGGCAGGCACTCCATCCTGCGGCAAAGCGAACCTGAACCTTTTTTTCGTTTGGGCAAAGCACGGCGGCCATTCGTTTCCTGTCCCCGATTGCGAAAACAGATATCCATCACATCTGCATTTGCGCCCATATCTGCGCGGTGCCTGGACCGCCGATTCCGGCAATACGTAACCCTTTGGAAAAAATGCAGGGAACCAATGAGCCGATTTCGTCCGGGTCCAAGGATAAAATCTGCGTGTCGTTCACGAAATGCCGGCCGTCCGGCGTATTTTGAATATGAACTTTGATGGGCGCTTCTCCAGTATTGTAAACAAAGACCGTGAGTATCCGGGCATCCCATATACCGATGACGGGCGTATACGTATAAGCGTACGGGTTGGTTTTTAAAAAAACCATTCGTTCAAAAAAGCGGCCTTTCGGCGGCATATCCATTTTGCTGCCATCGCACTTGAAGGAGTCTGCATAATTTGGAAACGATATATCCATTTTGCCACCTCTTGATGATACGGACTTTGTACCCCTCAGCGATCTGCTCAGGCATGGATGGAATGGTAGAGAAGCGCCGCTCCGAATGCGTCCAGCGTATCCATTTCTTTAACGGACCGTAACACATTTTTGACGGCCATGGAGGAAAAACCGCGTTTTTGATAAAGCCCGGCCAGATAAAGCAGCACCTTCGGTGTATTGGCATAATTGATAATCGGGAGAAGCCTTTCAAACAAATCATATGCCCCGGCCATAAGCAGCTTGTCAAAAATCAGCATACAGCCGGCCGCGACGGCGTCCCCATTGTCTGCATCGTGCAAATAGACATCCGGCGCCTGCCGGGAGATGGCATCCATTTGCAGGCAAATGCGGTAAAACAGGTCCCCGGCGCTGGATCGAATCAAGCGGAGCTGCCCGCTATGCTCTGCTGTTTCCATAAGCTGCAGCAGGGCATACAGGTAGCACGCGCTCTCTCTTTCCATACCGGCCAGAATTTGCTTTGGGGACCGTGTTTGCGACAGAATGCGGCCAAACCAGTCGCTTGCATCCTCAAAACGGCGGTCCAGAAAAGCCGCGCGCGCGTGCAGATAAAGGCGTTCCCGCTCGAATTCTCCGGTGGATTTCCAATTGGTCAGCTCCATCCGCGCGGGCGCCATGCAATGTTCATTGAGAAGGATATCAATCAAAACAATTTTGTTCGGCAGGTACTCCGGATCGGCAAAATAGGCGCGGAGCTTTCCATGTACTTCATCGGCACTGTTATACAGTTTATGCAAAGCCGTGCCGATGCGATACAAAAGGTTTGTCAGACGCGGGTTGTAGGCCAATGTTCGATTGTAATACAGGACAGCCATCTCATAATCTTCCAGTTCAAAGTACAGCTCGGCCAACTGGCATGCCGCGCGGTAGGTCCCGCATCCTTCCACAAACTGTAAGGCGGAGGGCGGTTCTCCCATCTCCAGGCAGGTTTCATAACCGCGCACGGCCATCGTATCCTTTCCGCATTTGTGCCGGCCGAAGGCTTGCAGGAACAAAAAGTCTGTTCCGTTCGGATAAATGGATAGCGCTTCTTGCAAATATCGGTCGGCCTCGTCCATCCGGTTTGCATTTTGCAGGCAATTGGCTATACGGAAGAACAGATGGGGCACATAAGCCTGTTCGGGGTTCATGTGCACATAGGCCTTCTGGTAATAGGACAAGGCTTTTCCATAATCACCCAGTGCCAGATATTCATTGCCCATATTGAATAACGTAAAGGCATTTTGGGGATCACGCCGCAATTGCTTTTCCAGGAGCGGGATGTTGCGCTTGCGCTTGCCCTTTTTGCGGATTTCCTCCTCCAGATACCCATAATGGTCGATATGGATGGGCTCGATGGAAAAACGGTTTCCGATGGGTTTTCCGTCTTTTCGGACGATTTGCTCATGGATTTCCCCTGCAAAGCAATACTCACCCGTATTGCGCAGAAGACGAAATCCATTGTGAACCGTAAAATCGCCCGCGGCATCGCCACCCAAATAGTTGCGAATGGTAAAATGCGCGCCATCCAATGTGGTTGTAGAAATCCACTGCTGCAGTTTGTCCCGATCATTAGGGTCCAGCGCCTCATCGGCGTCCAATATCAGAATCCAGTCACCTGTAGCCTTATCCAGGCAAGCGTTGCGCGCCTTGCTGAAATCGTTTTGCCATTTTTCCTGATAAACGTGCGCACCGTATTGTTTTGCAATGGTGATCGTATGATCGGTAGAACCGGTATCCACCAAAATGATTTCATTCACAAGGTGTTTCACACTGTCCAAACATCTTGAGAGATTGTTTTCCTCGTTTTTGGTAATGATGCACAGACTGAGTGTTTGTTCCTGCATAGAAACCTCTCTTTCGCCTGAAAGAATGTATATTTGTACAGAAGGAATAAGAAACGTCCGTTGCGCGTTTGCGGACAACGGACGTTTCCCGGAAAGCACGGGCAGTTTAAGACCCTTGCACGTTATAAAAGACCTGAAACGTATTCTGCCCGAGCAGAGAGTACCGTACCCTTGCGTAATTGCCCAGCTTGGTGATGGCAAGCAAAACATTCGCATTCGCTCCAACCAGTTGGCTGGCGTAGCTTGGGTCAACTGCATAATATGCGTCGTCGGCAATCGGACTGATCTCCAGAGAGACCGTGAACGGCGTGCTTCCAACATTATGGACGAAGAAGCTGCCCTCACGGATGCTGGAAATATCCAGGTTGTCGAAAGCGATGCTGGACGTGCTGGTTGTGATGGCAACACTGCCCGACGTAAATGCATATCCACTGATCAAGGCTGTAAGCGTGTCGTTGGCGATTGTGACCGCGTTGCCGACCGTCACGCTGCCGGCCACCGTCAGGCTGTCGTTGGCGATTGTGACCGCATTGCCGACCGTTACGCTGCCGGCCACCGTCAGGCTGTCGTTGGCGATTGTGACCGCGTTGCCGACCGTTACGCTGCCGGCCACCGTCAGGCTGTTGTTGGCAATCGTGACCGCGTTGCCGACCGTTACGCTGCCGGCCACCGTCAGGCTGTTGTTGGCGATGTGACCGCGTTGCCGACCGTTACGCTGCCGGCCACCGTCAGGCTGTTGTTGGCGATTGTAACCGCGTTGCCGACCGTTACGCTACCGGCCACCGTCAGGCTGTCGTTGGCGATCGTGACCGCGTTGCCGACCGTCACGCTGCCGGCCACTGTCAGGCTGTTGTTGGCGATCGTGACCGCGTTGCCGACAGCTACGCCAATATTACCGTCCGCATCGCTTTGAATGGCTTGAAAACTGGAATCCGGCGCTTGTGCGTATATACTGGTTTTTAATTGTTCGGCTTCTGTATTAAATACCAGATTGTTCATATGCTGAACTCGCTTTATCATAGATTTGAGTGCTCTGTATGGCGCTCTCTACAGCATATGCGGACACGGGGCGGTTGTCCCGTTTGTTTAGTTTGGCAGAAGAGCGTCCTCGTTCCGCCGCTCCCTATGTTCAAGGAAGCCGGACACACAGAACGCAAGGTTGCTTGAAACGTTCTCGGAAATTTGCAAATGCAAAATGAACCTGTTCGCAAACAGCAACGGCCACATACAAAAAGCCCGCTCAGGCGAACCTGAACGGGTAAAACAGGAAAACGGCGATAAACAAAATTAAACTTTCCTTGACACGGCGAGGATGCTATACTGTGAGGTATATGAACCTTTGCAGATCTCTCCGCCGGGCGGAATACGTCGCGGCCTCCCGGCAGGGCAGGCCCGCGGAGAGAATCAACGGGTCTTTTTACAACTGTACATCATGGAAACGAATCATAAAAGGAGGAGCGCCATGCTATACCCCCATGACATGGAATTTTTAGCGCAGCATCTGCCTTTTCTGGCGCGTCTGAGCGAAAACGACCGCCGTTTGATTGCTGCGGCGGGTTTGAAGTCTTCCTTTGAGAAGGGGGAGACCATCCTCAGCCGTGAAAAAGAGTGCAACGGGCTGATTGTAGTTGAAAGCGGCCAGTTACGCGCCTTTTTTGAGCTGGAAGACGGTAAGGAACTGACGCTTTACCGGCTGCTTGCAGGCGACATCTGCATTCTGAGCGCTTCCTGTGTCCTGAAAAACATCACCTTCGAGGTGACACTGGAAGTGGAAAAAGCCGGCAGCGTATATTTCATCCCGGCCGCCCTGTTGGGCAGCCTCTCCGAGCGGGAGAGCGCGGTCAAGCAGTTTACGATGGAACTGGTTTCCGAGCGCTTTTCCGAAGTGATGTGGGTGATGGAGCAGATGGTCACCAAAAACATGGGCCAGCGCGTGGCCGCCTTCCTGCTGGAGCAAACCAATCTGGAAGGCTCGCAGATCCTGACCATCACCCATGACACCATTGCAAAAAACCTGGGAACGGCCCGCGAGGTCGTTAGCCGGGTACTCAAATATATGGAAAATGACGGCGTGATTGAACTTTCTCGCGGGAAGATCACCATCACGCAGGCAAAAAAACTGCAGGAGATAAGCCACTGACGCGGAAAACAAAAAATGCCGGATCCTGCGCAATGGCAAGGCACCGGCATCCGTTCCTATGTTTTTAGAGCCTGTTCATACAACAAACAACAAAACTGCAAATCCCCTTATTTGTGGATAGGATTTTAAACGCTGACCGTGCGGAGAATGGAGAGCAGCTCGGCTCCGGATGTCACCCCGGTTCTGCGCCCCACGATCCTTCCGTCCTTGACAAACACGAGCGTGGGGATGCTCATGACCGAAAACTGCGCGGCAAGCTCGGGGTTTTCATCCACGTTCAGTTTCGCAACAACTGCGGCACCTTCGAGTTTCTCCGCGAGTTCTTCAATGACGGGAGACTGCATCCGGCAGGGCCCGCACCAGGATGCCCAGAAATCAATCAGCACCGGTTTGTCGGTGTTCAGGACCACATCTTCAAAATTGCTGCGGTTCAATGAGATGGCAGACATTGCAATCACCAATCCTTTCCTGATTCTGTTGTCAATATACCCTGTGCGCCCGCGTATTTCCGTAACATCATCACGCAGGGGCACGTTGGCAGGCGTTTTTTAAAAACAAGGAGGTCACAGTATATGGCGCACAAATTCGATCCTTCCCATCTGAAAAAACTGGATTCGGAAGAACGGCGGAACCTTTTATCCCCGGCGCAAACGCTGGTTGCGCTCGGCTTTTCGCCTGACCAGACCTTGGCCGACATCGGCTGCGGCACCGGTTTGTTCACGCTGCCGGCAGCCGAAATCAACCGCGGAAAAGGTACCGTTTACGCGGTTGACATCGCGCGGGAAATGCTCGACGAGATCGGGAAGCGCGCGGCGGCGGCCGGCCTTTCCAACATTACCACCGTGCAGGCGGATGAATA
The DNA here is from genome assembly GCF_000178115.2 of Ethanoligenens harbinense YUAN-3. Classification (NCBI taxonomy): domain Bacteria; kingdom Bacillati; phylum Bacillota; class Clostridia; order Eubacteriales; family Oscillospiraceae; genus Ethanoligenens; species Ethanoligenens harbinense. The sequence continues at coordinate 132,090 of NC_014828.1, forward strand.
CGGAACTAACCTCCCGGACGCCGCGGCCGATTTTCTCTTGGTCTGTACCGTCCTGCATGAAGTCGACGACAAAGTCCGCTGGCTGCAGGAAGCCGCGCGCATCTGCCGGAAAGGCGGCAGCATCGCTGTTATCGAATTCGATCCGTCTTTCACCGGTTTCGGTCCGCCGGCGGCTCACAGGCTGCCCAAAGACCGGACGATGGAGGCCCTGCGGGCTGCCGGGTTCACGCCCGTACAGGAAATAAACCTCCACGGCGCGTTCTATGTGATAAAAGCCGCCCGGAAATAACCGCCGGAAAGCCGCGTTACCTCCCGTTCCATGCGGAAGCCGTCTGCCTTACGCCCCATGAAAAAACGGCCTTCCGCCATGTTCGGCACCCTACGGCCGCTGTCGTACGTGACAATGTTACGGAATGAACCGTTCGATTTCCATATACTCAAATCAACGGGAAGCGCGGCGGGACATTCCCACGTGCATCCGCAAGACGGCACATTGGTTTAGACCGAACAGATCCGGAGGGGGTACTCATGTTGAAAGTTTTGATTGTCGGGGGTGTTGCGGGCGGCGCGTCGGCGGCTGCCCGCCTGCGCAGGAACGATGAACACGCGCAGATCGTCCTGTTCGAACGGGGCGACTATATTTCATTCGCCAACTGCGGCCTGCCCTATTATATAGGCGATGTCATCCAGGAAAAATCCAAGCTTACGCTGCAGACGCCCGAAAGTTTCCGGGAACGTTTCCGTGTAGATGTGCGGGTGGGCAGCGAAGTCACGGCCATCGACCCGAAAAACAAGCAGGTGACTGTCCGGCGGACATCCGACGGTTCCACCTATCAGGAAGGTTACGACAAATTGCTCCTCTCGCCGGGCGCGGAACCGCTGCGCCCGCGTCTGCCCGGGTTCGACAGCAAAAAGGTCTTCACGCTGCGCAACATCCCGGACACCTACGCCATTAAAGACTTTTGCGACACCGCCAAGCCCAAACGAGCCGTCATCATCGGAGGCGGCTACATCGGGATCGAAGTGGCGGAAAATCTGCACCATCTGGGCATCCATGTCACCATCATCCAGATGACCGACCACATCCTTCCGCCGGCGGACGCGGATATGGCGGCGCAGCTGCACAACCATCTGCGTGAGAAAGGCGTCGCGCTCCGGCTAAACACCAGCGTACAGGAGATCAAGGAGACAAAAGACGGCCTTACGTTCAGCCTGTCGGACAACACGACGCTGTGCGCGGATTTTGCCATCCTGTCGGCGGGCGTGAAACCGGAATCCAAGCTGGCCAAAGACGCGGGGCTGAAAACCGGGCTGCGCGACGCTATCCTGGTGGACGACACGCTCAAGACCAGCAACAATGATATCTACGCGGTGGGCGACGCCATCCAGGTGACCGACTGGGCCAGCGGCACGCCCGCGTATATCCCGCTGGCCTCGCCCGCCAACAAACAGGGGCGCATCGCCGCGGACAATATCTGCGGCGGCAACCTCAAATACGAAGGCTCGCAGGGTTCCTCGGTGCTGAAAGTGTTCGACCTGTCCTTCGCGTCCACCGGGTTGTCCGAGGAGCGGCTGAAAGCAACCGCCACGCCGTATCTCAAATCGTATACCTACTCCTCGTCCAACGCCTCGTATTATCCAGGAGGGCTGCCGATCAGCATCAAGCTGCTGTTCGCACCAGATACCGGCCGCATTCTGGGTGCGCAGGCCATTGGATATACCGGTGTGGACAAACGCATCGACGTCATCGCCACCGTTCTTCGCCTCGGCGGCACGGTAAACGACCTGACAAGACTGGAACTGTGCTACGCGCCGCCGTTCTCCTCCGCAAAAGACCCGGTGAACATGGCCGGATACACTGCGGAAAACATCCTGCAAAAACGCGTCCGGCCCTTCTATGCCGAGAATGTCGCGGACATCGACCTGAAGAAGGCCACGCTGTTGGACGTGCGCACCAAAGAGGAGTTTGAGGGCGGCAGCATTCCCGGCGCCGTCAACATCCCGCTCGACAGTCTGCGCGAAGAACTGGGCCAGCTGCGCAAGGATCAGCCTGTCTATCTGTTTTGCCAGATCGGGCTGCGCGGCTATCTGGCGTCCCGCATCCTCATGCAGAGCGGCTTTGGGCATGTCGAAAACCTCAGCGGCGGCTACCGCCTGTGGAATGAGATTCAGAAAGACCACACAGCCCCCGCCGAATCTCAGGACTGCGGCTGTCCGGATGAAGCCGCCGCCACCTGCGCCCCCTGCAAGCCATCCGGGAAAACCATTGTGGTGGATGCCTGTGGCCTGAGCTGCCCCGGTCCCATCCTGGAAGTGAACAAGGCGTTGAAAGAAGCCTGCGACGGAGAAGTGCTGGCTGTGAAAGCGACCGACCCGGCGTTTTTCAGCGACATCCAAGGCTTCTGCAAACGCACCGGCAACCTGCTGATCGACTCGCATTTCGACGGCAGACAGTTTTGTGCCACCCTCCAGAAACACAGCGCCGCCCCGGCCTGCGAGGCACCGGCGGATTCCGGGAACGATAAGAGCATCATCGTTTTTTCCGGAGACCTTGATAAAGCAATCGCCGCTTTCATCATTGCCAACGGGGCGGCCGCCATGGGACGCAAAGTGCATATGTTCTTCACGTTCTGGGGGCTGAATATCCTGCGCAAGCCGGAAAAAACGTCCGTCAGAAAAGACTTCATCTCTAGTATGTTCGGTCGGATGATGCCGCGCGGTTCCCGGAGACTGGGGCTGTCCAAACTCAACATGGGCGGCATGGGTCCAAAACTCATCCGCTCCGTGATGCAGAACAAAAACATCAGTTCGCTCGAAGACCTGATGAAGGAAGCCATCAAAAACGGCGTGGAGATCACGGCGTGCACCATGTCCATGGATGTGATGGGCATCAAGCAGGAAGAACTGATCGACGGTATCAAAAGCGGCGGCGTCGCGACGTTCCTGGCCAACGCGGAAGAATCCGACACCAACCTGTTTATCTGATTCAGGGGTACAGCAGTTCCAAACCCACACTGAAGCAGACGGGGAGACGCCCCTTCTAAAATCTTCACCGCCGCTTCACATCCTGTTCACAGGTCGCTTGTATCATAAGAATATGCTTTTTGATTCTTTTCCCCCCTCTTTTTCAAGGACTTTGTATTCTGTCGTTTATCCCCCGGTATCAGCCGGGGGATTTTTTTGTGCTTTTCCGCCGAATTGGTTCACAGATCAAACGTCGGTGCATGAAAACCGAAATGCTCGCGCTTGTACGCCAGCAGATACGCGGAAATCTCCGTGTGTTTCGCCTCCGCGGCCATTTGGGTGAGGTCGCCGATCGCATCTTCCCCGATCAGCCCCAGCGCGCCGAGCGCGCGCACCGGGAGCAGGTCCGCGCGCGCCAGGAAAAGCCGCATCGCCTCGCGCAGGTGTTCCGTCAGAAACGAGCGGTAGGCCTCCATCTCGCCGGACTCGGGCAGATACGGTGAAACCAGCCGTTCAAGCGCCATTAACACCTTTGCATCCGTATCATCAATTTTTTGAAACAACGAAAAATAACGCGAAAACAGGGCGTGCACCCCCTGCCCGTCCGCATGGAACACCGTGCGGAACGACGCGCCGCAGGAAACCGGCAGATAGACCGTGAGCGCCGTACAGGTATTGCCGTATAGAGCCGTGTGTGCCCGCCATGCCGGCGCGGTCCTGTTCACACCGGCCAACAGGCCGCGCACGACCACATAGTCCAGCGCTTTGCAAAGTTCGAACACGCCGTTGCCCAATTCGGTGATACGGCTGTGCAGCTCCGCCCGCCGCAAAGCCGGGCAGCCCTCAAACGAGCCGTCGCCGATGCGCGTTACACTGTCCGGCAGCACCACCCCCTCCATCTCCCGGCAGCGCTCGAATACCTCGGCGCAGACGGCGGTGATGGAAGTCGGCACCATCACCCATTTTGCGCGGCCAGTATAGCGCAGCAAATTGCCGTTGATGGCGAAAAAATCGCCCGGATCATCCTCCAGCCACGGCGCGCCGGCAAAGGCGTCGCCGCCCACGGTCTGCACCCCCTTGCCCACTGTGACCGTCTCCAGGCCGGTGCAGTCGAGGAACGCGCCCTCCCCGATGGAGGCCACACTGTCCGGCAGGGTGATGGTTTCCAGCCCCACGCAACCCTCGAACGCCCACCCGCCGATGCGCACCACCCCATCCGGGATGGTGACCGCGCACAGCGCGGAGCAATTCGAGAACGTTTTATCGCCGATCTCCCGGATGCCGGACGGGAGTTCAAGCCGTTTGATGCTCTTGCAGAACTCGAATGCCTTGCCGCCGAGTGTGGTGAGCGTGGGCGGCAGCGCGATGTCCCTCAGGCGGATGCAGCTGCGAAACGCGCTGCGCCCGATGGATTCCAGCCCTTCCGGCAGCGCTACGCTCTCCAGCAGCTGGCAGCGGTTGAACGCCCAGTGCCCCACCGACTTCAGCCCGGCGGGCAGAATAATGCGTTTGACATGCTTGCTCTCACTGAACGCATTGTCGAAGATCGCCGTTACGCCCTCGGGCACACGAACCTCCTCCTCTGCGCCCACATACCGCCGGATGATCCCGTTTTCGATTTCAAATGCCATGCTTTCCAGACCTCTGCCTTATAAAAAATCCCCACTTCACAGGGTTTCTTCGTTTTCCGGTGTGTGGAACTCTTCCCGCAGCTTCTGCATCTTGAGCAGGATATCGTTTTGCCGCTCGAACAGCAGCGCTTCCTTGTTGTGCGCGTAATAGCGCTCGCAACCGTAGGTGGCGATAAAGCGTGCGGCGTCGGGGCTGAGCGTCAGGTTGGTGACGAGGATGAGCATTTCTTGCCCCTCGCCGTAGGCCTGCTCGGCGAACGCAAACAGGGCGTCCAGCCGCCCGCGCACCGTTTCGGACTGTGTTTTCAGTCCGCGGGCGCGCTCCTCAAAGCCGGCGCGCACCACACCGAAGCAGTCTGTGCCGCAACCGGCGCGCGCTACCGCGTCGCGCAGGTCCTCCAGCGCGTCAACCACGGCACCGGCCACCTGCTTTTTCTCACGCAAAAGTGTGTTGGCCCGGCGGGCTGTCTCGACCGCCTGCCGCTGCTCCGCAATGCATTGTTCAAAAACCTCCGCATACCGCTCCGGGGTCTCGGTGAGCGCGGGCTTGACCGTTTTCAGAACGCCGTATACCGCCGTTACCACATCCTCGGTGCGCAGGCAGCGGCGGATGTCGCCACTTACCGCGTCCACCAGCATGCCGATAAGCGAAAGTTTTTCATCAAACCGCGCTTCTCCCGCCGTGCGCGCCAACGCTTCCTCCGCCTTGCCTTTGAGTATGGTTTCAACCCCATACTCCTGCTTGTATTTTTTATACAGCTCGTAATAGACTGCGAAATCCCGCGCGATGTCGGGGTGTTGGATATACTGCGCGGTGAGCGCCTCATCCACCGGAATGCCCAGCCGCTCATACAACGTCATCATCTGGGAAAGGTCTTCCCAGCCGCGCGCGGTAACGAAGCTTTTACCCTCCACCGTAGACTGAACGGCATAAAAATGGTCTTTCTTAATATCCAGATAGCTGAGGACGGCGCCATGCACCCCGCTCTGATAGGCGTACTCTTTCCAAACGGTATAATCCGGTTCGACGATTACTTTCTTCAGCCGGTCGAGGGTGGCCACGTCGAATTCCCGCACCGAATTGTTGTATTCCGGCGGATTACCGGCCGCCACCACCACCCAGCCGTCGGGAATGCGGTGCCGCCCGAATACTTTATATTGCAAAAATTGCAGCATGGCGGGTGCGAGCGTTTCCGAAACGCAGTTGATCTCGTCGAGAAACAGCAGACCCTCGCGGATGCCGGATTTTTCCGCCGTTTCGTATACGGAGGCAATGATTTCACTCATGGTATATTCGGAGACGGTATATTCCGTGCCGTCGTACGTCCTGTGCTCGATGAACGGCAGCCCGACTGCGCTCTGCCTGGTGTGGTGCGTCATGGAATAGGCGACCAGATTGATGCCCATCTCGCGGGCGACCTGCTCCATGACGGCGGTCTTGCCGATGCCCGGCGCGCCGATGAGCAGAATGGGCCGCTGTTTTTCGGCGCTGATGCAGTAATCGCCGAACGCGTCTTTGGTGAGGTATGCCCGCACGGCATTCTGAATCTGCTGTTTCGCTTCTTTGATGTTCATATCGCTGCCTCTTTTTCATCGCCCCCGCGGGCGTTCTGTTGCGCATCCGTCTCCGGCTGTTCGACCAGGTCGTAGAGTTCTTCCTCCGTCATTCGCACGGGGATGACCCAAGAGGGCACCTTTCGCTCCTCGTCGTCGCCCAGAAACACAAACGCGGTGTCATAGGGCGGCTTTTTCAGGGGAAACACGCCGTAGCCGTCCGAAAAATAGACCAGGCCACGCAGGTCGAAAAACGCATGTTTGGCAAGCAGGTCGTCGATGTAGGCGAACACGGGACGAAAATCCGTGCCGCCGAAGCCGTGCAGCTTCTGCTCCGCGATGTACCGTTCGAGATCCGCCTCGCAGGTGATAAGGACATCGGACTGGATCTCGGCGTCGCACTGGATGATATGGATATTCAGCCGCCGGAAAAAGCATTCCTGCTGCTTGAGGATGGAATAGGTCTTGCGCACAAAGCCCTGCACCAACTCCCCCGAGCAGGACGCCGACGTGTCGATGGCAATGACGAATTCCCGTACCTTGCGGACTTCCTTGTATTCCAGCGGCTCGATGAGCGGCATGTTGCCGTATCGTTCCAGGCCGTGGGTGTAAAAAATGTAATCGAACTCGTCGTCGTTCACTTTCATCTGCTCGCCGCGTGTGGAAAAGCGGCGCAGGAACGCGCTGTAATCGCATTTGTCCCGGTTGGCGCCCCGGATGCTTTGAAGCAGGCTGCCGCTTTCTTCCCCCCAACGGCGGGAGGTGGTCTCCAGGTCGGTCTGCATCCGGCGGCTGATCTGTTTCCAGAGCGCGAACAGGCCGTCTTCCCTGGGAGCGGGCAGTTTCATGGGTGATTCCTCCTCGCCGCCGTCCTTGCCGCCCGCCTGTCCGTCATTGCCCTCGCCGGTGCCGCCGCTTTCCTGCCCGGGGGTGTTTTCTGTCTGAGACTGATTCGCATCGCCCGACGGATCACCGCCGCCGGGGGATGGCGGTGCCTGCCCGCTTGGGGTTTCCGTCTTGTCGGAGGGGGTGTCTGCGTTGTTCCCGTCACCGGGCTGCGGTTTATCCTGTCCCGGTTCGCCGCCGCCCGCACCCTCTTTTTCGCGGCGGTTCTCGCTTTTGGCGTCGCTTTCGCCGCCGCTTCCGGCGTCCTGTTCGGACGCCTGCCCCTGCTCGACAACGTTTTGATCGCCGGTGCGCGTGTGCTCCTCCCGCTCGTCGCGGGCATACCACCCGATGTGGTCGTCGTGGTAAAACAACTGCCGCAGGCGGGAGGCGCTGTCGTCATCCAGCCCCTCGCGCGCAAAATAACGATAGAGCCCCTCGGCCGAAAGGGAACGCACCGGCCCGCGCAGCTCGGTCAGCACCTGCTCCGCCGCCGTTTCATGGACACGCCCCGTGGGGAACACATCCAGTTCGTTCAGTGTGTTTTCCACCGCGATGTCCACTGCGAGGTTCCACCACGCGGGCCGCACCTGCCCAAGGAAAAACGGGTGGCGCAGTACGCAGTGGAACACCAGATGCAAACAGTCCCGCGCCAGCCGGTCGGCGCTTTCCTCATACCGCTGCAAAATGAAACGGGGATTATAGAACAGGTGTTTACCGTCGGTGGCGATGCGGCCGATGTCGTCCTGCCTTGCAAACGGCAGATGCCCGAGCGCCGCGTCCAGAAAACGCAGCTTGACAAACATCGCGCTGCGTGTCAGCCCCAGTATCTCGCGGGCCAGCGGGTCCGCCCGGTCCAGAAACGATGCGTCTTTCTCGTCTTTCATGCGTTTTCCACCCCCCGCGGGCGGTATACGCCCATTATAAACGGTCTTTTCGATGGCGGCTATTGCAGCACTGCCGAAATATGCTGCCAAAAAACGCGTCCGCAAAAAAGCGGGCGCGTCGTTGCGTCGGATTCTGAAAGCAATCTATCGGTCATTGGGCGGATTGCCCGGTTCTTTACGGGGACGGGTGCAGAGTTCCTTCACGATCCAGAACGGCTGCAAAAACAGTCTGCCGCGCATCATGATGAAAACCCCGATGACGGCAAACACCATCTCGATCCACATGCACTGCACCAGCACGTTCCATACGCGCAGGATGAACGGCCACATAGCATCATCTCCCCTGTGAACAGTATAGCACATCCGACGGCTTTTATGGAAGATTTCCCGTTTTTTCACTGCCGGAACCGTTCAGATATAAATGGTATGCCCCGATTTTTGATTGACCGTCGCGCGGATACAGTCTCCGACGATATGCAGCCCTTTGTCCAGCTCTTTTGCGGACGCGAAGCTGATGCGAAGATGCCGCTCGAAGCCTGCCATCGGCGAGATGTAAAACAGGCTGCCGGGCGCCACCAGCACATGCTGCTCCTTGCAGCGGTAAAAAATTTCCCGGTCGGTGATGTCCCCCGGCAGCGTGAGCCAGATGCCGAACCCGCCCTTCACCTCGCCGGCCCGCACGCCAAACGGCTTCCACGCGGCCACTCGTGCCAGCGCGGCGGCCGCCCGCTTCCGGTAGGCGCCGGTGATCTGCCCGATGTTTTTTCCCCAGCAGCCGGACTGAAAATAAGCCGCAAGCGCCCGCTGGATAAGCCCCGAGCCGGAAATGTCGGTGGCGTATTTGACGGCGGAGAGACGCTCGAGCAGCTTCGCGGGCGCGATCACATACCCCGTGCGGATGCCGGGCATCAGCAGCTTGGAAAAGCTCTTGACATAGACCACCCGCCCCGCCGTATCCTCCGCCTTGAGCGGGAACAGCCGCTCGCCTTTCAGGTTCACGTCTGAAAACAGATCGTCCTCGATGATATAGAAATCGTACTGCTCGGCCAGCCGGAGCAGACGCCTCCGCTTTTCCACCGACAGGCTCACACCCGTGGGCGTCTGATAGACCGGCATGGTGTAAAGCAGGCGTGGGCGGTAGCGCTGTGCGTAATAGGCCAGAATATCCAGATTCAGGCCGTCGGCTTCCATGGGTATGCCGAACAGCTTTGCCCCCTGCAAGGTGAAAACCGAACGCATGCCGATATAGGACGGCATTTCGGCAAAAACGGTGTCTCCCGCGTGCAGAGTGGCTTTGGAGAGCAGGTCCAGCGCCTGTTGGGCGCCGGAGGTGACCAGAATTTCCTCCGGACGGCAGCGGATGCCGTACTGTGTTTGTGAAAAGGATGCCAGAATTTCCCGCAGCGGGTAATATCCTTCGCTTTCCTGATAGGAGAACGCATAACCGCCGTCGGTGTCCAGCACCGTGTTGACGGCTTCTTTGAACTCCGCCACCGGGAACACCTCCGCCGTGGGGGAATTGCCCGCCAGGTCGATCATCTCCCCGGAGAGCGTCAGCCGCCCGTTGCTCAGGTCGGTATAGTCGCCGAACAGGTCGGCCACCTCGTCCTCTTTGGGCGGCGGAACCGTCGGCGGCAGCAGATAGGTGCCGCTGCCCGGCCTGGTGTAGGCGACGCCCTTTTCCTCCAACACGCGATAGGCGGCCACCACGGTGGCGTTGTTCACCCCGAGCCGCCCGGCCAGCGCGCGCACCGACGGCAGGCGCTCGCCGCCCGGGGCGCCGCTTTCCCGCAGCCGGTTCTCGATGGTGTCGGCCAGCGCGTGATAAAGCGGTTTGCCCGTTTTCTTGAATTGTATCGATACAATTTCCAGCATAAAATCCCGCTCCATCCTTGAATCCACAGGAATCGGATTACTATAATAATAACACGTTAAGATTGTAACGCAACAGTTTGGAGGAATTTTCGTGAGTGACCGGTATGAACTGAACAAGAACCTGGCGCAGATGCTCAAGGGCGGCGTCATTATGGACGTGACCACGGCGAAAGAAGCCGAAATCGCGCAGGCCGCGGGCGCGGTAGCCGTGATGGCGCTGGAGCGCGTGCCTTCCGATATCCGCAAGGAGGGCGGCGTGGCCCGCATGTCCGACCCGCGCATCATCAAGGAAATCAAAAATGCGGTGACCATCCCGGTGATGGCCAAATGCCGCATCGGCCATCTGGTGGAGGCGCAGGTTTTGCAGGCGCTGGGCATCGACTATATCGACGAGAGCGAAGTGCTCACCCCTGCCGACGACCGGTTCCACATCGACAAGCACGCGTTTAACATCCCGTTTGTGTGCGGCGCGCGCAACCTGGGCGAGGCCCTGCGGCGCATCGGCGAGGGCGCGGCCATGATCCGCACCAAGGGTGAGGCCGGCACCGGCAACGTGGTGGAAGCCGTGCGCCACATGCGCACCATCACCGCGGACATCCGCCGGCTGCAAAACCTGCCCGCGGACGAACTGATGACGGCGGCCAAAGAACTGGGCGCGCCTTATGACCTGGTGGAGGAGCTTGCCGAGACCGGGAAGCTGCCGGTGGTCAACTTCGCGGCGGGCGGTATCGCCACTCCGGCGGACGCTGCGCTGATGATGCAGCTTGGCAGCGAAGGCGTGTTCGTCGGCTCGGGCATCTTCAAATCCGCCGACCCGGAAAAGCGCGCCCGCGCCATCGTGAAAGCGACCACCTATTACAACAAGCCCGAGATCATCGCGGAAGTCTCCGAAGATCTCGGCGAGCCGATGAAGGGCATCGACCTGAACACCATCCCCGAAGAAGAGCGGCTGGCGACAAGGGGCTGGTGAGATGAAAACCGTCGGCGTATTGGCTTTGCAAGGCTCGTTCCGCGAGCACCTGGCGATGCTGGCCAAACTGAACGATGTCACGCCCCTGGCCGTAAAGAACACGGACGACCTCGCGCGGGTGGACGGGCTGATTCTGCCCGGCGGCGAGAGCACCGCGCAGGGCAAGCTGCTGCGGGATTTTAAGCTGCTGGAACCGCTGCGGGTGCGCATCCGGGACGGGCTGCCCGTCTGGGGCACCTGCGCGGGACTGATTCTGCTGGCCAAACAGATCGAGGGCGGCGAGCCGACTCATCTGGGCGTGATGGACATCGCCGTGCGGCGCAACGCCTACGGCGGGCAGCTCGACAGCTTCACCGCTGCCGCCGTGCTGCCCGGTATCTCGCCCGAACCGTTCTCGCTGGTGTTTATCCGCGCGCCGTGGATCGAACAGGCAGGCGCGGGAGTGGAGGTGCTGGCGAGGTATGGGGAGCATATCATCGCCGCGAAAGAACGAAACATGCTGGTCACCTCGTTTCACCCGGAACTGACAGGTGACATGCGGTTCCATGCGTATTTTGTCCGGCAGATCGCGGGATAACACAAAGACAGCAAACGGGAGCGGGGCGTGTGCAGTTGCACATGCCCCGCTCCCGTTTGTGTTAAAGCGTCGTCATCCGACGGCTGCCTTACACCTTATTGAATCTCAATGCCGGTATCGCCGCCCTGCTCGCCACTCTTGGGCAACACGACGTTGAGTACGCCGTCCGCGTATTTGGCGGAAATGCCCTCACGCTTCACACCAGGCAGGTAAAACGCGCGGCTGCTCTGGCCCACCCGACGCTCATGGCGCAGATAGCCGTCCTTTTCGACTTTATTTTCTTCGCTGCGGCTGACGGAAACGGTCAATGTACCGCTCTCGGCGTAATGGATGGCAATGTCCTGTTTCTGAACGCCCGGGATATCCACCGATACCGCGTATTCCGTGTCCGTTTCCTTGATATCGGTCTTCATTTCCCCCGACATCACAGTGGAGAAGAACGGTTCGCCGAAGAAACTGTCGAACAATGAGCCTTTGCCTTCATACGGCACCATACCACGATGATTGCTGAAACCCAACATGATGAACAACCCCTTTCTTTTGATTGCAGGTATAGTATACCCTATTGGTCAAAGAAAGTCAAAGTCTATTTTTGGCTGTGAATTGGTTTGCTCTCTCATGGGGGCGCATCTTTGCATGTTGTCCGGCCCGTGCGCGCGCAATCAAGCGTTTTGGCCCGATTTCACAGCATCCGAACGCTGGTCGAAAAGCGCATGCGCACGTCCTAATTCTATACGGAACGTTGATTGTATCCTTTCCATTCGGTACAAGCCTACCGAATAGCGCCTGCTTTGTAAAAATTCGGCCTGTTTATACAAAATGGAAATAAAAAGCCGCCGGTTTACCCGGCGGCCTGCTCTACTGTACGCAATGTATCCGTCACGCGTTTTCCACGGCTGAAACGGCATAACCCGTGCCGTCGTGCCGCAGAGTATACCGCATGGTCTTGACCGACGCGGGCGGCACGACGGAACCGTCGGCGCGTTGTGTCCATCCTGTGCTGGGAACATAGCCCACCGTCACGGCCAGGGTGTCCCCGTCTTGCCGCACGGCGGTGACGCGGGGCGTGTAAACATCCTTTTTGGCCGTCACCGGTACGTCATACCGCTGTGTATCGGCGTGGTAGACATACTCCACACCGTCCGACGCAAACGTGCGGAACGACGGCGCCGCATCGCTGCCGAAAAACGTGCGGTAAGCGCTCCGCACACGGTCGGCCGGCACGGACTGCCGGTCGTCCGACGTATAGGCGTAATGATCCTGCTCCGCGGCGACCCACACCGCGGTTTTCAACATCCAGTCCCGATCCGCGCGGGCAAGGCTGGCAAACGGTTTGGGGTCCTGCGCCACCAGGGGCGCGAGGTACGTTTCCAAAGCGGAGGCGGCTCCGGCCGACGACGCCTGTGCGGACGCCGTACTGCCGGACGCGGCGCCGGCACCGCCTCCGCCCGCGGCGGCAAACGCCAGCACCAGCATGACCGCCCCGGCGGCCACCACCACCAGCCCCAGCATGCCCGCGCTGCTCCGCCCGCGCCGCCTGCGGCGGCGGACGGCATGCAAACGCGCCATGCGCCCGTCCTCAGCGAATCTGCCCGGACCCGTAGATCTGGTATTTCACGGTGGTCAGCTCCGCCAGGCCCATCGGCCCGCGCGCGTGCAGCTTCTGGGTGGAAATGCCGATTTCCGCACCGAAGCCGAATTCGCCGCCGTCGGTGAAGCGGGTGGACGCGTTTACATACACCGCCGCCGCGTCCACTTCCCGCAGGAAGTGCTCGCTGTTGGTATAATTCTCGGTTACGATGCACTCGCTGTGCCCGGAGCCGTACCGCGCGATGTGCGCGATGGCCTCGTCCAGACTGTCCACAACCTTCACGGCGAGGATATAATCCAGAAATTCAGTGGCCCAGTCGTCTTCCACGGCAGGCTGCACGTCTCCGCCGAGGATGGCGCGCACGGTTTCGTCGCCGCGCAGTTCCACCTGCTTGGTATCCAGCAGTGCTTTCGCGCGGGGCAAAAACGCCACCGCGATGTTCTTATGCACCAGCAGTGTTTCAGCCGCGTTGCAGACGGAGGGACGCTGCGCCTTGGCGTTAAAAATGATCTGTGCTGCCATCTCGGTGTTTGCGCTTTCGTCCACGAACACATGGCAGTTGCCCACGCCGGTTTCGATGACGGGCACGGTGGCGTTTTGCACCACGCTTTGGATGAGGCCCGCCCCGCCGCGCGGGATGAGCACGTCGAGATAGCCGTTCAGGCGCATGAGGGCGGCGGCGCTGTCGCGCGTGGTGTCCTCGACCACTTGAATGGCGTCCTCGGGCAGGCCGCTCTCTTTCAGCGCGCCGCGCATTACCCGCGCAAACGCGAGATTGGAGCGAATGGCTTCTTTGCCGCCGCGCAGAATGCAGGCGTTGCCCGCTTTGAGGCAAAGGCTGGCGGCGTCCACCGTCACGTTCGGGCGCGATTCAAAAATGATGCCCACCACGCCGAGCGGCACCCGCGTCTTGAAGATGCGCAGACCGTTGGGGCGGGTCCAGCCCGCGTCGAGTTTGCCCACGGGATCGGGCAGGCCCGCCACCTGCTCCATGCCCGTGGCGATGCCCTCGATGCGCGCGGGCGTGAGGGTCAGCCGGTCGATCAGCGCGTCGGTCAGGCCGTTCTGCCGGCCGGCCTGCACATCTTCGGCGTTGGCCTGCAAAATGTCGGCCTCTTTGGCGCGCAGCGCCGCCGCGATGGCAAGCAGCGCCCGGTCTTTCTGCCCGGACGAGACTGCCGCCAGCACGCGCGCGGCGTCTTTCGCCCGTTTGCCCATTTCCTGTATCGTCATGTCCGTTCTCCTTTTGGGTTTGCGGGAAAATAGGTGCCCACTTGTTTCCCGTCGAACAATGCGTATAGTTTTTCCGGGTCGGACCCGTCCATGATGACCATATCGATGCCGTTCTTCGTGACCATCTCGGCGGCTTCCAGCTTGGTGACCATGCCGCCGGTGCCCAGCGTGGAACCCGCGCCGCCCGCTGATGCGCGCACCCGTTCATCCACCGATTCCACCACTGGGATGAGGCAGGCGTCCGGCGCCTCGCGCGGGTTTTTGTCAAACAGGCCCTCGATGTCGCTCAGCAGCACCAGCGCGTCGGCCTGCACCAGCACGGCCACCACGGCGGAGAGCGTGTCGTTTCCGCCAAACGCCATGGCTTCTTCCTCAAGCTCTTCCACCGCTACCGAGTCGTTCTCGTTCACCACCGGGATGACGCCGAGCGACAGCAGGGTTTCGAAGGTGTTGACGAGGTTCTGCCGGGTGCTGTCGTGGTCGGTGAGGATGCGGGTCATGAGAATCTGCGCCACTACCTGCCCATAGGACAGGAACAGTTTGTCGTAGAGGTACATCAGCTCCACCTGCCCCACGGCGGCGGCGGCCTGCATCATGCGCGTGTCGCGCGGTCGCTCGTCCAGCCCCAGCCGGGTGGCGCCCACGCCGATGGCCCCGGAGGTGACCAGAATCACATCCTTGCCGCTGTTTTTGAAATCGGACAGCACCCGCACCAGTTTTTCGATGCGCCGGATATGCAGCCGGCCGTTCGGGTAGGTGAGGGTGGAAGTGCCCACTTTGCATACGATCCGTTTTGCGTCCTGCAACGCCATGTCGTTCACTCGTTTCTTTTCGGTCTGTTTTTTTATTATACCATATCCGCCCGCTCCGGCACAGCCCGCTTTATTCACAGATTCGCCATAAATTTGTGCTATGTTCGTCATGCACGCGTGCCGCTGCGATGGTTCCCGGCCGGCCTGATACCGTCCTTCCGCCAAACACCAGATATGTTCCCGGGAGAACCGTATAAGAGATAAATTGGGCCCGGCCGTTCCGGCGGATATGCCGGATTTTTATTGAAGAATGCGATCAGGTTTCGCACGCAATCGGGGGAGTTTGCATGATACATAGTCTGCGCCCAAAATGGGGCCGCACCGAAATTTTACAGGTAATTCTGGCCGGGCTGGCCGTTTTGCTGGCATTTTTTCTGAGTTTTTACAATTTTGCGCAGGACGGCTACGGCAATCTATATTATTCGGCGGCTGTTAAAAGCATGACCACCAGTTGGCATAACTTTTTCTTTCTTTCGTTCGACCCCTCCGGCTTTGTGAACGTGGATAAACCGCCGCTCGCATTTTGGATGGAGGCCGCGTTCGTCAAGGCGTTCGGCTTCCATAGCTGGACGCTGCTGCTGCCGGAGGCGTTGGAAGCCGCCGGTTCGGTGCTCATCCTTTACCATCTGGTGAAGCGCCGCTTCGGGTTCGCGGCGGGCTGGATCGCCGCCGTCCTGCTGGCCGTCACGCCCATTTTCATTGCGGCGGCGCGCTCCAACAATCCGGACGCCATGCTGGTGTTGATGATGCTCTTTGCGGCGTGGGCCGCCACACTGGCCGCCGAGACGGGGCGCTTCCGTTATCTGGTGCTCACCGCCGTCTGCGTCGGCCTAGCCTTCAACACTAAGATGCTGGCGGCGTTCCTCGTTCTGCCCGCCTGTGCACTGGCCTATCTGTTTGCCCGCGGCATGCGCTGGCGGCGCAAATTCCTGCATCTTGCTGCAGCGGCGGCTGTGCTGATCGTGGTGTCCTTTTGCTGGGTGGAAGCGGTGGACCTCACACCGGCAGCCGACCGCCCGTTTGTGGGCAGCAGCGCCGACAACAGCGAGATGAACCTCGTACTCGGCTACAACGGGCTCAACCGTGTGTTCGCCAAAGAGCATGCACCTGCGGACACGGCAGCCGACCGGCGCGTAAACACGCGCACCGCCACACTGCCGAAACGCCGCAGCTCGGCGACAGACAGCCGGGTGGTAGACAGCCGGGCCGCGGTCCGCGGCACCGGTGCGCAGCGCGACGCGCCCGGCGCGACGCGACTGCTGGACCTATACACCGGGGAGCAAATCAGCTGGTTTTTACCGCTTGCCGCCGTTGGCGCGGCGGCCGCGGTCGTTTATGTGCTGGGGCTGGAAAAGGAACGGCGTCGCGGCAAAATCACGGCGCTGCTGCTCTGGGGCGGATGGTCGGCCGTCATGGTCGTGTTTTTCAGCTTCTGCGGCAATCTCACGCACCGGTATTACCTCAATGTCATCGCGCCGGGCCTGGCGGCGCTCGGCGGCATCGGTATGGTTTGCATGGTCAGGTTGGCACTGCAAAAGGGCAGCGCATGGTGGAAGGCGTTGTTCCTGCCCGCCGGGCTGGTTTTGAGCGCCGTGTTCCACCTTTCGCTCCTTACAAACTACCCGGACTGGTTCCATGCGCTCTGGCCGCTCGACGCCGTCTGCATCGTGCTGGCCGCCGTTTTGCTCCTGCTCCGTTTCCACCCGGTATGGATGCGGCCGCGCGTGTTCACCGGCATTGCGGGGGCCGCGCTGGTCTGCCTGCTGGCGACGCCGTTCTGCTGGTCGTTCACCGCGGTGCTCGGGCACGTGAGCGGCAGTGACGCCGCCGCAGGCCCCGTTTTACTGCGCGGAAAAAACGGGGAAATGTTCCCATCTCTTTCCTATATCGTCAAGAGGCTTAAAGACGCCACCTCCGACCCTGCGCCGTCGTCTGATGATATGAAACTGGAAACTTATCTGGAACAGCATCGGGACGGGGCGGTCTATCTCGCCGCCGTGCCGGGCGCCCCGCTCGCGGAAAGCCTTATCGTCGATACCGGTGAGCCCGTCATGGCCATCGGCGGCTTTAACGGCAGCAACCCCATTCTTACTCTTGGTGATTTGCAGCAACTGGTTGCCGAAGGCAAGCTGCGGTATTTTCTGAGCACATCCCCCGTCGCCGCCGAAACGGAGGCGCCCGGCACAACGGATGCGCCGGGAAATGCGGCTGCCCGGCTGAACCAGTCTTCGCCATATGACAGTTCGCATTCGGAACGGCTCCGCGACGGCGTGAATACCTCCGACGGACAACTGCCGGAAAACCTGCGCAACGCCTATCATGCAGATGAGGATGGCCGACTTTGGGCAACCGGCCGCAACGAGGCAAACGGCGCCGAACTTCGCAGTACACGCGGCCAAAACCCGAACGCACCCATCTATGCGTGGGCCGAAGCGAACAGCCAGATCGTCCCCTCGGATACCTATCTGGGAAATGGCAGGCCGGACGACCCGCACGCTACGTTATACCTTCTCTCGCAGGCAAAAGCCAAAGCCGCCCTAAGCTGAATGGTCGCCGTCCCACCAAAAAGGGCGCGCCGCATTGCGGCGCGCCCTTTTTATCTGCCGGAAAAAAACGTTCAGACGCGCAGATCGCGCTCCCCGTTTTCCAAGCGGCGCAGGTTTTCCCGAATGGTGTCGTAGATCGGTTCGCCCGCAAAGCGCGCAACGTGTTTGGCAATGATCTGCTCGCCCTTTTCGCGCGTTTCCGGGCCGGCGTAGTCGAGCAGGTATTCCTTGAACGTGAAGATGGCGTTGGGAATACAGAAATGGTGCACGAATTTGGACTTGGCCAACCCCATGAACTCCTCGCCCACGCGCCCCATGCGATAGCAGGCCGTGCAGAACGAGGGGATGTTGCCCATCTCCCCGGTTTCCAGGACCACATCATCCAGCGAGCGGGTATCGCCCAGCGAAAACTGCTCCTTGTCCGGCAGGGCGTTGGCGTCTTTCACGCCATAGCCGCCCACGCCGATGCGCGTGCCGCCGTCGATCTGGGACACGCCCAGCGGCAGCACCGAATCGCGCACCTCTTTGGTCTCACGCGCGGTGCAGATCATGCCGGTATATGGCACCGACAGCCGCAGGACGGCCACCAGCTTTTTGAAATCCTCGTCACTTACCGCGTATTCGGGGTGGTCGGAGAACGGCGTGCCGGTCGCGGGCGTGATGCGCGGGAACGAAATGGTGTGCGGCCCCACGCCGTTGAACGTCTCCTCCAGATGGATGGTGTGGTAAAGCAGGCCCATCACCTCGAACCGCCAGTCGTACAGCCCGAACAGCGCGCCGATGCCCACGTCGCCCAGACCGGCTTCCAGTGCGCGGTCCATCGCGTAGAGCCGCCAGCGGTAGTTGCCTTTGACGGTGTTGGCCGGATGCAGATGCCGGTAGGTCTCGTGGTGATAGGTTTCCTGGAAAACCTGGAAGGTGCCGATGCCGATTTCTTTGAGACGGCGTAGCTCCGGCACCGAAAGTGGCGCGGCGTTGATGTTGGCGCGGCGGATCTCGCCGTTGCCCTCCTTGACGCTATAGACCTTTTCGATGGACTTGCAGAGGAAGTCGATGCCGGTGGACGGCGCTTCGCCATAGACCAGCACAGTGCGTTTCTGGCCCTCGCGGATCATGGTGCGCACCTCTTTGTCGATTTCGTCCATCGAGAGGGTCTTGCGGTGCATCATGTGATTGCTGCGGCGGAACCCGCAGTATTTGCAGTCGTTGGCGCATTCGTCGCTGATATAGAGCGGCGCGAAGAAGACGATGCGGTCGCCGTAGACCTCCTGCTTGAGCCGGTTGGCCAACTCGTACATTTCGGTGATTGTTTCCGGGTCGCTGTTCTGGAGAAGGATGGCCGTTTCTTCCGGTTCGAGCCGGACGGTCTTCTCCGCCTTTTGGAGCACCGCGCGTACCGCCTCTCTGGACGGGTTCTCCGCCGCCTTGAGCTGGCTCCAAATCTTATCGTCGTCTATAAAATCATGGTCCTGCCGGTCATAGGCGGCCATTTCGTCTTCATACTGTTTCAGATAATCCATCGTTTTACACTCCTTCTGTTGCGTGCGCGCCGCCCTGGTTTTTCGTCAGCGCCGTCTTAACCGTCACATGGGGGATGCGCCCGAGCCTGCCCGTCATGGCGCTGATATGGTCGTTTTCTCCGTCCACAATGAGCGAGATGACCGATACGCCGCGTTCGCGGCAGGGGATGCCCATCCGCCCCACCACCAGCGCGGCAAATTCGTGCAGCACGGCGTTGATCTGCGCCGCCGAGCCGAGGTCCTCCACCACGATACCCACGACGCCGAGCCGTTTGTCCTCCAAACCAACCATCCTTTCCGTTGCCGCACGGCAAAAAGCGCCTTTTCCCCGCAGGGAAAAGGCGCAGAAAGATCCATCTTTCGGCGTTCCTTCCCGCGCGGGGCAAGCAGCCACACGGTCAGTCGCAAAATTGTGCAGAACCCGCAGCAGCAGCCGACACGCCGGAAAAGCGGACGTGCCTTCGACTGCGGCAGGTTTTCTGTATTCAGTATAACAAAACCGAAAAAAAACGCAATGCTCTTTTCAGAAAAAACGCAACGGGCAAAGCCACTGTTTTAAAATATGGTTTTTTTGTGTTATAAAAAACCGCCCGAATGCTTTCGGGCGGCGGGAAACGCGGGGGTTTAACCCATCAACTGTACCATTACGGCCTTTTGGGCGTGCAGGCGGTTCTCGGCTTCCTCAAAAATCTCGTCGGCGTGCGCCTCGAAGACATCGGCGGTGATCTCCTCACCGCGGTGCGCGGGCAGGCAGTGCTGTACCATCGCGTCGGGTTTGGCCACCGCCATCAGCTCCTTGTTGACCTGATAGCCCGCAAACGCTTTGCGGCGTTTGGCGGCCTCTTCTTCCTGTCCCATGGACGCCCAGACATCGGTGATGACCACATCGGCGCCGGCGGCCGCTTCAAGCGGGCTGCGCACCAGCGAGAACCCGCCCTGCTTCTGCGCAAAATCCAGCACGGAGGCATCCGGTTCATAGTTCTCCGGCGTGGCGACCGCCACCTGCATGCCGACTTTCAGCCCACCCACGATGAGGGAATTAGCCATGTTGTTGCCGTCCCCGATAAAGCAGAGCTTCAGCCCTTCCAGGCGGCCTTTGTGCTCCCGCACGGTCATCAGGTCGGCCAGCACCTGGCAGGGGTGAGCAAAATCCGTCAGCCCGTTGATGATGGGAATGGACGCATGGTCGGCCAGCGCCTGCACCTCCGCCTGCTCAAACGTGCGGATCATGATGCCGCTGAGGTAGCGCGAGAGCACACGCGCGGTATCTTGGATCGGTTCGCCGCGGCCGATCTGTGACTCTTTGGAGCTGAGGAAGAGCGCGTGTCCGCCGAGTTGGTACATGCCGGTCTCGAACGACACCCGCGTGCGGGTGGACGCTTTTTCAAAGATCATGCCCAACGACTTGCCCGCCAGACGCGGATGCGGGATGCCGTGCTTGAGCTCATATTTGAGCTGGTCACCGAGATTGAGAATATCCAGAATCTCCTGCGTGGAGAGGTCCAGCAGTTTTAAAAGATGTTTCATATCTGTACGCCTCCTGTTTTATGGGTGTGGTCACGCACCGGCCCGAAGCTGTTCGATCACGCCGGACAGAATGGCAAGCCCCTTGTCGATCTCCTCTTTGGTGATAACCAGAGGCGGCAGCATGCGCATCGCCGTTTTGGCGGTGAGGATGAGCAGACCCTCTTTGGCGGCTTCGACCGCCACCTTGCCGCTGTCCACCCCCTCGATCTCAAAGCCGATCATCAGCCCCAGACCGCGGATGCTGTGCACGCCGGGCAGCTTTTCCAGCCCGGCGCGGATATAGGCCGCTTTATCGCGCACCGCCTGCAAAAAGGCCGGTTCGGTCACGCGGGAGAGCACTTCGATGGCCGCCGCACAGCAGATGGGCGTGCCGCCGAACGTGGTGGCGTGAGTGCCGGGGGTGAAAACGTCCTTGCATTTTTCGCCGCAGAGCACCGCGCCCATCGGCAGGCCGCCCGCGAGGGCTTTGGCGCAGGAGACGATGTCCGGTTTGACGCCGAACTCTTCAAATCCGAAGATATGCCCGGTGCGCCCGATGCCGCATTGCACCTCGTCGAAGCAGAGCAGCACGTCTTTTTCGGCGGCAAGCTGCGCCGCTTTTTCCACAAACGCCTGTTCCAGCGGGTAAACGCCGCCCTCGCCCTGCACGGCTTCCATCAGGATAGCGCAGACATCGTCCTGCACCGCCGCTTCCAGCCCGGCGGTGTCGTTTGCGGTTACAAAGCGGAACCCGTCGGTGAAGGGGAAGAAATAGTTGTGGAACACATCCTGCCCGGTGGCGGAAAGGGTGGTGACCGTGCGCCCGTGGAACGAATTGTTCAGGCAGACGACGGTGCCGCGGCCCTTGCCGTATTTGTCGAAGCTGTACTTCCGCGCCAGCTTGATGAGGCCCTCGTTGCTTTCCGCGCCGGAGTTGGCGAAAAACACGCGGGAAAAGCCCGTGCGCTCGCAGAACAGCCTGGCGCATGCGGCCTGCACCGGGCTGTAGTACAGGTTGGAGATGTGGGCGAGCTTGGCGGCCTGCTCGCTCACAGCCTTTACCCAGCCGTCGTCGGCATAGCCGAGCGCGTTGACGCCGATGCCGCTGCCGAAGTCGATGTAGGTCTTGCCGTCCACCCCGGTGGCGGTGGCGCCTTTGCCCGAGACCAGCGCCACGTCGAAACGGCCGTAGCTGTGCATTACATACTGGTCGTAGGCCGCCTTGGTTTCTTTAAAATCCATGGGAACCTCCTCCTTATCCATATCCATAAAAACGGCGCGCGCCGTTTTAAAATGTATCGTAAAAAACCGTGTGATCGAGCGGCTCGCGCACATCGTGCATCCGCGGGTTGGGCACCGCGTCGTCGGCCGGATAACCGAGCGGCATCAGGCTGACGATCTCATACTGCTCGGGAATGCGGAACGCTTTCCGCAGTTTCTGCGGTTCGAACATCCCGACCCAGAGCGAGCCCACGCCGAGGTCGGTGGCCGCCAGCATGATCTGTGTCAGCGCGATGGAAACGTCCACCCGGCCGAAATCCCGCTCGCTGCCGACAATCTCTTCCCCGGTGGAGCGGTCGCAGCAGGCCAGCAGGACGACCGGCGCGCCGAAATGGCAGGGCGTGCAGGGGCGTATTTTTTCCAGCGCTTCCGCGCTCTGCGCCACCAGAATACGCTGCGGCTGCCGGTTGCAGGCCGAAGGGGCAAGCTGTCCCGCTTTCAGGATGCGTGTGAGCACCTCGGACGGGATGGGCGTGTCTTTGAATTTGCGCACCGAATAGCGTGTGCGGATTACCTGCTGAAACTCCATCGCAGATGCTCCTTTCTGTATGGAGGTCGCTTACAGGAACATGGTTCCAATGCCGCCGTCGGAGAACATTTCCACCAGAATGGAATGCGGCCGCCGGCCGTCGATGATATGTGCGCGGTTGACACCCCGCCGCACCGCCTCCACACAGCAGTCGATCTTGGGGATCATGCCGCCCGAGATGATGCCCTGCCGGATAAGATTGGGCACCTCGCTGACGTTTACCACCGGGATGAGGGTGTTTTCGTCGTTTTTGTCGCGCAGCAGGCCGCGGATGTCGGTGAGCAGAATGAGCTTTTCCGCGCCAAGTGCGGCGGCAATGCGGGCGGCGGCGGTATCGGCATTGATGTTGTAGACCTTGCCGTCCCTCCCCGCACCCATGGTGGCCACCACGGGGATATAGCCGTGTTCGAGCGCGTCGTTGATGGGGGTGACGTCCACATTGGTCACCTGGCCCACCTGCCCGAGGTCGGTGCCGTCGGCAAACATCCGCTCCGCCTCGATCATGCCGCCGTCCAGCCCGCAGAGGCCCAGGGCCCGGCCGCCTTTATGCTGGAGACTGAGCACCAAGTCTTTGTTCACCTTGCCGCCCAGCACCATCTGCACGATGTCCATGGTCTCGCGGTCGGTATAGCGCAGGCCGCCGACGAACCGGCTCTCTTTGCCGACTTTCTTCAGCATGTCGGTGATCTCCGGGCCGCCGCCATGCACCAGCACCACCCGGATGCCCACCAGCGAGAGCAGCACCAGATCGGTCATCACCGCATCCTTGAGCTCGCCGCTCACCATGGCGTTGCCGCCGTATTTCACCACGATGGTCTTGTTATTGTATTGTTGGATGTATGGCAGCGCATGCACCAGCACCTGCGCTGTTTCGTTTTCCGAAATTCCCATGGCCGCAAGGCTCCTATTGCTGTTCACGTTCTGTAATCCCCGTTGATCTTCACATAATCATAGGTGAGGTCACAGCCCCACGCAGTGGCCGTCGCCTCCCCCATATGCAGGGCGATGTGGATGACCACTTCGTTGCGCATGAGCACGCTCGAAGCATCGTCCTCGGAAAAGTCGATGCCCGCGCCGCGGCGGCAGACATCTACTTTGCCGGCCACGGAGGAAAAAGAAACATCTACTTTCTTAACATCCACGTCCACCGGCGCGTAGCCGATGGCGCAGAGCACGCGGCCCCAGTTGGCATCCGACCCGAACATGGCCGCTTTTACCAGGCTGGACCCGACGACCTCTTTGGCCACCACGCGCGCGGTGTGTTCATCCGCAGCGCCTTCCACCACACAGGTCAGCAGTTTGGTCGCGCCCTCGCCGTCGCCCGCCACCATCCGGGCCAGACGGATGAGTACGTTTTCCAGCGCCTGCTCAAACAGAAGGTAATCCGCGTCCTCCTCGGTGATGCGCGCGTTGCCCGCCAGACCGGAGGCCAGAATCGCCAGCGTGTCGTTGGTGGAGGTGTCGCCGTCCACCGTGACCATATTGAAGCTCTTGTCCGCCGCCGCGCGCAGGGCTTTTTGAAGCATGGCCGCGTCGATATCCGCGTCGGTGGTGACGAAGCTGAGCATGGTGGCCATGTTGGGATGGATCATGCCGGAGCCTTTGGCCATGCCGCCGATGCGGCAGGTTTTTCCACCCAGTTTACATTCCACGACCGCCTGTTTGGGGCGGGTGTCGGTCGTCATGATGGCCTCTTCCGCCGCATCCGCGCCGTCCACCGAAAGGTGTGCCGCAAGTGTGCCCACATGGTCGCGGATGGGCTCGATGGGCAGCACCTGCCCGATTACGCCGGTGGAGGCGACCACCACGTCCTCCGGGGCAATGTGCAGCGCGTCCGCCGCAAGACGGCACATTTCCCGCGCTTTCTCTTCGCCGTCGGCGTTGCAGGTGTTGGCGTTGCCGCTGTTGCAGATGATGGCGCGGGCTTTTCCGTCGGCCAGATGGCGCTTCGTTACCAGAATGGGCGCGCCCTTGACCTTGTTCTGCGTGTAGACCGCCGCCGCGTCGCAGGGCTTTTCCGCAAACACCAGCGCGAGGTCTTTTTTGCTCTTGTTTTTGCGGATGCCGCAGTGGACGCCCGCCGCGGTGAAGCCCTTCGGCGCGGTGACGCCGCCGGGAATCTCCTGTATCTCCATGATTCTTCCTCTTTCGTTCTATCATTGACAGCGGGCCGAAGCCGCGCATTGCAAAATTTTCTGATATGGGTTGTGCCCGTTTCAGGCTGTAAGTCTGCGATAGCGTGCAGTTTCCCTGAATATAAAGGCGGGCTATGCCCGCTTCAGGCTGTGGACTTGCGCAATCTCTCAACTTCCCTGAACTTAAAAGTGGGCTGCGCCCACTAGGGCGGTGCGTTCGTCGATACCGAGCATCAGGTTCATGCACTGCACGGCCGCGCCGGACGCACCTTTGCCCAGATTGTCCAGCCGGGAAACGACCAGGATCTCCTCGTCGTGCCCGAATACAAACAGATCGAGCCGGTTGGTGCCGTTGGCGCCGTCCGCCCCGAAATAGCCGCCGTCAAAACCCGACTGGTCATCGAACGGTATCACCCGGATGAACGGCTCCCCCTGATAATATGCCGCATAGAGTTCCCGCACAGCGGCCGCGTCGAGGTCTTTTGCCAACAGTTCACGCCGCAGGGGCAGCAGAACCAGCATACCCTGTCGATAGGGGCCGACCATCGGGGTGAAAAGCGGCGGTTTTTCCAGTGCGTTTATTGCCTGCATTTCGGGCAGGTGTTTGTGGTGCAGGCCCAGCGCGTACAGCCGGGGGCTTTTGAGCGCCGGGTCGTCTTTGCGCGTGTCCTCATATTGCGCGATCATGGCCTTGCCCGCGCCCGAATAGCCGGAAATGGACTGCGCCGTCAGCGGATAATCGGCAGTGAGCACGCCCTCCGCCCGCAGCGGATGCACCGCCGCGTTGAACCCGGTGGCGTGGCAGCCCGGCACGGCCACACGGCTCGCGGTGCGGATTTTGCCCCGCTGGGCTTTGTCCAGCTCCGGGAAACCGTATATCCAGCCGGACGCGGTGCGGTGCGCAGTGGAGGCGTCGATGACGCGCACCGCCGGGTTCTCGATGAGGGCGACCGCTTCCCTCGCCGCCGCGTCGGGCAGGCAGAGGAACACGATCTCCGCTTCGTTCAGGCAGGCTTTGCGCGCGGCGGGGTCGCGGTGCTTTTCCGGGTCGATGACGATCTGCTCAACATCGTCGCGGGCGGCAAGGCGCGCGCCCAGTTCCAGACCGGTGGTGCCGTGCCGGCCGTCTACAAAAATGCGGTGCTTCATTTTTCCGCCCCCTGCAAAAACGCATGCAGCTGTGCAAGCTGGGCCTCCACGGAGGAAAGACCCGGGCCGCCCTGCGATACACGCCCGTTCACGCAGGTGTCCAGCGCGATGGCGTCGAACACGTCGTTTTCAAACAGCGGGCTGTGCGCCTGGAATTCGTCGAGCGTGAGGGCCTCCAGCGTTTTGCCGTGCCCGATGCAATAGGCCACCAGCGTGCCGGTGATCTTGTAGGCGTCGCGGAACGGCATGCCTTTTTTGGTGAGATAATCGGCGCAGTCGGTGGCGTTGATGAAGCCGCCGGACGCCGCGCGCCGCATGTTCGCAGACAGCACCCGCATGGTGGCCAGCATGGGCGCAAAGGTGGACAGGCACAGCTTGACGGTGTCGATGGCGTCGAACACGGCCTCCTTGTCCTCCTGCATGTCTTTGTTGTAGGCCAGCGGCAGGCCTTTCATGGCCGTGAGCAGCGCCATCAGGTCGCCGTATACCCGCCCGGTCTTGCCGCGCACCAGCTCGGCCACGTCGGGGTTTTTTTTCTGCGGCATGATGCTCGAGCCGGTGGCATAGGCGTCGTCCAGTTCCACAAACTTGAATTCCCACGAGCACCAGAGGACGATTTCTTCTGAAAAGCGCGACAGGTGCAGCATAATCAGCGAGAGTGCCGACAGCAGCTCGATGCAGGCATCGCGGTCGGCCACGCCGTCCAGACTGTTGGCGGTGGGGCGGTCGAAGTCCAGCAGCTCCGCCGTGCGCGCGCGGTTGATGGGGTGGGTGGTGCCGGCCAGCGCGCCGCTGCCGAGCGGGCATTCGTTCATGCGCCGGGCACAGTCGGCCAGACGGGAGTCGTCCCGCATGAACATCTGGGCATAGGCCAGCAGATGGTGCCCGAACGTGATGGGTTGGGCGCGCTGCAAATGCGTGTAACCCGGCATCACGGTGCATTTGTTGGCCCGCGCCTGTTTTTCCAGCGCGGAGAGCAGCTCCGTCACCAGTCCGCGCACGGCGGTGATTTCCCTGCGGAGGTAGAGCCGCACATCCAGCGCCACCTGGTCGTTGCGGCTGCGGGCGGTGTGCAGGCGCTTGCCCGCGTCGCCGATGCGCCGGGTCAGCTCGGCCTCGATGAACATATGAATGTCCTCGGCCTCGGGGTCGAACGGCAGCGCGCCGCTTTCGATATCCGCGAGGATGCCGCCCAGTCCCTCGATGATAGAGGCCGTTTCCTCTTTTGTCAGAATGCCCTGCTCGCCCAGCATGGTGGCATGGGCAACGCTGCCCTGTATATCTTCCCGGTACATGCGCGCGTCAAAGGAGATGGAGGAATTGAAGTCGTTGACGCGGCTGTCGGTTTCTTTTGCGAATCGTCCCGCCCAGAGTTTCACGAGATGCGCCCCTTCCTGTTCCTGCGATTATTTTCCGTGCTTTTGGTTGAGCTTGGCCCGCACGGAGAGCGGCAGGCCGAACAGGTTGATGAAGCCGGTCGCGTCGTCCTGATTATAGACATGGTCCTCGCCGAACGTGACGAGGTCTTCGTCGTAAAGCGACCACGGGGAGGTGACGGAGGCGTTGGTGATGTTGCCCTTATAGAGTTTCATCTTCACGTCGCCGGTTACGGTCTTCTGCGTTTCGTCCACAAAGGCGGAAAGCGCTTCGCGCAGCGGGGTATACCACTTGCCGTCGTAAACCAGTTCGGCAAATTTCTGCGCCACCAGCGACTTGTAATGCGCGGTGTCGCGGTCGAGCGTGATGGTCTCCAGCGCTTCGTGCGCGTGGTAGAGGATGGTGCCGCCGGGCGTCTCATACACGCCGCGCGATTTCATGCCCACCAGACGGTTTTCTACGATGTCGAGCAGGCCGATGCCGTTGGCGCCGCCGAGCTTGTTCAGCTTTTCCACCATGGAGACGGCGTCCAACGTTTCGCCGTCCACCGCGGTGGGGATGCCCTGCTCAAAATGCAGGGTCACATAGGTGGGCGCGTCCGGCGCTTTTTCCGGCGAAACGCCCATTTCCAGCATCTCATTGTATTTCGGCTCGTTGGCGGGGTCTTCCAGATCCAGACCCTCGTGGCTGAGGTGCCACAGGTTTTTATCTTTGGAATAGCTCGTCTCGCGCGTGATGCGCAGCGGGATGTGGTGCGCCTCGGCATAGTCGATTTCCTCGTCGCGGGACTTGATGTCCCACTCGCGCCACGGGGCGATGATGGGGATATCCGGTGCGAATGCCTTGACCGTCAGCTCAAAACGCACCTGATCGTTGCCCTTGCCGGTCGCGCCGTGGGCGATGGCGTCGGCTCCCTCTTTGCGGGCAATCTCCACCAGCCGTTTGGCGATGATGGGGCGCGCGAACGACGTGCCGAGCAGGTATTTTTCATATTTCGCGCCCGCTTTGAGCGTGGGCCAGATGCAGTCCTCCACGAACTCCTTGCGCAGATCCTCGATATACAGCTTGGAAGCGCCGGTTTTTTTCGCTTTTTCTTCCAGACCGGAGAGCTCCTCGCCCTGCCCCACGTCGGCCGACATGGCGATGACTTCGCAGCCGTAGTTTTCTTTCAGCCACGGGATGATAATGGACGTGTCCAGTCCGCCCGAATAGGCCAGCACCACTTTTTTATACGTTTTTTTCATATTTTAAACCTCCACATGGGTAGCTTCCACTGCATGCCGCATGACAATTTACCAAACAAAAAGACGGGCGCGGAGCCCGTATGTATCAGTATACACTATTTTTGCATAAATTCAAGCATTCTTGAATATTTATGCGATTTTGCATGCGTTTTGTATCATTTCACAATCCCGCTGCGTTCCAGAGACTGATTTTTAGCTCTTAATTTTCCAGACGCCGGCTCTGCAGGTCTTCGGGATGCGTACGGTAGCGCCGCATGATGCCCGCGAGAATCTCCGCGCTGGACGGCGGTGTCCAGGTGACGGCGTTGGCGCCGGCGCGAATGGTTTTGGAGATGCTTTCATCCGTGGGGCCGCCGGTGGCAATGATCGGCAATTTGGGATACTGGCTGCGGATGGATGCGACGATGTCCGCCGTGTGCGGGCCGCCCGAGACGTTGATGATGGAGGCGCCGGCCTCCACGCGGCTGGAGATGTCCTCATCTGAAACGACCGTGACCACCACCGGCAGGTCCACCGTTTCGCAAAGCAGAGCAATGATGTCGTTGGCGGTGGGCGCGTTGACCACCACGCCCATGGCGCCCTGAAATTCCGCATTGAGCGCGTTGTTGATGACGCGTTTGCCCATGGTGATGCCGCCGCCGATGCCACAGAACACCGGGATATCGGCCGAGAGCATGATGGCCTGCGTGATGATCGGCTGCGGGGTGAACGGATAGACGGCGATCACGGCATCGGCGTTCACGTTGCGGATCACAGACACATCGGTGGTAAAAACAAACGATTTGAGCAGCTTGCCAAAAATCTTAATGCCCGAAGCCTGCCGGATGCTTTCCGGCACCTTGAGCATATGTCTGCGCAGATTCCCTTCAAATTCAGGAATAAAAGGCTCCATCCGTTTTCCTCCTTCATCCATGTATCATACAGCAATTCCCAATTATTATAGCATGTACAGAACGAAAATCTATCAAAAATCATGAATTTTCTTTCAAACGGCGATATTTGCAAAAACAGGCCCGCCGCCTCAGCGGAAAACCAGGAAAATATATCCTTTTACGCCCGTGTGGCGTTGCAATCCGGCAAGCGCCTGTGCTACTATAAGAGAGCGGAGCAAATCCGATCAACACACATGGGAGGCATGCATCATGGCCGCATTACACGAGATCCCGCCGGAGGAAATTTCCGGAAACGTATTTGACCTGATCGGCAAACAATGGACACTCATCACCGCCGGGACGGAGAGCCGCTTCAACACCATGACCGCAAGCTGGGGCGGCCTGGGCGTTTTGTGGGGCGGCCCGGCGGCATTCATTTTTGTGCGCCCGCAGCGTTACACGCTGGAATTTCTGCACCAAAACCCGAAATTCACGCTCAGCTTTTACGACGAAAGCCATCGCAAGGCCCTGAACCTGCTGGGCAGCAAATCGGGGCGCGACGGTGATAAGGTGGCGGAAGCCGGCCTGACCCCTGTGTTTGCCGACGGCACCACCTATTTTGAAGAAGCCGGGCTTGTCCTGTTCTGCGAAAAGTGGTATGAAAGCAAGATGCAGCCCAGCGGCATCAAAAAACCGACCGCCATCAACCCGTTCTATCCGCAAAAGGATTACCACCATATGCTCGTGGGGAAGATCACCAAAGTGCTGCAGGCGTAATGCCCGCCCGCATGCATCATGTTTCCGTTTGTCATCCCGCACACGCAGACACAAAGGGGCCGCGCCTTACTGGCGCGGCCCCTTCTGCCGGAACGATGGCGACTCATTATACCGATGACGCTGCGGACCGATTGCTTTTTTCAGCGCCGGAAGTCTGAACAAACGTGTGGTTGCTGGAGTGCCTGGCTCTTGCCAGACAACAGTCATACCCAAACCCGTGTAGGGCTTTACGCACTGTACGCTTTACCGACCGAAAAAATGGCCTGTTTCCATCCGCCAAACCGCTGGTTTTCCAACGAATCGCACCTTATTCGATTGCCTTTCAGATATCCATTGGTCGATTGCTTCATCCCTCCGTGCAAATGATCGCAGGGCCCGAACACAATCTCTTGCGCCAATGTTTGGAACATAAACGCTCCCTGTTGCAGCCGCCTCTGTGTGCTGCGAAACCAAACAACATCTGGCTGCCGACCTATCCGGTTACCTGCTGCGAATCCACTGAAACCTCCGAGCCCATTGGAATCGCCCCCTTTACTGGAGAATGTGTTGGTCTTTTGCTGTGTCTATATGATAGCACGGCGTATGGATAATGTCAACAGTATAGTTTAACATTTTTTGATTTTTTTATTCATTATACGCAGAATTTCAGGCAAACAGTGCTTGATCCGGCAAAAATGAACGGGGGCGGCACCGCTCCGGGTGCCGCCCCCGCCATATTGGGCAGGCTGCCTGCCTTATTTTTCAAAAACCGCGCCGCGCGCACCCGAGGTGACCATGGCGGCATAGCGCTTGAGATAACCGGTGAGCTGACGGTCCGGCGCATGGAACCCGGCCTGCCGCCGCTTCTCGATCTCCTCATCCGGCACCAGCAGCTCCAGTTTCCGGTTCGGGATATCCACCGAAATACGGTCGCCCTCCTGCACAAAGGCCAGCAGACCGCCCGCCGCCGCTTCCGGCGACACGTGCCCGATTGCCGCGCCTTTGGAAGCGCCGGAGAACCGCCCGTCGGTGATGAGCGCCACGCTGTTATCCAGCCCATAACCGGCCAGCGCGGAGGTAGGCGTCAGCATTTCACGCATGCCCGGGCCGCCCTTGGGGCCTTCATAGCGAATGACCACCACGTCGCCGGCTTCGATCTTGCCGCCGAAGATGGCGTCGCAGGCTTCCTCTTCGCTGTTGAACACCCGCGCGGGGCCTTCGTGCACCATCATATCCGGCAGCACCGCACCCTGCTTCACCACCGAACCCTCGGGGGCCAGGTTTCCGCGCAGCACGGCGATGCCGCCGTCTTTACGGTAGGGGTTGTCCAGTGTGCGGATGCATTTGCCATCGGCCGCGGGGGCTTTGGCGATGCGATCGCCCACCATCCCCTGCACGGTGACGGCATCGGTATGGATGATGCCCGCTTTAGCCAGTTCCTTCATCACGGCCGCGATGCCGCCCACCTCGTCTAGGTCTTCAATATAGAATTCCCGGGTGGCGGGGCTGAGCTTGCAGATCTGCGGCGTGGTTTTGCCCAGCTCGTCAAAGATGCCCATGTCGATCTCCACACCGGCCTCATTGGCAATGGCGGTGAGGTGCAACACGGTGTTGGTGGAGCAGCCCAGCGCCATATCGCTGCGGATGGCGTTTTCCACCGCGTCTTTGTTGATGATGTCGCGCGGGCGGAGATTTTCGTTCAGCAGCTCCATGATGCGTTCGCCCGATTCCTTGGCCAGCCGGATGCGCGCCGACTTCACGGCCGGGATGGTCCCGGCTTTTGGCAGCGACAGGCCGATGGCCTCGGTGAGGCAGTTCATCGAGTTGGCGGTATACATGCCGGAGCAGGAGCCGCAGCCCGGGCAGACCTCGTTTTCGATCTCGCACAGCTCTTCGTCGCTCATCTTGCCGGCGGCATGCGTACCCACGGCCTCGCACACGTCGTTGAAACCGATG
Organism: Ethanoligenens harbinense YUAN-3; assembly: GCF_000178115.2. NCBI lineage: Bacteria > Bacillati > Bacillota > Clostridia > Eubacteriales > Oscillospiraceae > Ethanoligenens > Ethanoligenens harbinense. Next base: position 163,940 of record NC_014828.1, read on the forward strand.
CGCTCGCCGTTGTGGTGCCCGGCGTACATCGGGCCGCCGCTGATGAAAATAGACGGCAGATTCAGCCGGAGAGCCGCGAGGACCATGCCGGGCACGATCTTGTCGCAGTTGGGGATGAAGACCACCGCGTCCAACGGATGCGCGGTGAGCATGACCTCGATAGAATCGGCGATCAGCTCACGCGAGCAGAGTGAATATTTCATGCCCTGGTGGTTCATGGCGATGCCGTCGCACACGCCGATGGTGTTGAACTCAAACGGTACGCCGCCGCCCGCCTGAATGCCCGCTTTCACCGCGTCTGCGATGTTCTGCAGGTGCATATGCCCGGGGATGTAGTCACTGGCCGCGCAGACCACCGCCACAAACGGGCGCTTGATCTCACGGTCGGTCAGCCCCAGCGCTTTGAGCAGCGCACGGTGGGACGCCCGTGTGGGCCCTTTTTTAATCAAATCACTTCTCATAATGGCACCGCCCTTTATGTTCCGCCCGCCGCGCGCGGCGACGGGATGGTTGCTGTCCGGCCTGCGCCGGTCATTCTTTTGGTTTCATGGTGGGGAAGAGCAGCACGTCGCGGATGGAGGGGGAATCGGTCAGCAGCATGACCAGCCGGTCGATGCCGATGCCCAGCCCGCCCGTGGGCGGCATGCCGTATTCCAGCGCGGTAACGAAGTCTTCATCCATCATGCCCGCCTCAAGGTCGCCCGCGTTGCGCAGCTCCACCTGCCGCAGGAAACGTTCCCGCTGGTCGATGGGGTCGTTGAGCTCCGAATAGGCGTTGCCCATCTCACGGCGCAGGATAAAGAATTCAAACCGCTCGGTGAGTTCGGGCCTGTCCGCTTTGCGCTTGGTGAGGGGTGAGACCTCAATGGGATAATCGAGGATGAACGTCGGCTGCACCAACTGCTCTTCGACCTTCTCGTCGAAGGTCTGGTAGAGCGCGTCGCCCCAGCTCTTGCCCTTTTCGATCTCCACGCCCAGCCCCTTGGCCGCCGCCACCGCCGCCGCGTCGTCGCCGCGCAGCACATCGAAATCGATGCCGGTGTAGGTCTTTACGGCCTCCACCATGGTCAGCCGCCGCCACGGGGGTGTGAGATCGATCTCTTCGCCGCCGCAGGTGATTTTCATGGTGCCGAGCACCGTCTGCGCTGCGCCGGCGACCAGCTCTTCCGTGAGCCGCATCATGCCGTTGTAATCGGTATACGCCTGATAGATCTCGATGCTGGTAAATTCAGGATTATGCTTGACGTCGATGCCCTCGTTGCGGAACAGCCGCCCGATCTCAAAGACCTTCTCCATGCCGCCCACGATCAGGCGTTTCAGATACAGCTCCGGCGCGATGCGCAGATACAGATCCATATCCAGCGTGTTGTGATGGGTGATGAACGGCCGGGCCGCCGCGCCGCCGGGAATGACGTTGAGAATGGGGGTCTCCACCTCGATGAAGCCCTTCTGCTCCAAAAACGACCGGATGAACGCGATGATGCGGCTGCGCCGCACAAACGTTTCCTTGACTTCCGGGTTCATGATGAGGTCCAGATAGCGCTGGCGGTAGCGCAGCTCGGTATCTTTAAGCCCGTGGAATTTCTCCGGCAGCGGCAGCAGCGATTTGGAAAGCAGCGTGACGGCAGTGGCATGGATGGAGATTTCTCCCCGCCTTGTACGGAACACCTTGCCTTTGACCCCGACGATGTCGCCGATGTCCCATTTTTTGAACGAAGCGAACGATTCCTCGCCCACATCGTTGACGCGTACATAGACCTGCATGCGCCCGGTGGCGTCATGGACGTCGATGAAGTTCGCCTTGCCCATGTCGCGCCGGGACATCAGCCGCCCCGCGATGGAGACTTCTTTGCCTTCCAGTTCATCGAACCGCTCGACAATCTCCTTATTGAAGACATCCCGATCGTAGGTGGTCACCGCGAAAGGGTCCTGCCCCGCCTGCTGCAACTCGCTCAGTTTCTCCCGCCGGATCCGCAGAATCTCGGAAAGATCCGCTTCCTCCTGCCGGGCAGTTTCCTGCTCGGCCTGCTGACTGCTCACGTCCGCCATTTGCCTTCTCCTCCACACCGCGCCGCCGGTCTTTCTGTTTGTAAACAGCGCTGTCTTTTATTTGGTGATATTCAGCACCTTGAATTTCAGCACGCCGGCCGGGGTCTCCGCTTCCACTTCATCGCCCACCTTATGGCCAAGCAGCGCGCGCCCCACCGGCGACTCGTCGGAAATCAGGTTCTGGTCCGGGTCCGCCTCGGTGGACCCGACGATCTGATATTCCACGGTTTCGTCGAATTCCACATCGAAGACCTGCACTTTGGAGCCGAGGTTCACCGCCTCGGTGTCCAACTGGTCGTCGTCAATGAGCTTGACGTTTTTGAGCATGGCCTCGATGGTGGCGATGCGCGATTCCACCATAGCCTGCTCGTTTTTGGCTTCGTCATACTCGCTGTTTTCCGAAAGGTCACCGAACGAGAGCGCCACTTTGATCTTTTCGGCGATCTCCTTGCGCTTTTCGGTTTTGAGCTGTTCAAGCTCCTGCTCCAGTTTTTTCAGACCCGCATCTGTCAATACATACTGTTTGGCCATAACGGTACACTCCCCGGCGCCATTTTGCGCTCGTCTTTATTGGTTGGCACGCAGTTGGTAGACCGCGTGTCCTTGTTGATTGACATGGTTGCAACCGGCCACGCGCGATACATGGCCGAAAAGCGGCCCCCGGCCAAAGGCCCCGGAGCCGCCTGAAAGCGGCCGCCCGCCGTGTTTGCCGCGGATGGGCGCGCTGTTATAGCTTATTATATGCACCCCGCCGCACCCTGTCAAGGAGGCGGGCACTGCGGCGGGCACAGCCCGCTTTATGCTCAAAGGAGTTCCGCTGCGCTTCCGTCCGCACAGCCTGCAAAGCGGGCGCGGCGTTCGGGCACCGCGGAGACACATGGATACCCGCGCGGCGGTTGTTCACACGCGCAGATATCTATGTACGGAAATCAGACTGCCCACCACGCCGAGAAGGATACCGGAAAGGATAAAGCCCAGTGAAAGCAGCACGCCCACGGAACTGTACGCGATGGGGTGGATGATGCGCAGAGAACTGAACAGCCGCTTGATCAGCCCGCCGTATAAATACCATTGCAGGATGGAGCCGATCACGCCCGAAAGCAGGCCGATGAGCAGCCCTTCCACGAAGAACGGCCAGCGGATGAACCAGTCGGTGGCGCCGACGAACTTCATGATGTTGACTTCCCGGCGGCGAACGTAAACCGCCAGCTTGATGGTGTAGACGATGATAAACAGCGAGACGGCCGCCAGCAGCACGAACAGCCAGAATCCCACCCAGCCCACGGTGCTGCTGATGCTGTTGAGCTTTTCCGCCACGCCGGAATGCTCGTTAACGCTTTCGATGTGCGGCAAAGCGTGGATTTTCTGCACCACCAGGTTATAGTGCTGCATGTTGCTGAGCGTCACCTTGTAGGAGTTGGGGAAGAAATTGTCTTTATCCACCCCGCTGAGCAGATCTTGGTCTTTGCCGAGCTGCTTTTTCTCGTTTTCCAGCGCCTGCGCTTTGGAAACAAATTCCACCTTGGCCACATCGGGTAATTTTCTGAGATCCTGGCCGATCTGGTCGATCGCGGCCTGATCCGCATCGTCTTTCAGGAAGACCCCGATCTGGTTCTGCTGTTCCACACTGTTCATCAGGTTGTGCACATTGATGGAGATCAGCACGGACGTGCCGAGCAGCAGCAGGCAGATGGTCAGTATGCAGATCGACGCAATGGACATGATGCGGTTGACCCAGATATTTTTGAAACCTTCGCGGACGAAATACCGTATTTTCTCTATCATACGCTGGCGCTCCCCGGAATATCCTGCACGACCTGCCCCGCTTCGATGGTGATGACGCGATGGTAGCCATAACGTTCCACCAGCGTGGCGTCGTGCGTCACCATCACGATGGTGGTGCCGCGGCGGTTGATCTCGTCAAACAGTTCCATGATCTCCACCGACATATCGGGATCGACGTTGCCGGTGGGTTCGTCGGCAATGAGAAACGACGGGTTGTTCACCAGCGCACGCGCCAGAGAAACGCGCTGCTGCTCGCCGCCCGAAAGCTCGGAGGGCTGGCTGTGCGCCTTTTTGGACAGCCCGACCAGACTGAGGATATACGGCACACGGCGGCGGATGTCCTGCGGTCGTGCCCCGATGACGCGCATGGCAAACGCCACGTTTTCATATACACACATATTGGGGATGAGCCGGAAATCCTGGAACACCACGCCCATTGTGCGGCGAAGGAACGGCACGTCCCTCCGCTTCATGTTGGCCACGCTGAATCCGTTGATGTTCACATCGCCGGAGGTGGGCACTTCCTCGTGCATCAGCAGCTTGATGAGCGTGCTTTTGCCCGCGCCGGAAGCTCCCCGCACAAATACAAATTCCCCGTCGTTGATTGTCAGGTTGATGCCCCGCAGGGCTTTCGTCCCGTTGTCATAGATTTTGACGGTATCTATGAACTCGATCACAGTACTGCTCCTTTGCATGGCCGGCCGCAGCCCGCAGCGCCCCCGTCTGACCAAAACGAAGAGTTGCCTGCCGCGCGTCTGCGGTCAAAATCGTTCCGGATTCGTGACCAGATATTTCTTGACCATCAGGGCAACCTTAAAGATGATGGCGTGATCGAATTCACGCAGGTCGAGCCCTGTCAATTTTTTGATTTTTTCCAGGCGGTAAACCAGCGTATTGCGGTGGACGAACAGCTTGCGCGACGTTTCGGACACATTCAGGTTGTTTTCAAAAAAGCGCTGGATGGTGAACAGCGTTTCCTGGTCGAGCGAGTCGATCGAGCCTTTTTTGAACACCTCGTCCAGAAACATTTCGCAGAGCGTGGTGGGCAGTTGATAAATCAGCCGGGCAATGCCGAGATTGTCGTAGCTGATGATGTTCTTTTCGATATCGAACACTTTGCCCACTTCCAGCGCTACCTGCGCTTCCTTGAACGAGCGGGCCAAGTCCTTCACACCGGTCACGATCGTGCCGATGCCCACCGAGGCGTGTGTGTAAAACTCGCTGCTGAGCGTATCCACCACCGAATGCGCCAGTTTGTCCAGGTCACTGGTCTCGATGCCTTGCCGCACCTCTTTGACGAGGGCGATCTCGTTTTCGCTGATGTTGATGATGAAATCCTTCTGCCGGTCGGGAAACAGGTTTTGCACCACGTCGTAGACCGACACGTCGTTTTTGTCGGCCACACGGATGAGCAGCACCACGCGCAGCACTTCGGCGCTCAGATGCAGTTCTCTGGCTTTCAGATAGATATCTCCGGGCAGAATGTTGTCCAGAATGACGTTTTTGATGAAGTTGCCGCGGTCGTACCGTTCGTCATAATACTGCTTGATGCTCGTGAGTGCCACCGCAAGGATTCCGGCATATTTGGCGGCCACGGGGTCGCTGCCCTCGACAAAAATCGCATAATCCGGACGGGGTCTTGAGCCGAACGGCTTATAGGTCCACCCGCCACGCAGCAAAAGCGGCGCGCCCGCCAGCTCCGTCATGACATTTTCATGTACTTCGCCGATGCGTCCGAGTTCGCTGCACGCGATGGCGGTGCCGTTTTCATCGATCACACCCACCACACGGTCCAGCGTCTCCTTCATCTGCTGGATAACACCCTGAAAAAGTCTGTTTGACATTCGCGATTCTCCTTTTACGGCCGGGCAAACGGCAGTTATCTCCGGGCAAAACCACGGGCCGTCTCATCAATGCCGCCCGCCCCGAAGCTCTGCGCATGCCGTCCGGCAGGGCGGGAAAGGGCCCAAAGCCCTGTTCACCAGTATAAACGAAAAAACGACAAAACTCAACGTCTGCACGCCGGTTAATTTTGCAAAAACAGGTTTCTGCAATACACTGCGTCATTCCAATTTGTTATATCATTTTATATTTTGAACCTTTTATAGAAAAATTGCAAGGGTTTTTCAGTCATACTATCCAAAAGCCGGCGATTTTCCTTCCCGCAAGACCGGAGGTTACAGCGTGAAACCGCCCGAAAGCCGCCGGGCGCGGCGTCGCGGGCCATGTGTCAGAGGCGCAGCCCGATCCGATCCCGTTCCGCCGGGGTCAGCTCGCGCGCCTCGCCGGGCGCGAGCGATTCGTCCAGCGCCAGCCCGCCGATCTGTATCCGCCGCAGGTGCACCACCTGTTTGCCGCGTGCCGCAAACATCCGCCGCACCTGATGGAATTTGCCTTCCCGCACGGCGGCATAGGCGTCCGTCCCTTCTCCGAGCCAGAGGCGGGCGGGCAGACAGTGCAGACCGTCCTCCAGTGTAAGCCCCGTGGCAAACGCGTCGGTATCGGCGGTGTCGGCGGGTCTGTCCAGCGTGGCGAGATAGATTTTTTCCACATGGCGGCGCGGCGCGAGAATGTCGTGGGCGAACGCCCCGTCGTCGGTGATGAGCAGGAACCCTTCGGTATCCTTGTCCAGCCGGCCGGCGGGGAACAGCCCCGGGCGGCACAGGTCCGCCGGCAGCAGATCGAGCACCGTGCGCGCTTTGGGGTCGCGACTGGCCGAGATCACGCCTGCGGGTTTGTTCATCATCAGATACAGGTGGGCGCGCCAGAGCAGGGCGTGTCCGTCCAGCGTGACGCGCTGCCGGTCGGGATCCACTTTTTGCCCGGCGTCGGTGACGGTCTGGCCGTCCACCTGCACGCGGCCGCCTCGCAGCAGCGTATGCACCTCTTTGCGAGAGCCCTGTCCCTGTCCGGCCAACAGCTTGTCCAGCCTCAAAAGCGGCATCCGGTGTTCTCCTTTTTCGTTTATATATATGAAAGCGCCTTTTCGCCCGTTCAGGTTCGCGCCTGCGATTCGACCCGCACTTCTTTGAACTGGAAAGCGGGCTGTGCCCGCCCGTTCAGGCTGCGCGCCTGCGATTCGACTTGCACTTCTTTGAACTGGAAAGCGGGCTGTGCCCGCCCGTTCAGGCTGCGTGCCTGCGATTCGACCTGCACTTCTTTGAACTGGAAAGCGGGCTGTGCCCGCTTACACCGCGCGGTTCGGAAACATGCCGGCCGTGATATCCGCAGCCGCGGGGCTGAGCGTGGGCACGCCCGTTTGCGGGTTGGGCCTTGCAAGCCCCTGGATGAACCCGCTCACGGCCACGGTGCGCACATCTCCCGCCACCACCGTGTCGTTGTTCTGGATGAGCAGGTCGGCAAACACCTCGCCGTCATAGTTGGGGTAATTGGTCACACGATAGGTCCAGCGCTTGACGCGCGCGCCTTTATACGGCGTGAGGTCCAGCCCCTGCTTTTTCTGAAGCTTGTTGTAATTGCGATAGACCTGGTCGAAGGTCTGGGGAATGACGACTTCCACCACCTCCGTGGGAGTGGGGTCAACCGTCCATCCGAATTTCTCAAGGAACGCAACCCGCTTGGCATTGTCCGAAACGCCCCGATAGGACTGGCCGCTCCACACCGTTACCACCCCGCGCGACGGCCAGAGCGCCGCGCCAGCCAGAACAGCCAGCGCGAACACGACCACCGCGGCCCGCAGCGCCGAAACTTTCACCGAAGCCACCAACATAAAAACGCCCCCTGTCCGCATCTGGTGCATATCTATGCGGACAGGGGACGCGATAGCACCGGCCGGGCGGAAAAAAGCCGCCGGGAACAGCGCTTGTTCAGAACCGAATGAGCTTCACCGCGAAAATAATGAGTTCGATGGCGGTGAACGCCAGCGTGCAGGAGATATATCCCCATTTCGCCACGCGGGGCGAGAGCTTGCGTGCGCAGAAAACCACCCAGACGGCGGTGACCGCAAATGCGGCAATATAAACCAGAATGCGCACCGCGCCGGCATCGCTCCCGCGGTCTGCCAGCTCTTTGGCAAACGGGGTATAAACGATGTTGGCAAGCGGCGCGAGAATGAGGGGCAGCACGCGGAAAGACCACGCCTTGCGGCGCGCGCGCCCAAACATATAGGCGGCCACGCCCATAATAATCACGATGGCCCAGCTTTCAAGCACCATGCGGTTCACCCCGTCTTCCAGTCTGCGGCGATTTTACCCCTCAATTATATCGGCGTTCAGGCACTTTGTCAATGAAACGGGCATACAAATTGTAAATATTTGTATATTCAAAATCGGCATTGCCGGAAGAAGAACCGCGCACACTGCGCTTGACAAACCCGAAAAAGCACCGTAGAATTAAACGTGTTTAAAATTTGTTTAATTCCAAGGGGTACTCATGCAGAAACAGGCCATGCGGGCCAGGCTGATGGAAACCGTCAGGCATCTGCTGTCGCAGGGGAGCGACCCGGCAACGCTGACTTCCCGCGGCATCGGGGCGGCGGCAAACGTCAGCCCGGCCATGATCAATTATTGCTGGGGCGGCAAAGACGCGCTTGTCAGCGCCGCCATCGAGGAACAGATCGCCGAAGCCGCGGAGCGTTTTCGTTCCGCCCCGCCGGACGGCACGCCGCCGCTTGAGCGTCTGCGCACCATGCTGTGGGAACTGAGCGAGCTGGTTGTGCAATACCGGCAGTATACCAAAACAACCATTCCCTACGCGTTGCTGCATGGGGAAATCGAAGCGCCCCGTTATATTCTTCCACTCATCCGCGCGCGTTTTGAAGGCAAAAAGAATGAAACGGAATGCCGCATTCTCGCGCACGCGCTTATTTCATCCGTGACGCTGGCCTATTTTCGAGAGGATGCCTTTGAACGGTATGCGGGCCTTGACCTGCGCGACCGGGAAGCCCGCAGGCGGCTGCTGGATATGCTGCTCGATCTGCTTTTGGGAGGAAACACACATGGAACTGACCGCCTACCTGAATAAAAACATCGACTATCTGTTCCGCCGCGCGCTGTCGGCTGCGATGCGCAACCCCCGTGAAAGCACCTTCCTGCTCCGCCAGGCGCACCGGCAGGCACGGGCGGCCGCAAAACGCCGTCGCAGCGAGCAGACGGGCCAGGCCGTTCCCGCGTTTCTCATTGCCAGCGTGGCCTCCGCCTGCAACCTGCGCTGCGCGGGATGCTATGCGCGAGCGGACGGCGCCTGTAACACGGAGGAAGCTTGCCTGCTCCCGGCCGCGCGCTGGGCGGAGTTGTTTGAGGAAGCCGCCGCGATGGGCATTTCCTTCATCCTGCTTGCGGGCGGCGAGCCGCTCACCCGCGTGGACGTACTGGAGGCCGCCGCCCGCGTGCCTTCCGCCGTCTTCCCGGTGCTGACCAACGGTACGCTGTTTGATGCGGCCGTGCTGCGCCTGTTCGACCGGCACCGCAACCTGGTGCCGGTCTGCAGCATCGAAGGCGGGCAAACGGAAACCGATGCGCGGCGCGGCGCGGGCGTCTACCATCTGCTCGAACAGACATGGCGCGCGTTCCGGGCGCGCGGCATCCTGTTCGGCGTGTCCGTCACGGTGACGGCGGAAAACCATCTGCGGGTCACCGAAGCCGCGTTTCTCGGAGGCCTGCGTGCAAAAGGCTGCGGGGTGGTCCTTTTTGTGGAGTATGTCCCCGCCGACGCAAACGCCTCGCTGCATCCGCCGGACGACGCGCAGCGCGCGGCATACAGCGCCCGGCTGCTTACGCTTCAGACGGTATATCCCGACCTCATCCTGATCGCGTTTCCCGGTGACGAGGCAAAAACCGGCGGCTGCCTGGCGGCGGGGCGCGGATTTTTCCATATCAGCGCGTCGGGCGGCGCGGAACCGTGCCCGTTCGCACCGGTCTCGGACGTGGACCTGCACACCGGCTCTCTCGCGGACGCGCTGCGCTCGCCGCTGTTTTGCGCCCTGCGGGAAAACGGCATGCTGGCCATGGCGCATGACGGCGGCTGCGCGCTCTTTGGGAAAAAAGCGGAGCTGGAATCGCTGGCGGGAACCGAATAGATGCGGGCTGCCCGCTTCAGGCTGTGCGGTTGTCGTTTTAACAAAATCTGCCTGAACTTAAATACGGGCCGCGCCCGCTTCAGGCTGTGCGCACGTCTTTTGCCTGGATTGGAAAAACAACCCGGTTCTGTTCTCGGTCAAAAGCACCAATAGACAAAGGGGACAAACTTATGACAAAATTCAAAGAAAATTGGAACCGGTTCTCTACGGCTCGAAAAATACTGACCGTTCTGGTTTGGGTAATCGGGTGCGTCGTCCTCCTTTTGTCCGTATTTGGTCTTTTGAATTTCCTTCCGCTTGAGCAAACCAATCCGGTCGTGCTCCTGCTTTTGGGCATCAGCTTCTCGATCAACGGTATCCTGCAAAAAGAAAACAAAGCCGTTCGGATTCTGTTGATCCTGGTGTCTGTTTTCATTTTGTTATCCCTTGCGGTTGTCTTTGTTCCCAAAATGCTGCACGAATACCCCAAGCAGGCGTTCTGCCTTGCCTTTGGCACGCGGATGTAGTATAATAAGGGAACCGTGTTTTTTGCACAGCGCAAATGGAACCGGTCGCACAGTGCAACGGAACATGCAGGCTGCGGGCAGCCTGTGCGGCGGCGTGCCGTGAACCATGTCAGGCGGGGAACCGAGCAGCATTAAGCGGATTTCGCCGGGCGCCGCAGGATTTCGTCCGCGCCTGCATGTTCGGGGGCACTGTGCGGCCATGTGCCGGGGGTTTTCTGGGTGTATCAGGCACTTTATCGAAAATGGAGGCCCCGCACGTTTGAAGACGTGGCGGGCCAGCCTCAGATCGTTGCCACGCTGCTTGGCGAGCTGCGCGCGGGCCGTGTGGCACATGCCTACCTGTTCACCGGCTCGCGGGGGACGGGTAAGACCACCTGCGCCAAAATTCTGGCAAAAGCGGTCAACTGCCTGCATCCCCAAAACGGCGACCCCTGCGGGGAATGCGCCGTCTGCCGCGGCATCGACGACGGCTCGCTCACCGACGTGGTGGAGATCGACGCCGCCAGCAACAACGGGGTGGACAGCATCCGCGCCCTGCGGGAAGAAACGGTCTACACCCCGGCGGCGGCCAAATATCGCGTCTATATCATCGACGAGGCGCACATGCTCTCGGCGGGCGCATTCAATGCGCTGCTCAAAACGCTGGAGGAGCCGCCCGCCTATGTGCTCTTCATCCTCGCCACCACCGAGGCGCACAAGATCCCGGCCACTATCCTCTCGCGTTGCCAGCGGTTCGATTTCCGCCGCATTCCGCCCGCGGACATCGCCGCAAGGCTGCTTTATGTGGCGGAGCAGGAGCACATCCCCCTCACGCAGGACGGCGCGGAGGCCATCGCCAGACTGGCGGACGGCGCATTGCGCGACGCGCTCTCGCTGCTCGACACCTGCGCAAACGGCGGCGGGGATGCGGTGGACGAAGAGGCGGTGGCGCGCGCCGCCGGGCTGGCGGGCCGCGACTATCTTTACGCTCTGTCGGACGCGGTGCACGCGGGGGACGCGCCGCAGGCGTTGCGGACATTGGACGAGCTCTATGCCTCGGCAAAGGATGCCGACCGCCTGTGCGAGGAACTGATCGGGCATTTTCGCGCCATCATGCTCACGCAGGCGGGCAGCATACCGCCCGTTTCCGCGTCCGAAGCCGGGCGCCTGCAGGATGCCGCGCGGGACTTTGACCCGGAAACGGTGCTGCATGCGCTGGACACGCTCCAGCACACGGCGGAAACGCTGCGGCGCGCACCCGTGAAGCGGGTGGAAATGGAAATGGGTCTGCTGCGGCTGTGCAATCCGGCGTTGGACACCTCCCCCGCCGCGCTGCTGCGCCGTATCGCGGCGCTGGAAACACAGGTAAAAGCGGGCGGCCTCCGCGCGGAGGCGACCGCCGCCGGGCTCCACATGCCGCCGGGCGCGCCCGCGCGCGGCGGCGCCCCGAAAGCGGACGCCGCATTGCCGTGGACCGAGCCGCCTGCCGCGCCGGAAACGCCCGCCGCAACCTCGCGCCGGGCGGCCCAAAAGCAAGCACAACCGGAAAACGACGCCCCGCCTGCGGACAGTTCCGAAGAATCGGCGGAGCCGCTGGCCTGCTGGCCGGAGGTGCTGGAGGAGCTGGGCCGCATCGACCCGCCCTTGCGCGGCGTGCTGGACAAATCCAAAGCCGTTGTGCGCGGCGCCTATGTGCTGGTGGACGCGGGCAACGTGATGTTTGCCGACCTCATCCGCCAGCCGCTCCACCAGAAACCGCTGGTGGAAGCCGTCCGCACCGCCACCGGCAAGCCGTACAAAGTCGGGGTGTTCAAATCCAGCCTGCACGCGGCGCAGAAAGAAAAATCAGACGACCCGTTCGACGCGCTGCTGCGCACCGCGATGGACGGCGGCGTACCCATTCGCGAAAAAGAGCAATAGACATCCATCCTGAAAAAACGCATGGAGGTTTTTGAATATGAAAGCAAGATTGCCTAAAGGATACGGCGGCGGCTCCTCGGATATGAACAGCATGATCAAACAGGCGCAGAAAATGCAAGAGGCCATCGGCAAGGTGCAGGCCGAGCTGGATGAGCGGGAATATACCGTGACCTCCGGCGGCGGCATGGTGGAAGTGCAGATCACCGGCAAGCGGGAGATCAAGCAGATTCACATCAAGCCCGAGGCGGTGGATCCGGACGACATCGAGATGCTGCAGGACCTCATCGTGGCCGGCGTGAACGAGGCCATCCGCAAGGTGGACGAAACCGCCGAACAGGAAATGGGAAAAGTGACCGGCGGCCTGAACATGCCCGGTCTGATCTGACCGTTATGGAATGGATGGATCTCCGCGACGGGACAGGCAGGCCCACCGGCCGCTTGGTACCACGCGAACATGCGCTGCAAAACGGTGAGTTCATGCTGGCGGTGCATGTTTTCATCTACCGCGACGACGGCCGCTTCCTGTTGCAGAAACGCTCCTTGCGGAAGCGTCTGTATCCCGGCAAATGGGACATTACGGGCGGCGGCGTGCGGGCGGGGGAAAGCAGCCTGGAAGCCGCCTGCCGGGAGGTCGAAGAGGAAGTGGGGCTCACGCTTCCGCCCAGACGGATGCAGAAGCTGGCCAGGCTCAAGCGGCCACCCTGCTTTTTCGATGTGTGGGCCTGCCGCCACGCGTTCGAGATGGACGAACTGGTGCTTCAGGCCGAGGAAGTGGATGCGGTGCGTCTGGTGACACCGCAGGAGATGCTCACCGTCCTGTTCGAAGAAGAATACCCGGACGGCGGCTACCGCCGTGTCCTCGCCGATTTTCTGGCCAACGCCGCGGACGCGCCGCTGTTTCGAAACGGCTGACCCGGCCGCATCTTTACATATCACGGAGGAGATCACATGGCATATTATGCCGCTCCGCTGTCCCGTCTGATCGAGCAGTTTGAACGGCTGCCGGGCATCGGCCGCAAAACCGCCCAGCGGCTGGCTTTCTTCGTGCTGGACGGTACGAACGAGCAGGCCAAAGCGTTCGCGCAGGCTATTCTGGACGCAAAAGGGCAGATGCACACCTGCAAGGTCTGCCAGAACCTCACCGACGGGGAAATCTGCACCATCTGCGGCAACCCCGCGCGCGACCACACCACCATTTGCGTGGTGGAGGACCCGCGTGACGTGGTGGCGTTTGAGCGCACGCGGGATTACAACGGCCTGTACCATGTGCTGCACGGCGTTATTTCCCCGATGGACGGCATTGGCCCCGAACAGCTGCACATCAAGGAACTGCTCGCACGCGCGGCCGACGGCGTGCAGGAGATTATCCTCGCCACCAACCCCGATGTGGAGGGCGAAGCGACCGCGCTGTATATCTCCCGTCTCATCAGACCGCTGGGTGTCAAGGTCACGCGCATCGCCTACGGCATCCCGGTGGGCGGCGAATTGGAATACGCCGATGAAATCACGCTCTCCCGCGCGCTCGAAGGGCGCAGCGAACTGCATTAAGCGCCCGGCTGTCAAACGGGAAACGCGAAGACGGCGGGAAAATCAGCCTTTCCCCTTGCTTTATGCCTGTTCCCGGGCAGGAACCGGGCCGCGCGCCGCGTATCATGCCGGTTGCAGATCGTTGGCCTGCTCGAAATGGTGCAGGATAATCCGCATGTCGGCCCGCGCCTGCTGCACCAGGTCGTAAGATCCGTCATGCAGGCACCAGTCGTACAGGATGCCGCGCATCATGCGCAAAATCGTTTCCGTGACCGTTTGCTCGGAATAATCCGCTGAAAAGCGCCCGCCTGCGCAGGCCTGTGCGACCAGACGGCTGACCAGAATGCAGTACTCCCGGTTGGGGTCCAGCATGAACCGGTCTGTTGCGGTAATCTGCTTTTTATAGATCTGGGCCGGGATGCGGAACCCCTGCTCCTGCACGTAGCCTGCCAGACTGCATAAAATCTCCGTGATGCCGCAGACAGGATCCTCGAACTGTACATGCGCATATTTCTCATTCAGCGTATAGTCGATCTGCCGGTAAGAATCGTTCAGAACATCCTCTTTCGATTTATAATAATAATAGAATGCGCCAACGGAAACGTTGGCCTTTTCACAAATATCCTGGATCGTGGTCAATTCATATCCGGTTGTACGAAAAAGCTCCAAAGCCACACGAAAAATATCCTGTTGGGTCTGAGCGGCGTGCCCCCGCCGGTTTGTAACTTTGTTCATAGCGATGCTCCTCATGCCATGACATCACGTCGTTTTTTGAAACAGGAAATATGTGTAAAGTCAGCCTTTCAGAAAAAATTGCATTGCAGTTGAATTTTTACCTTAAATTGTAAAAAGAGCGGTCGGTCGGAATATCTAAATAGTAGCACAACTTTTTCTAAATAACAACTCGGAGCGTCAAGTTTTACATATTTTTCTAAAATTTCCTCACATTTATACTGTTATCTTGCTCATATCGACACCAAAAGGCGCATACCTGCCGCAAAACGGCAGGTATGCGCCCTTCTCATGGTTTATCAGCGATTGCGGGTCTTTTCCGCCGCAAACGGTGCGCTCCAGGCATGACGCCCTTCCCGGTCAATCAGTTCCACCCGTATATACCGGTCGCTCGGCTTGACGGCATACCGCGCGGCGGTCACCGTCCCACCCGATTCGGCCAGTGTCAGGCGGTCGGCGCTGTAGAGCGTGTTGCTGTAAAAAATGACGGTCTGCACCTCGGAGCAGGAAATCTCCACGGTTTCGCCGTCGTAGCGGATCTGCTCGAAACGCGGCCCCTGCGAGGCGTAGAAGTTGCCTGCCGCGATCGCTGCGCGGATGGCTTGTGCAGTCAGCGCGGAGGCGTTGACCATCATAAACGAGCGGCCCTGCTCCCCTTCATACCAGTGACAGTCGTCCGCCGCCGTGCAGGGCAGAAGAAACCCCTGCAGCGCCCAGATGTCAAAATACAAAGACGATTCCGGGCGGGCGTTGCTGTGCGGCAGGCCGGAAAAGGTGTTGAAGATCTCGGCGGCGGAAAGCCCGGAAAGCGGCGGCACCAGCGCGGGATCGGTGAGCGACCACGCCGGGTGCGCGAGAATGGCCAGGCCGCCCGCCTCACGGATGGCGTCGATCAACACCTGAGGCGGATGGTCGTGCGCTTTTGGAAGCGCCACGGCGCGCTCCATTCCCACCCCCACGATATGAAAGACCGGCTGCCGCACGAGGTCGGTCATGTTGCCGGTGTCGAACTCGCAGCCCGCCAGTTGGAGGAACCCCGGCTCCTCCAACGGTTCGCTCTGCCGCCAGTGGTCGGTCAGCGCGATGAAATCGTACCCCGCTTCCCGGTAGAAACCAATGGCTTCCCCGGCAGGGAGCCGTCCGTCCGAGCGGGTGGTGTGCGTGTGCAGGTTCCCCTTGTACCAGGCGCCGCCCGTATCATATAAAGACCGCATCGTTTCCATCCTTATCGTCACATGTGTTTCCGCCCGGTGGGACGGCTGTTCAGCCCAGCCGTGCCAGCGCGCCGATCGGGTCCCACGGCTCCAGTTCGATGGGCGGTTGTTCCAGCGCTTTGTGCTGCGCTTCCGTGAGGTATGCCTGATCGACCACCACCTGGCAGACATAGTCGGCAAACCAGTCTGCGCTCATGACGAAGAACCCTTTTTCACCCACGTCCTTGCCCCAACTGTTCTCCACTTTCCATTTCTGCACGCCAGCTTCGGTTACATCCACGCCCAGCAACATCATGGCATGGGTCAGACAGCTTTCACCGTAATCGAGCATATCGCCCTTGTCGATGTCGAGCGTGGTGTGCAGCGCTTCCGCATAGGGGTAGAGCGCCGTATCCAGGATACCGGCCTGCCGGTCGGACACCTTGCCGACGTCCGACCCGAACCAGACCGGGCGCCCGTCCCGGATCTGCCGGCTGGCGGCGCGTACCAGTTCTTCATTCGGCAGGTTGAGATACCGCACCGGGCGGCCGCCCACCACGTTTCCCAGATATTTGACGGTGTAAGTACGGTCATAGGGCTTTTCGTCGGTGGGCGCGTTGATGACGCTCACATAACCCGCCAGAAAATCTTTCCCGAAATAGGTCTCATAAAACCCGCGCGGCGTCTGGCCGGCGTCACGGTGGAAGGCGCCGTCTTTGTCACGCCAGGTAAAATCGAAGGTTTTGGGTGGTTCGCCAAGGAAGCAGCAGAGCAACACATAAAACTCCGCCACCATCTCCTCCTTGCGTGTGCGCAGAGTCTCAGCCGACTGCCCTTTTGCTTGCAGAGCGCGCAGCTCAATGCCGTCGCGGCGCAGCTTGCGGGCCAGCACCGCGTTGAGCTTTGCCGAATTGCCGCTGTGGAAGCTTTCCGGCATGGCCAGCTTGGGCACCACACCGTATTTCTCGACGAGGGCGACCAGCATATCCCACTGCCCGCCGTCGTTGAGCGGGTTCTGGAACAGCCACATCACCGTGCGGGAATCTTTTGGCTGGTCGGCGGTATCCAGCACGCCTTCGAGAAAGTAATTGCCTTTTTCGAGTTTATCCCAGAACATGAGGTAGCTCTGCGACAATTCGAAATCCGCGTTTTTCACATGCAGTGTGTTGCGCAGATGGTAGCGCAGCACGTTGGTGCCCGCAAAAAGCCAGCACCGGCCGCTCTTCTGCTGGTTGGTAATGGTCATCGGCTCGATTTCGTGGGAAAACAGGTGGTTCATCCGCACCGCCGCCGCACGATGATACACCGTATTGTCGATGCCGTTTTTGGCAATGCTGTCGGCCAGCGCATGCGCCGGTGATGCGGCAAACGCCTGAGACGCACGCGCCGCCAGTTCTGCGGAAATGCCGCTTGCATGGTCCATATTCATAGATAAACACGCTTTCTTTCTGTGAATTTTCCTGCGCCGGGAGCCGCCGCGGCCGGCATGCCGGCAGGATACGGCACGCCCGCCGCCTTTCTCTCATAGAATATGAGCGGGGGACAACGCTTACGAAGGAAATGGTGATGGTTCCATCTTATCACAAGCCACCTGCCTGTGCAATCCCGCGCGGTTTTTCCGCAGGCGCGACTTGACATAATGCGTTGTTTCCCGCATGTGAAAAAGGGGCGGCGCGGTTGTGGACAAGACCTTTGGCGGACCGAAAATCCGTTTTCCACTTTTTCCACCGAGTTTTCCACCGGTTTTATGTCAACCTTGTGAATATCCGAAAACGGCTTTCGACAGGGTATATTTCTTCCAAAAAAGTCAAAAAATAAGCATCGTACGAGAATGTATACAAAGTGGCGGTGTGCGCCTGCGCGTATGCCGCCGGGAACGACTTGCGAGGTGCATGTTTGTGGTAAAAGGCGTGGAACGCAAGATCATTGAGATCCGCGATAACGGCAGCGGCTGTTTTGAACGCGCGCTGTTTTTTGTGCGGGCCGACGTGCCCTCGCCGCTGGCGGAGCCGACACTGGCGGGGGAAGCCGCCCGTATTATCGAACGGTTCTGCCGGGCCAAAAAAGGCGGCCGGCGTCCCTTCCGGGCGCTTTTCCTTATGGCAATGCGCTACGCAGCCTGTGCGGCAGGCGGCGCGGGCGCGGCCACCCTGTTCTGGCTGCTTGGCGGCGGGCATTTCTGAATGCGCCGTCACTCCTTGGCAGCGGCTGCCGCCAGGCGCTCCAGATCGGCAAACGTGTCCAGCTTATTGGCCTCCCCGCGCAGCAGCGCCGCGCCGTGAAGGCCTTTCATATACCAAGCCGCGTGCTTACGCGCCTCCCGCATGCCGATATGCTCGCCCTTGAGGGCGCAGAGCAGCCGCACATGGTCGAGCAGCACCGCCATGCGTCGGGCGGGGTTTGGTTCGGGCAGCAGCTCGCCGGTGCGCAGATAAGTTTCCACTTGCCCGAACAGCCAGGGCCTGCCCAGCGCCGCCCGGCCGATCATTACCAGGTCGCAGCCGGTCTGCGCGAGCATGTGCGCCGCCGCCTGCGGGGAGTCCACATCACCGTTGCCGATAACCGGGATGCGCACGGCCCGTCGTACCGCGGCGATAATGTCCCAGTCCGCCGGGGGCGCATACTGCTGGGCACGGGTACGGCCATGCACGGCGACAGCCGCCGCACCGTTCTCCTCCGCGATGCGCGCGATCTCCACGGCGTTGACGTGCGCCGCGTCCCATCCTTTGCGGATTTTTACCGTAACGGGCACGGGCACGGCGTTTGCCACGGCGCGGACGATACGCCCGGCCAGCGCGGGGTCCTTGAGAAGGGCGCTGCCGCCGCCGTTGCCCGCCACCTTGGGGGCGGGGCATCCCATATTGATGTCAATGATATCCGGGGAAAACGCCAGCGCCCGGCGTGCGGCTTCTGCCATCACGTCCGGTTCGCTGCCGAAGAGCTGGATGGCCATCGGCCGCTCCGCATCGGTCACGCCGAGCAGCTCCGCCGTTTTGGTCGCCTGCATGACGAACCCTTTGGCGCTGGCCATTTCCCCTACTACATACGCCGCGCCGTGCGCCTTGCAGACGGTGCGGAACGCCGTGTCGGCCACGCCGGCCATCGGGGCCAGCGCCGTGTGTCCTTTGATCTCCACATTTCCTATGAACAAACTGTTTCCCTCCGGTTATGCTACGAAAACACACAGAGGGCGGCCCCAAGCGGACCGCCCTCTGTCAACTGTTAAAACCGCCCTGCGGCGAATCCTTTTTTCGGCTCAGCCTTTTTCTCCCGGCGTTTCCTCGTCCCGGGTCGCAGCCTTGACTTTGGTGCTTTCCGGATTATAGTGGAACGGCAGGATGATAGACGATACGTTCTTATGCCGCGAGAGCACGCGCTCCAGGAAATAGGTCGTCTGGTTGTGCAGAACGGCGTCGTACCAGTGCTCCGACACAAACTTGATGATGATGACGGACAGCGTTTCGCCGTGTTTGAGCGCTGCCTCACGCTTGCAGATGTATTTGTCCAGCGGCGCGATGATATCCTGATACGGTGTCAGGACGATCTCCAGCTTCACCGGGATATCCAACCGGTTCCATTCCTCGCGCAACTGCGCGGCATGCTCCGGATGGCGGCAGATGTGCAACACCGTAACGTCGTCCGAAATGGAATTGGCATAGTTGAGCGATTTGAGCAGCGATTTGTTGACCGACTGCATCAGAACGATCACCTGGGTGGAGTGTGCCGTGGCCTGATCGTAGTACGGATGGAACCGGTTCAGCTTCAGTTCGCTGCCCACTTTGCTGTAGTGCTTCTGCACATAGACCATCAGCAACATGAGTACCGGGATGGCGATGACGATCATATATGCGCCCTGGGTGAACTTGGTGGAAACCTCCACGCCCACGCCGATCAGGGTGAGCACCGCGCCCACGCCGTTGATCCACATTTTATACTGCCAGCCCTTATCGCGCGTTTTATGCCATTTGCGGAACATGCCGTACTGCGAAAGCGTGAACGAGATGAACACGCCAACCGAGTAGAGCGGGATGAGGTTGGTGGTTTTCGCCTGGAAAACCAGAATGAGCAGCACCGCCGCGATGCAGATGAACATGATGCCGTTGGAGAAGCTCAGCTTGGTGCCGCGGTGGGCAAACTGGCGGGGCACATAGCCGTCGTGCGCGAGGATATAGAGCAGCAGCGGCAGGCCGTTGTAGGCCGTGTTGGCGGCCAGAATGAGGATGATGGCCGTGAACAGCTGCAGAATATAAAACAGGATTGAATTGCCGAACACCGCCGTGCCCAACTGGGAAAGAATGGTGCCGCCGGACACCGGGATGACACGCAGCTTGAGTTCGAGCAAGGTGGAACCGCCGAACAGAAACACGATCACGCCGCCGAGCATGAAGAGAATGTGTTTGGCATTGCGCTGCGAGGGCTCCTTAAAGTTCGGGATGGAGTTGCTCACGGCCTCCACGCCGGTGAGGGCCGAGCAGCCCGACGCAAACGCGCGCAGAATCAGGGCGATGCTCAGGCCCGCCATCGAGGTGGACAAAGACTGCGTCATTTGCTGGGTATAGGCCACCGGATGAATGGTGCCCGTAAGGACACGGACAAACCCGACGATGATGAGCAGGCCCAGGCACCCGATGAAAATATAGGTCGGGGTGCCGAACAGGCGCGCCGATTCGCGGATGCCGCGCAGGTTACCGAAGGTGATGAGCAGCACAAACACGATGGCGATCCACACCTTCGCCGGCGCCGTACCCGGGAAGGCCGCCACGATGGCATCGGATGCGGAGGACACGCTCACCGCCACGGTCATGATATAGTCCACCACCAGCGAGGCCGCCGCCAGCAACGCGGGATATTTGCCCAGGTTTTCACTGGAGACGATGTAAGCGCCGCCGCCGTTGGGATAGTGGTCGATGATCTGGGAATAGGAAAAAATCAGGATCAACAGCAACAGAATGATGGCCAGCGTGATCCACGGCACGAAATGGAACGCGCCGAGACCGATGACGGGCACCAGCACGAGCAGAATCTCTTCGCCCGCGTATGCCACGGAGGAAACGGCGTCGCTCGCCATCAGCGGCAGGCCCCACCCGCGCGAGAGCTTCTGATCCTTAATGTCCGAATTCTTCAACGGTTTGCCAAGCAGGAAATCTTTCATATTCATAATGCACGCTGTCCTTCATACCGGGGGCATCTTGTCCGCGCCCCAAATGATTTCGCTCTAAGCAAGCGTCATTATTCTAGCATACCCCGTTTTCGAATACAACCACAAAAGCCATTGTCTTTTTGCACAGTGCGGTAAATATTTGTCGATTTTGACACAAAACCGGCTATTTTAGGAAAAAACGATAGACCGGCGTATCCTTTTCAGGCCGCGGGATGCGCAGCAGCGCTCATTTGGCGTGCCCGGCCATGCGGAACAGATCCTTGAGCTTGAGCTGTTTGCCGTAATGCAGAACGGCGGACGCATACAGCCGGATGGACAACGCGCCCATGCCCCAGGTGGTGCCTGCAAGCAGCAGCAGCGAAAGCACGATCTGCCACCAGGGCACCCCGGCCATCATCAGCCGCGCGGGCATGGCGAACGGCGCGGAAAACGGGATGAACGACGCCACCAGTGAAAGCGGCGTGCCCGGCGCCATGAACGAGCCATATGCCAGATAGAACGACAGCATTCCCAAAATGGTGATGGGCTGCATGGCCGAGCGCAGGTCGTCGGCATTGCTCACGCTTGCGCCCGCCACGGCGCTGAGCATTGCATAGAGCGAGAATCCCAGCACAAAGTAGACAAACAGCAGCGCAAACGCGCCCGGCGTGAAGCTCGCAAAGGACAGCACCGCCAGTTTGCTCGCGCCCCCCACCGCCATATAGCTGACGGCGCCCGCGCCCAGAATGAGCAGCAGCTGCAGCAGCCCCAGCGCCCCCATGGCCAGGCTTTTGCCGACGATGATGGCGGACGGTTTGGTGGAGGTGATGAGCACTTCCAGCACGCGGGATGTTTTTTCAGAGGCGATGGACGTAGCCACCCAGATGCCGTAGGTGAAAATGGCGATGAACAGAAGGATGCACACGGCAATGGCGGGAATGAATCCGGTCATATTGTCGGAATGGTCGCCCGTCTGCGTGGTGGCGGGCACGGCCTGGAGGATATAGTCCGCTTCCTGGGGCCCCAACCCGGCCCGCCGCAGCAAGTGTTCCATACGCAGGTTGCGAATGATCTCTGCCAGTTCATCCGCGCCCGGCCCGCTGTCGCGGCTTCTCTCATAATAGGAAAGAGAGGCGCGGTTCGTGTCGTCTGTTTCCTGATAGACCGCCATGACGGCGCCGCTTTCCTCTTTGCCCGCGAGAATATTTTTGCGCAATGCATCAAGCTGACCGTCCGGCACGGTCTTGACCGTATATGCCGGCAGCGCCTGCTGTAGGGCGGCCGGGTCGATGGTGGCGGTGGTCTTGTCGTCAAAATAGACCACGCTGCGGCTTGCCTTGCCGTTTGCCTTGCCGCTCTGCCACTGGGGAATGAGCACGGGCAGCGCCACCAGCGCCGCCGCCACCAGCATCAGCAGCACGGTGACGATGACATAGGATTTTTTCCGCGCCTGTTCGCGGAAGGTGAACCGGAAAATCGTGCCGATGTTTTTCATGCCCGCGCACCCGCCTTTTCCACAAAAATTTCATGCAGCGACGGGGTGCGGATCTCAAAACGGTCGATGCGCACGCCGTCGTCCAGCAGACCGCGCAGAAAACGGTAGGCGTCCGCTTCGTCGCGGATGCGGCATTCCAGGCCGCGCGCGTCCTGCTCCAAAACCGTCAGCCCGGCTGTTTCCGCGCGCGCATGCACGTCCTTCCCGCACTCGACCGACAAGTTGGTGCGGCCATAGCCATCCTTGATGGCGCGCAGGTTGCCCTGCAAAACCGTCTGCCCGTCTTTCAGCATTAGGATATCGCGGCAGAAGGCTTCCACCGACTCCATCTGATGGCTGGAAAGCACGATGTATTTGCCTTCGGCCGCCTGTTCGCGCATCACATCCGCAAACAGGTCGGCGTTCACCGGGTCGAGCCCGCTGATCGGCTCATCCAGCACCACCAGGTCCGGATCATGCAGCAGTGCGGCGGCCAGCTGCACTTTCTGCTGGTTGCCTTTGGAGAGCTGGTCGGCGGTCATCCTGTCATATTTGCCGATTTCCAGCCGCTCATACCACCGGCGGATGGACTGCCTGGCAGCCTGCGCGTTCATGCCGCGCAGGCTGGCGAAATAGAAGAGCTGCTCCCCCACGCGGATCTTGGGATAGAGCCCGCGCTCCTCGGGCAGATAGCCGAACGACACGTTTTCCCGCGTGACCGGGCGGCCGTCCCAGGTGATGGTGCCGGCGTCCTGCTCCAGAATGCCGAGCAGCATCCGGATGGTGGTCGTCTTACCTGCGCCGTTGGTGCCCAGCAGGCCGAATACCCCCGGACTGTCCATCGTGAAGGAAAGGTTCTGCACGGCGGTCTTGCCGCCGTATTGCTTGCGAACATGCTCTACATGCAGCCCCATGGTTTCCCCTCGTTTCGTGTGTTTTTGTGATATTATACCGTCTGTAAAGATTATCCCCAACGCCGCAGCACCACCATGCTAATCCATTTCACTGCGATCAGCAGCAGCAACACCGCAGATAACGCATGCATCATATCCCGGTTAAAAAACGCGGTCACACCCGCAGCCACAGCCAATACCAAAATCCCAACGAACAGCGTCCATTGGGAGGATCGCATGTCGATCAAAAGATTTCGCTCGTCTTCCTCTTCGATACGGGCCACCCGCTGTTTTTCCGGGTCGCGCAGCGTGTGCAGGGTCTTCACCAGCAAGACCACGCCCGCCGCCAGCAGCCCCGCGCCGGCGCCCGCCAGAAAGCTGCCGCCCAAATCGTCGAGATGACCCGCCGCCATACTTCCAATCAGCAGCGCCAGCCCGGCCGCTACACATGCCGCCGACCAGTTTACGCGCAGATGCATCCTTTTGTTGAATTCCATCTTGCCGATGCGCATGATGTCACCTCTCAAACAGAAAAATGTCCTCAATCGTCACGCCCAGAGCCTTTGCGAGACGAAATGCCAGCAAGACCGACGGGTTGAACCGCCCGGCCTCGATGGCAATGACGGTTTGGCGGGAGATATCTGCCGCGTCCGCCAGCGCCTGCTGGGTCATGCCGCGCAGGCGGCGCAGCTCCCGGAGCCTGTTCTCCACGCTGGTTCCTCCTGAAATGTCATCTATCCATTACATTGAGCATAACAGACAGTGCATGAAATGTCAATCATTCATTACATTTTGTACTGCACAAAAAATATGTGTCGGCACTTGCGTTTTGAATAAAAACATGCTATACTGGAACACACTTTCGGCTGAAATCATCTGCGGGTGTGATTCAATGGTAGAATTCCAGCTTCCCAAGCTGGCCGCGTGGGTTCGATTCCCATCACCCGCTCCAACAGGCTGAGCCTGCACGCAATATGCGCCCGTACCCCAACCCGGTACGTGCGTTTTTGCTGCCCGCGCCGCCATGAGGAGAAACCGCATGGAACAGCAGCACGACAAGCGCACTTGGAACCTGTCCCGGGCCGCGGCGATTACCGCGCTTTGTTCACTGGGTATTCTGGTGTGCCTGGGAGAACTTCGGCAGCGGAACATTTTCTTCTATTTTTTCGGGCTTCAGACAAAGCTTGTCCTGCGGATCACCGGCGGAGTTCTGCTCTCGGCGGTTTGCGGGCTGATCATGGTCAACCTGAAAAACGTGGTCCTCACAACCATTGCCGCAATCCTGTACATCATCGCGCTGATGCTGTACTTCATATGTAACGTCTGGACATCCGGAGAAGAAAAATATTACGAATTTCAGTCGCCCGACCATAAAAGGACCATCGTGGTGGAAGAATGCAGCTGGCTGTTGGCAGGGGGGAGCAATGTGTATCAGAAGACCAGCCCGTTCACCATTACGAAATTGAAAAGCGATATCAGCACAGATGACGGATACCGCCCGTTTGAAAACAAGGACTTTGCGATCACCTGGTCGGCCCGCACTGTAACGATCGCCTACGGTTTCGGTAACGGCGGCGATACGCGCCCCTTCACAACCGTTCAGCTGCAATAAATCACACAGAAAAAGAACACCCTCCACCAGCATGGAGGGTGTTCCCGTTCGCAGGCTCTGTACGGTATGCCATCAGAAATCGTCGAGCGGCAGGCCTTTTTTGATGCGCCCGGCCACCCAGTCGATATACTGCGTGGCGGTGCGGGGCGAGCGCCCATTGTACCGCAGCGCCCACTGCGCCGCGCCGCGCTCGAGCTGCGCGCCGTCCACATCCAGGCCACGGTCGGCCGCGAGCGCGCGCACGATATCGAAATAAAGCCGCTGGTCAGGCGAGGTGAACGTGACCGTGATGCCGAAACGGTCGGCCAGCGAGAGTTTTTCCTGCATGGCGTCCCCGGCATGGATCTCGCTGTCGCGCTCGGAAAAACTCTCCTTGACAAAATGCCGCCGGTTGGAGGTGGCATAGATGACCGTATTGCGCGGGCGGGCGGCCACACCGCCTTCTAGCACGGCCTTGAGGGCGGAATAATTGTCGTCGTCGTCGCTGAAGCTCAGATCGTCGATGAAAATGATGAATTTCAGCGGCACCGAGCCGATGCGCTCAATGATGCGGGCAAATTCCACGATGCAGTCCTTGGATACCTCGATGATGCGCAGCCCGCGCCCGCGGAACTCGTTGAACACCGCCTTGACGGTGGAGGATTTGCCGGTGCCGCGGTCGCCGTAAAGCAGCATGTTGTTGGCCGAGATGCCGTCGAGGAAATTCGCGGTGTTTTCCAGCACGATGTTGCGCTCATACTCATAGCCCTTGAGCTGGGCAAGGCGCACCGGATCGGGCGAGGAGATGCCGAACAGGCTGCTGTCCCCCGAAACGCCGCGCTGCCACTTGAACGCGCCGAAGCTGGCGAACACGCCGCAGCCGTGGGTGGCATGGAACTGTTTCGTTTCTTCCGTCGAAAACGAACCGCCGGTGATAAAATCGGGCAGCGAGTCGATGAACGCCACCGAATCGTCGTCGTCAAACGAGGCGCTTGCCGCGGCTTTGATCTCGCGCGGCGAAAGGTCAAGCGCCATGGAAAGCGCTTCCAGATCGCGGGCGGCGGCGGCGCGCACGGCTTCTTCCACCCGCCCGGCCGCGGCCTGCCTGGCAAACAGGCTGTCATTCTGCTGCACAAGCGTGTGCAGCGCGCCGGAAAAATCCAGCACTCCGGCCGTCGCTCTTGCCGGCGCGAGCAGGCTGATGAACGCGCCGTATGCGTCCAGAAACCCGCGCAGCTCCGCGCCGTGCGCTGTTTCCAGCACCTTTGCAAAGGCCGCCACCACGGGTTTTTCCAGCAGCGGGCGATAAAGCCCCAAAGAAGAAAGCGCCAGACGCGCTTTTTGCACCGTATCCATTTATAACATCCACACCTTTTTTATGTTGCGCGGGCCGGAAGCCCGCCGCGTGTCACCGCTTATTGTAGACCTGCGCCCGCCCCGCTGTCAACACGGACATTGCCCGCTTTTCGGTTCAGGCGGATTCCACACGAACGACCGGCATACGATCCCAATAAGGCACGCGCCTGTCTCGGTGATTTCTGCATATCCTCAAATTGGAGCGCACTCCGTTTGCCTTCCCGTTTGTCCGCTCCGGAACCGCCGCCCCGACGCAAAGCCCCGGCAATTTTGCCGGAAAGGTTGCGCGCCGCGCCGTTTGAGGCTATAATATCATATTGAACAGCCTGCGGTATTCCACGCGATTCCACCCACAGGCAGGCCTGTTTCCGCAAACTCTTTATTGAACGGACAATGTCGTCACGCAGGAGGAACGCTCAGTATGCCAAACGGCGCACAAGCCATGGTAACCGCACTTGAAGCGGAAGGTGTCCGCACGTTATTCGGTTATCCGGGGGCAGCAATCTGCCCGTTTCTGGACGCGCTCGCGGCGTCCGATATCACCTATCATCTTGTGCGCCATGAGCAAAGCGCCGGGCACGCGGCCAGCGGCTATGCCCGTGTTTCCGGTTCACCGGGTGTGTGTTTTGCCACCTCCGGCCCGGGCGCGACCAACCTCATCACCGCGCTGGCCACAGCCTACATGGACTCCATCCCGCTGGTGGCCATCACCGGGCAGGTGCAAAGCGGCCTCATCGGCCGCGACGTGTTTCAGGAAGCGGATATCACCGGCGCTGCGGAACCGTTCTGCAAGCACAGTTATCTGGTGCGCGACGCGAACGACCTGCCCCGTGTGATGAAAGAGGCGTTCTATATCGCGCGCAGCGGCCGTCCCGGCCCCGTGCTGGTGGACGTGCCGTCCGACATACAGGAGCAGCCGGTGACTTCACCGGCGCACCACGAAAAAGTGGACATCCGCGGCTACAAACCGCGCACCAAAGGCCACGCGCTCCAGATCAAGCGGGTGGCCGAGCGCGTCGCCCGGGCGCAAAAACCTGTCATCTGCGCGGGCGGCGGCATTTTCTCCGCGCACGCGCAGGCCGTGCTCGCCGCCTTTGCGGAAAAGTGCCGCATCCCGGTGGTAAATACGCTGATGGGCATCGGCGCGCTGCCCGCAGCCCATCCACTGGCGTTCGGCATGCTGGGCACCCACGGGCGCGCGGTGGCCAACCATGCCCTGCACAACTGTGACCTGCTCATCATCGCCGGCGGCCGGGTGGGCGACCGCTCCGTGGCGGAGCCGGATCAGATCGCCGCGCGCACCTGCGTGGTGCACATTGATGTGGACCCGGCGGAGATCGGCAAAAACATGGATGCCGAACTTCCGCTGGTGGGCGACCTGCGGCTGGTGCTGGAGGCGTTGACCGAGCAGACCGTGCCGGGCGATACCGCCGCATGGGTGGCTTCTCTGGAAAGCCTGCGGGACGCGCCCGAGCCTGCGCGCCCCCCACACAGCGGCTGTATTGAGCCGCGTGCCTTTTTCCGCACGCTTGCCGCACAGATGGAGGACGATGCCGTGGTGGTGGCGGACGTGGGGCAGTCCCAGATCTGGGCGGCCAACCACCTCGCCATGCGGCACGGGCGTTTCCTTACCACAGGCGGCATGGGCACCATGGGCTACAGCCTGCCCGCCGCCGTAGGTGCGGCGGTGGCGTTGCCGGAGAGACAGATCGTAGCCGTGTGCGGGGACGGCGCGTTCCATATGTCCATGATGGAACTGGCCACCATCCGCCAGTACAGACTGGACATCAAGCTTGTCGTGATGCACAACGACTGCCTGGGCATGGTGCACGAACTGCAGACCAAGCACTACGGCGGGCGGTATGTGGCCACCTCGCTCGGCTGCGGCGATCCGGATTTCCAGTTGCTGGCCAAAGCCTACGGGCTGGAAAGCCGCCGCGTGGAGAACGACGCGGACGTTCCGGACGCCGTCGCGCGCATGCTGCACGCACCCGGCCCTTATCTGCTGGAATGCCGCATCGACCCCGACGAGCCGACGCTCTGACCGCCGCGACCGAAAGGAGACTGAAACAGATGAAGCATACCCTGTCCGTTCTGGTGGAAAACCGCCCGGGCGTACTCTCCAAAGTGGCCGGGCTGTTCTCGCGCCGCGCCTTCAACATTGACAGTCTGGCCGTAGGCGTCACGCAGGATCCGTCGGTCTCCCGCATCACCATTGTGGTGGACGGTGACGAATATACCACCGAGCAGGTGGAGAAGCAGCTTAACAAGCTTATCGACGTCATCAAAGTCAAAACGCTGCCGCACGGGCAGTTCATCAGCCGGGAGCTGGTGCTGCTCAAGGTGGCGTGCATGGCGGCGAACCGGTCGGAGGTCGTGCAGATCGCAGACATTTTCGACGCCCGGATCGTGGACGTGACCCGCACCACCCTCACGCTGGAAATCTCGGGTACCGCGTCCCGCATCGCCAGCCTGGAATCGCTGCTGGCGCCGTACGGCATCCGCGAAACGGTACGTACCGGCACCATTGCGCTCGAAAAGGGCGCGCAGGACATCACCGCGGGCAGAAAGCCGGCGGAGGAGCCGTCCGTTTCCTAAACGCTGAACCTTGCGGAACAACCGTTCCGCAGTGCAGATAAATCCATATCCATATAAGAATGCCGGGAAACCGGCCGGGAGGTCATTCAACAATGGCAAAGATGTATTATGAAAGCGACTGCAACATCAGCCTGCTCAAAGGCAAAAAGATCGCCATCATCGGTTATGGCAGCCAGGGCCACGCCCATGCGCTGAACCTCAACGAGAGCGGCATAGACGTGATCGTGGGCCTGTACAAAGGCAGCCGGTCCTGGCATGTGGCCGAAGCGGCCGGCCTGACCGTGATGACGGCGGCCGAAGCGGCGGCTGAAGCCGACATCATCATGATCCTCATCAACGATGAGAAACAGGCGGCCATGTACGAAAAAGACATCGCCCCGAATCTCACCGAAGGCAAAGCGCTTGCGTTCGCCCACGGTTTCAACATCCACTTCGGCCAGATCGTCCCGCCCAAAAACGTGGACGTGTTCATGGTCGCCCCGAAAGCTCCGGGCCACACCGTGCGCAGCGAATACCTGCGCGGTGCCGGTACCCCCTGCCTCATCGCGGTGGAGCAGGATCATTCCGGTAAAACCAAAGAGATCGCGCTGGCCTATGCCGCGGGCATCGGCGGCGCACGCGCCGGCATCCTCGAAACCACCTTCCGCGTGGAGACCGAGACCGACCTCTTCGGTGAGCAGGCCGTGCTTTGCGGCGGCGTGACCGCCCTCATGCAGGCCGGTTTCGAAACGCTGGTGGAAGCGGGCTACGCGCCGGAGAACGCCTATTTCGAGTGCATCCACGAAATGAAACTGATCGTGGACCTGATCTACGCCGGCGGCTTTGAGGCCATGCGCAAGTCCATCAGCGACACCGCGGAATACGGCGACTATATCACCGGGCCGAAGATCATCACCGATGAGACCCGCAAGGCGATGAAAGACGTTCTCAAGGACATCCAGGAAGGCAAATTCGCCCGCGAATGGATTCTGGAGAACCGTGTGGGCCGCCCGAACTTCAACGCGCTGCGCCGCAAGGGCGCCGAGGCCCAACTGGTGGAAGTGGGCCAACAGCTCCGCAGCCAGATGACCTTCCTCAAAAAATAAGCGTTTTTCCAAACGCAGCAAAAGGGCCGACGGCAACTGCCGTCGGCCCTTTTCATATGGATGCCGCTCGCGCATCATTTCCGGGGCTGCGCGTTTTCCCCGTCCCGCCTGCGGCAGGCTTCGCAGACCCCGTAAAAAACCACGCGATGATCCTCGATCTGAAAATGTTTGGTCGATTCGATGAGCCGTTCAAGTCCGTCGAGCAGGTCGGCTTCAAAATCCAGGATCGCGCCGCATTTCCGGCAGACCAGGTGGTGGTGCGCGTGCGGCGACTGTGCATCGCTCATTTCATAATAGGCAAGCGAATCGTCCGCCACATAGACCTTCTTGACCGTGCCGTTTTCCTCCAGCAGCCGCAGATTGCGATAGACCGTGGCGATGCTGATGGTCTGGCTCTCCTGCCGGATGCGGTTGTAGATCTCCTCGGCCGTCATATGCGCGCCGCCCGCGTTTTTCATGCAGTCCAAAATCAACTGCTTTTGTTTGGTGTTTCTGGTTTCCTTATGCGGTTTTTCCAATGCGACCCCCCGCTCCTGCCCGGCCCGGCGCGCGATGCCGTGCGCCGGGTGCTGCATTTCTTTATAGTATAAGCCGGATCGCCCGGTTTGGCAAGTGAGGATACACCCGCCGACAGGCAGCCGCCCATCCAAACAACAAAGCGGGCGCCTCTGAACGGGACACCCGCTTTGCCCTTGCATACATCATCCATCCGCTCTGCAAAAGTGGATTTCTTTACGGCAGCTTTACATAACAGAGGATTTTCCCGTCTCAACCAGAACCTTTCCACACTTTCCACCGGGTTTTCCACCGCGCAGCCCGCTCGGATTGCCCACCGGAGAGGCCCGTTGTGGAAAAATCAGAGGTTTTCCTCCGCAACCTGTCGAGAAACGGCGATGTGTCGGTTTACATAATCCGACCGATTTCCGTATAAACCAACCGTTCCGCCCCCGGTGCCGCACACCGGAATACAACGAACCGCCCGATTCAATGCCGTTTTTCGGCGATTTCCTGCAGGATATCCTTCAAAAAGGCATCCACGGTCTGGGTGCCGCCCTCGCCTACGCGCGCGCGCACCGACACCGTGCCCTCTTCGGCCTCGCGGTCGCCCGCCACCAGCATATAGGGCACTTTTTCGAGCTGTGCCTCGCGGATGCGGTAGCCGATCTTCTCGTTGCGCTGGTCCACGGTGGCGCGCAGGCCGGCGGCGCGGAGTTTTTCCAGCACGGGTTGGGCATACGCCTCGTGCTTCTCGGAGATGGGCAGCACACGCACCTGCTCGGGGGCCAGCCAGGTGGGCATTGCGCCGGCGTATTTTTCGATGAGCAGAGCCAGGGTGCGTTCATAGCAGCCGATGGACGTGCGGTGGATAACATAGGGATATTTCTCCTGCCCGTCCGTGTCGGTATATTTCATTTCAAAGCGTTTGGCCAGCTGGAAGTCGATCTGCACGGTGATGAGGGTGTCTTCCTTACCGAATACATTACGGATCTGGATGTCAAGCTTGGGTCCGTAGAACGCCGCCTCGCCCGACGCCTCGGTGTATTGGATGCCGAGGTCGTCCAGGATGTTGCGCATGCGGTCCTGTACTTCTTCCCACTGTTCGCTGGTGCCGATATATTTGTCGCGGTCGTTCTCATCCCATTTGGAGAAGCGGTAGGACACATCCTCGTCCAGCCCGACCGTTTTGAGCATGAAATTCGCCAGATCGACGCAGCCTTTGAATTCTTCCTCCAACTGGTCGGGGCGGCAGGCGATGTGGCCTTCCGAAATGGTGAACTGCCGCACGCGGATGAGCCCGTGCATCTCGCCGGACGCTTCGTTGCGGAACAGCGTGGAGGTCTCGCCCAGGCGCATGGGCAGATCACGGTAGCTGCGCTTTTTGTTGAGGTAGACCTGGAACTGGAACGGGCAGGTCATGGGGCGCAGGGCGAACACCTCGTCGTCCTTTTCCTCATCGCCCAGCACGAACATGCCGTCGCGGTAGTGGTCCCAATGGCCGGAAATTTTGTAGAGGTCGCTCTTGGCCAGCAGCGGCGTTTTGGTGAGCAGGTAGCCGCGCTTTTCCTCCTCGTCCTCCACAAAGCGCTGAAGCAGCTGGAGTACGCGGGAGCCCTTGGGCAGCATCACCGGCAGGCCCTGCCCGATATAATCCACCGTGGTGAAGAACCCCAGTTCACGGCCGAGTTTGTTATGGTCGCGCTTGCGGGCCTCCTCCAGCATAGTAATGTGGGCATCCAGTTCGGCCTTTTTGGGAAACGCCGTGCCGTATACGCGGCGCAGCATCTTGTTTTTGGCATCGCCACGCCAATACGCGCCGGTGCTGGAGGTCAGCTTGAACGCCTTGACACGCCCGGTGTCGGGCAGATGCGGGCCGGCGCACAGCTCGGTGAACTCGCCCTGTTTATAGAAGGAAATGGGCTCGCCCTTACCGGCGTGCTCGTTGATGAGCTCCACTTTATACGGTTCGCTTTTTTCCTCCATCAGCTTGACGGCCTCGGGAGCGGGCAGAGTGAAGCGTTCGATGGGCAGGTCTTCCTTGACGATTTTCTTCATCTCGGCCTCGATTTTGGCCAGTTCCTCCTGTGTGAAAGAGAGGTCGCTGTCGAAATCGTAATAGAAGCCGTCCTCAATGGCGGGACCGATGGTCAGCTTTACCTCGGGATAGAGCCGCTTGACGGCCTGCGCAAGAATGTGCGACGCGGTGTGGTTGAAGGCTTTTTTACCGTCCGGGTCATCGAATGTGAGCAGTTCGAGCGTGTCGCCGTCCTGCAGTTGGGTGCGCAGGTCCACGACTTTTCCGCCTATGCGTGCGGCGCAGACCGCCTTATATAACCCCGCGCCCAGCTCTTTGGCCAGCGCGAGCGCCGTCGCGCCCGGCTCCACGGCACGAATACTGCCGTCTTTCAAGGTGATGTTTGGCATATCGTTCACTCTCCTGTTCTCGGCGCCGTTTGCCGTACGTGAGGGAAAAGGCATCCACGGCGCAAAAATGCCCCACCCCTCTCAAAAAAGGGGTGAGGCATCAAACAGTCCCACGGTTCCACCCTTATTGCGCTTTTTATACATAGATACATCCGTATAAGCGCCGCTTCGTTGCCGGTAACGGGGCTTGGCCGGCGCGCCTTCCCGCAAGCGGTGGCGCGCGCTCCGGGGCGGTGTTCGCCGGGCGGCGGAAACGGCGCTTCCAGCACCTGAAGGCGAACCTTCAGGGCGCCGTTCTCTGGTTCCCGCGTGTCCCGGCTACTGTCCCCATCATCACTTTATCCGTAGTGTAACACCATCCCCTTTCGCTGTCAAGCGGGCGGGCACAGCCCGCTTTCCGGTTTAGGGAAGCCGAGCGGCATAACGGCTGCGCGGCCTGCTTTTCAATCCCGGATAGCCGGGCGGGCGCGCCCTGAAAAAACACCGTCATCCCACGAGCCGGTCACACAAAAGCGCCCGTCCCCCGATTGCCTTTTGAGGGTGCGCATGGTACAATGCTGATAGGGAAAACGGGCCCACGGCAGGCGTGTCCGCGCGCCTGTCCGGCCGAAAGGGGGAAGGGAAATGAGCGGGATTCTGCTGTTCTGGCTCATTGTGGTCATCGTGCTGGTCGTGATCGAACTGGCCACCATCCAGCTGGTCGCCATCTGGCCGGCCATCGGCGGTGTGTTTGCCATGCTGGCGGCTTCGTTCGGCCAATCGCTGCTGATACAATTTCTGCTGTTCGTGGGTATATCGGCGGTATTGCTGTTCTTCACACGCCCGTTTTTGAAACGTTTCATCAAAACGCCGCCGCGCACTTCCACCAACGCCGACCGGCTGATTGGGCGGGAAGCGGTTGTCTGCGAGCGCATCGACAACCTGGCCGAGACCGGCGCGGTTGTTGTTTCGGGCGTGACATGGATGGCACGCTCCGGTACCGGAGCGCCCATTCCCGCTGGTGAAAAAGTCCGCATCGAGCGTATCGAAGGCGTTAAACTGATCGTTTCCGTCGAATAAACACAGCCGGGGTATGTCCCCGCAACAGGAGGGAAAGCTATGGATGTCACCATCCTCATCTGGATCGTCCTTGCCATCGTCATCATCGGCGTGCTCATCAGCTGCTTCCGCATCGTGCCGCAGGCAAGCGCTTTCGTCGTGGAGCGGCTGGGCGCATATTACACCACCTGGAGCTCTGGCAGCATCAAATTTAAGGCTCCGTTCATCGACCGCATCGCCAAGATCATCTCTCTTAAGGAGCAGGTGGTGGATTTCCCGCCGCAGCCGGTCATCACCAAGGACAACGTGACCATGCAGATCGACACCATCGTCTTTTTCCAGGTGACCGACCCCAAGCTCTACACCTACGGCGTGGAGCGCCCCATTCAGGCCATTGAGAACCTCACGGCCACCACCCTGCGCAACATCATCGGCGATTTGGAACTCGATCACACCCTTACCTCGCGCGATGTCATCAACACCAAGATCCGCACCATTCTCGACGTGGCCTCCGACCCGTGGGGCATCAAGGTCAACCGCGTGGAGCTGAAAAACATCGTGCCCCCGCGTGAGATCCAGGACGCGATGGAAAAGCAGATGAAGGCCGAGCGTGAACGCCGCCAGGCCGTGCTGCGCGCCGAAGGCGAAAAGGCCAGCCAGGTGCTGGTGTCCGAAGGCCAGAAGCAGGCGCAGATCCTGCAGGCCGAGGCTGCTAAGGAATCCGCCATCCTCCACGCCGAGGGCGTGAAACAGTCGAAGATCATCGAGGCCGAGGGCGAGGCGGAAGCCATCATCAAGGTGCAGCAGGCGCTGGCCGACAGCTTGAAGCTGCTCAACGCGGCCGCGCCGACCGACAAGGTCATCGCGCTTAAATCGCTGGACGCGCTGGCCAAAGTCGCCGACGGCAAGGCTACCAAGATCATCATTCCGTCCGAGCTCCAGTCGCTGGCTTCCCTCGCCGTGTCGGTCAAGGAACTGGTAACCGGTGACCCGGCACCCGCGCAACCGGTGGAAAAGGCTTGAGCGGAACCCCGCCGGCATTCTCGTTCGAGCCCACGCTATTCCTCCATAAAATGTAAAAAATGTGTATGGTTTCTGTAAAAACTGACGCAAAAGCCCGTGCCGCTTGCACGGCCTGCGCAGTTTCCATATATAACGGCAAACAGAGGGCATTTGCCTGCGTGCTTTTTCGGACAGTTTTGCCAAAATGCAATACCGAAACATGGAAAGTGCAATTTTCACTTGCAATATAGCGCCGTTTGCCATAAAATAAGAGATACTGGGTTGACTTTGATGCGTATCGTTGGGAGGTATCCGCTGTGACCGCGACTTATATGGCCTGGCTGCTGGCCTTTTCATATTGCAGAGCGGGCGGCGTCTCTTTCCGCGAGGGCGCGGGCGCAAGACAAGTATAATCAAAAATACACTTCCAAATTATGGGAGTGTATTTTTTTGTAAATGCAACAGGAGGAAACAAACATGCAGGAACTGAAAAAAGTGGCTGTCATCATGGGCAGCGACAGCGACCTGCCCGTGGTGAAAGGCTGCCTCACCACGCTCAAAGAATTCGGGGTGCCGTTTGAGGTACATGTGTGCTCGGCGCACCGCACCCCCGGCAAAGCGGCGGCGTTTGCCAAAAGCGCGGCGGAAAACGGCTTCGGCGTGCTCATTGCGGCGGCCGGCATGGCGGCCCATCTGGCCGGTGCGATGGCGGCGCAGAGCGTGCTGCCGGTCATCGGCATCCCGGTGAAATCGGCCGCGTTCGGCGGGCTGGACGCCCTGCTTTCCACGGTGCAGATGCCCTCCGGCATCCCCGTGGCCACCGTGGCGGTGGACGGCGCGAAAAACGCCGCGTTTCTTTCCATCCAGATTCTGGCGCTGGGCAACGCGGAGCTCACCCAAAAACTGCTGGACTACAAGCAATCCATGGCCGACGGCGTGGAAAAAAAAGATATGGCTTTGCAGACGGAGGTAGAAAAACTATGAGTACAAAACTGGAGCAAATTTACGAAGGTAAGGCCAAAAAAGTCTACAAAACCGATGATCCCGAGCTGTTCATCGTCGATTATAAGGACGACGCCACCGCGTTCAACGGCAAGAAAAAAGGCACCATCTCGGGCAAGGGTGTCATCAACAACCGCGTGACCAACTTCCTGATGGAAAAACTGGAAAAAGAAGCGGGCGTGCCCACCCATTTTGTGAAAGAACTCTCCGAGCGCGAAACGCTGGTCAAAAAAGTGACCATCGTGCCGCTGGAAGTCATTATCCGCAACATCGCCGCCGGTTCCATGTCCAAACGGCTGGGCATCCCGGAGGGCACCGTGCTGCCCATCCCCACGCTGGAATTTTCTTATAAAAACGATGATCTGGACGATCCGCTTATCAATGATTACCACGCGCTGGCCATGGGCCTTGCCACCCGTGAGGACATCGACACCATCACCACGCTGGCCTTCAAGGTCAACGATTACCTGAAAACCTTCTTCGCCGGCATCGGCATTGAGCTGGTGGATTTCAAACTGGAATTCGGCAAGACCACCGACGGCACGATCATCCTTGCGGACGAGATTTCGCCGGATACCTGCCGCTTTTGGGACAGCAAGACCCACGAAAAACTGGATAAGGACCGTTTCCGCCGCGACCTCGGCAATGTGGAAGGCGCGTATCAGGAGATTTTGCATCGCCTGTTCGGGGAATAAGACGAGGTCCGTTTTCGATCCCGGCATTTTGCCCACCCTGTCCGCGGGATTCTGCGGACAGACGCTTCCCCTCCGCCGCCAAGGTGCGGCTCGGGTGTGAAAGGAGACCCCCATGCAGGACAAGCCACACGAAGAATGCGGTGTTTTCGGCATTTATGACTACGAGGGTTTGGACGTAGCACACACGGCCTATACGGCATTATATGCCCTTCAGCACCGGGGGCAGGAAAGCTGCGGCATCGCCGTGAACGACGACGGCATTATCCGCGCACACAAGGACCTCGGCCTGGTGCCGGATGTTTTTCAAGAGACGGAGCTCAACAAGCTGGGCGCCGGGCAGATGGCGGTGGGGCACGTGCGCTATTCCACTACCGGCGGCAACACGCGTGAAAACGCCCAGCCGCTGGTGATGAAATATGCTAAAGGCACCATTGCGCTGGCGCACAACGGCAATCTGGTCAACGCGTTCGAGCTGCGCAAGCAGCTTGAACAGAGCGGCGCCATTTTCCAGAGCACCAACGACACCGAGGTGATGGCCTACATTGTGGCGCGCAACCGCCTGCATACCCCTTCCATCGAACAGGCGTTCCTCGAAACGATGAAGACCATTCGCGGCGCCTATTCGGTGGTGCTCATGTCGCCGCGTAAGCTCATCGCTGCGCGCGACCCGCAGGGCTACCGTCCTCTCTGCGTGGGCCAAGTCGGAAAAAGCGTGGTGTTCGCCTCCGAAACCTGTGCGCTCGACGCCATCGGTGCGGACTATGTCCGCGACGTGGAGCCCGGCGAGATCGTGGTGGCGGAGGGCGGGCGCATCACCAGCATTCGGGAGCTGTGCGGGCAGAAGCCTTCGCAGTGCATCTTCG
Source organism: Ethanoligenens harbinense YUAN-3 (assembly GCF_000178115.2). Taxonomy (NCBI): domain Bacteria; kingdom Bacillati; phylum Bacillota; class Clostridia; order Eubacteriales; family Oscillospiraceae; genus Ethanoligenens; species Ethanoligenens harbinense. The sequence continues at coordinate 201,327 of NC_014828.1, forward strand.
AATTTATCTATTTCGCCCGCCCGGATTCTTTCATCGGCGGGGCCAGCGTCCACCTGGCGCGGAAAGAGGCCGGGCGCTGCCTGGCGAAGGAATACCCGGTGGAAGCCGACCTTGTGGTGGGCGTGCCCGACTCCGGTATCGACGCCGCACTCGGCTACGCCGAGGAGTCCGGCATTCCGTATGGGCTGGGCTTCATCAAAAACCGCTATGTGGGCCGCACCTTCATTCAACCCACGCAAATCCAGCGCGCGCGTGCGGTGCGCATCAAGCTCAACGCGCTCCGGAGCGCCGTGGCGGGTAAGCGCGTGGTGATGGTGGATGACTCCATCGTGCGCGGCACCACCAGCGCGCGCATCGTCGCGCTGCTGCGCGAGGCCGGCGCCACCGAGGTGCATGTGCGCATCTCTTCGCCGCCGTTTACAAACCCGTGCTATTTCGGCACCGACATCGACTCGCGCGATAACCTCATCGCCTGCCGGATGTCCATCCCGGAGATCCGGGACACCATCAGCGCGGATTCGCTGGGTTACCTGCGGGTGGAGGATCTCGCGCATATCGTACCGGGGCTCAAAGACGGCTACTGCGCGGGCTGCTTCACGGGGCGATACGCAGTGGAAGTGCCGGACGATGTTCCCAAAGACCGGTTCGAGCGCAAGCTGAGCGAAAAGAAAAACGCGGTGGATTTCAGGATTATCAAAAACGAGAACGGCGACAGCGATGCCTGGCCCGCCGCGGGAGGTGCGTGAATGAAAAGCTTCAGTGAAAGTTACAAAGCGGCCGGGGTGGACGTCACCGCGGGTTACAAAGCGGTGGAACTCATGAAAGCGCACGTGGCGCGCACCATGGTTCCCGGCGTGATGGAAGGGCTGGGCGGTTTTGGCGGCCTGTTCGACCTCGGCGAACTGAACCTGCGGCATCCCGTCCTGGTTTCGGGCACCGACGGCGTGGGCACCAAGCTCAAGCTGGCATTCCTGCTGGACCGACACGACACCGTCGGTATCGACTGCGTGGCCATGTGCGTCAACGACGTGGTCTGCGTGGGCGCGAAGCCGCTGTTTTTCCTTGATTACATCGCCACCGGCAAAAACACGCCGGAAAAGATCGCCGCGGTGGTCTCGGGCGTGGCGGAAGGCTGCGTGCAGGCGGGCGCGGCGCTTGTGGGCGGCGAAACGGCGGAGATGCCCGGCTTCTATCCGGAGGACGAATATGACCTCGCCGGTTTCTGCGTGGGCGCGGTGGAAAAAGACGCCATGCTCTCGAAAGAGAACGTGCGGGAGGGCGACGCGCTCATCGGTCTGGCCTCGAGCGGTGTGCATTCCAACGGCTTTTCCCTGGTGCGCAAAATATTCGGCATCGACCGTGAAAAACTGAACGTCTATGTGGACGAGCTGGGCGCCACGCTGGGCGAAACACTGCTCACCCCCACCAAAATCTATGTAAAGCCGCTGCTGGCGCTGCTTGCCGCGGTGCCGGTGCACGGCGTGTCCCACATCACGGGCGGCGGCTTTTATGAAAACATCCCGCGCATGCTGCCGGAGGGCTTGCAGGCCGTCATCCGCAAGGAGAATTTCCCCGTGCCGCCCATTTTTCCGCTCATCCGCGAGACCGGCAGCATTTCCGAGCGCGATATGTTCAACACCTTCAACATGGGGCTTGGTATGGTGGCGGCGGTACCCGCCGAACGGGCGGACGAGGCGTTGCGCGTGCTGAAAGACGCGGGCGAGGATGCTTATCTGGTGGGCGAGGTCGCCAGAGGCGGCGACGGAGTGGCGATATGGTAAACATCGCGGTGCTGGTCTCCGGCGGCGGCACCAACCTGCAGGCGCTCATCGACGCGGTAGAAACCGGCAAAATCCATGGGCGCATCGTGCTGGTGGCAGCCAGCAAACCGGGCGTGTTCGCGCTGGAGCGTGCCAGAAAGCACGGCATCCCGTCCTGCGTGGCACGCCGGGCCGATTATGCCGACCCGGCCGCGTTCGAGCAGGCGCTGCTGGCACAGTTGGATGCCGTGGGCGCCGATCTGGTGGTGCTGGCGGGCTATCTGTCCATCCTGGGTCGGGCGGTTACCGACGCCTATAAGGGCCGCATGATCAACGTACACCCGTCGCTCATCCCGTCGTTCTGCGGGCCGGGCTATTACGGGCTGCGCGTGCATGAGGCGGCGCTCGCTTACGGCGTGAAAGTCACCGGCGCCACGGTGCATTTCGTCAACGAGGTGACCGACGGCGGCGCGATCATTTTGCAAAAAGCGGTGGAGGTTCGGCAGGGGGACACGGCGGAGGCCCTGCAGCAGCGCGTGATGCGGCAGGCGGAATGGGAGATCCTGCCGCGGGCGGTGGCGCTGTTTTGTGACGGACGGTTGGAATGGACGGATGACGGAAAAGTCATCATCAAGGAACAGGGGGAGCAGGAATGAGCGGAGAAGAGCTCAAAATGCCCATGCCGGTGGGGGAACTCGGCATCGTCGGCATGAACGGCTGCGAGGATACGGCCATGGCGGTCAACGACTGGCTGACACATTGGCGGGGCAGCCGAAACGAACATGGATTCAAGATCGAGGTGGAATGCCCGCGTTTTGGCACAGGCGAGGGGAAAAGCATCATCCGGCAGTCGGTGCGCGGGCACGATCTGTTCATCATCACCGATATGTTCAACTACGGCATCACCTACGACATGTACGGCATGCAGGTGCCCATGAGCCCGGACGATCACTTCCAGGACCTCACCCGCATCATTGCGGCGGCGGGCGGCAAAGCCCGGCGCATTAACGTCATTATGCCCATGCTGTATGAGGGCCGCCAGCATCGCCGTACCTCTCGCGAATCGCTCGACTGCGCGGTGATGCTCCAGCAGCTTCAGCGGCTGGGGGTGGAAAACATCATCACGTTTGACGCGCACGACCCGCGCGTGCAGAACGCCATCCCGCTCATCGGGTTTGAAAACATTCATCCCACCTACCAGATGCTCAAGGCGCTGGTACGCGAGGAGCCGGATATCCGTATCGACCGCTCGCACGTGGCGGTCATTTCGCCGGACGAGGGCGGCCTCAACCGCTGCATCTACTATTCGTCCGTGCTGGAGCTTGAGCTGGGCATGTTCTACAAACGTCGGGACTATACACGCATCGTGGGTGGGCGCAACCCCATCATCAGCCATGAGTATCTCGGCGGCAACCTGGAGGGAAAAGACGTCATCATCGTGGACGACATCATTTCCTCCGGCGACTCCATGCTCGACATCGCCGAGCAGCTGCGCGCCAAAAAAGTGGGCCGCATCTTTATGTTTGCCAGCTTCGGCCTGTTTTGCAACGGCCTGAAGAAATTTGACGAAGCCTATGCGGCCGGCCTGTTCGACCGTGTCTTCACCACCAATCTCGTCTACCGTACCGAAGCGCTCAAGGCGCGCCCGTGGTACGCCGAGGTGGACATGTCCAAATACATCGCGCTGGTGATCGACACCCTCAACTTCGACCGCTCAATGTCCGAACTGCTCAACCCGGTGGGCCGCATCCATCGGCTGATGGCCCGGCTGGAACAATCACACCAGGCGGCGGATAAGAAAGCTGCGAAGTCGCTGGCTTGATTCTGCCGGATTACATACCGTTTCGATGCGGCAAAAGCGCCGGGCAATTTGCCCGGCGCTTTTGCCATACAGTTCCGCAGAAAAGCGCGTCTGCTTCGGGCTGTGCGCCTGCCGTCCGGTGCAAACTTCCCTGGACCTAACTGCATCATGGAAATATATGGACTAATCTGTGCCCCTTTGAATCCCGGTATAGTCTGTGATACCCAGTCTATTCCCGAAGGGGTCTTCAAATTCCACTGCCATACCTGTCCGAATCTCAAACGGTTCAGATAAAAATTGAACACCCTTCAGAGACAATTTTTTGTATTCTTCCTGAACATTTTCAACTTCAAACCAAATAGTCGGCTTCATGTTTTTGAAGATATTGGTATCTTTTAAAATGATTGCGGGTTCTTCATTCCCTATATTGAATGCAATCATTCCATTTTTTGAAAAATCAAATTTCAGTTTTAAGTTGAGCACGGTTTCATAGTAATTTTTTGCTTGAGACAGATCATTTACACCGAGAAAAAAATTGTCATAGTTTTTCATTTCATAAGCTCCTGTTCAACCATATAATCCCTGAACTTGAATGCGGGCTGTGTCCGCCTGCACTGAAATCTTGCAGTTTTGCACTGCAGAACTATGGTATACGGATGGAAATTTCCATGCCATAATGGGATGCAAGGCTGGTTGATACCGGTTTGCCCCTGTGGACCGATTCTCCGTCAGCGGCCCATCGTCCCTGTGTTGACGATGGGCGCGGCGGCCTTTTCGGCGCAGAGCACCACCAGCAGGTTGGACACCATGGCGGCTTTGCGTTCCTCATCCAACTCGATCACGCCTTTTTCGCCCAGCCGGTCGATGGCCATCTGTACCATGCCCACCGCGCCTTCCACGATCATCTGTCTGGCGGCGATGACCGCCGACGCCTGCTGCCGCTGGAGCATCACGGCGGCGATCTCCGGCGCGTAGGCCAGATGCGAGATACGCGCCTCCTCAATGATGATGCCGGCCTTCTCGGTGCGCTCCTGCAGTTCCTGCCTGAGCGCCTGCGCAACCTCCTCGGTGTTGCCGCGCAGGGTCTTGGCGCCTTCCTCTCCGCTGGTGTCGTAGGGATACAGGTTGGCCAGATGCCGTACGGCGGACTCGCTCTGCACCTTGACGAACGACTCGTAATTTTCCACGTCATACGACGCCCGGAATGAATCCCCGATGTGCCAGACCACCACGGCGGCGATCTCAATGGGGTTGCCGGCCGCATCGTTGACTTTCAGGTTTTCGCCGTTGAGGCTGCGTGCCCGTAGAGACAGCTTCTTTTTCGAGTAGAACGGGTTGGTCCACAGCAGGCCTTTTTGGTGGGACGTGCCCTTGTAATCCCCAAACAGACTCAGAACAGCGGCCTGGTTGGGCGCCAGATTGAAAAAACCCGCGCTGATGATGATGAACGCCACAATAAGTAAGATTCCTGCCAGCACAAACAGCGGGCTGGCGCCGCTGTTTGCGGCCGCCGCAAGCCCGAACAGCAGCACCGCGGCCACGATGCTCACAATGGCCAGCAGCAGCATCGCAAACCCCGGGGCGGCAGTGAATTCCTTTTCCTGTACCGGTTTTTCGGACATGTAAAACACGCTCCTTGACGCATGATGGTGGATAATCTTTGTGATATCGCCAGAATAGCATCCTGGTTTATGTATTGCAAGCCTTTCGGAAAAATCTCCCTCTTCTCCCTAAAAGCGCAGTACCATGAGATATTCGCTTTGGTAGGTGCCGTCCTCCAGCTTAGACGCATGTTCGCGCAGGCCGTAGGAAACAAAGCCCATCTTCTGATAGAGCGCTATGGCACGGGTATTTTTGGCCACGACTTCCAGCTCCACCTGCTCGATGCTCATGCGCCTGGCCTGCGCAAGGACTTCGCCAAGCAATGCGGAGCCCACGCCCAGATGCCAATACGCCTTGCAGACCGAAATGCCTATGCCCGCCCGGTGCAGAAATCGCACGATGTCCTGCGAATGGAGACCCGTGCTGCCGACGATCTCCCCATCCACAAATGCAGCGAGAAAACCGGAGCGCGGGTGATCCAGCTGTTTTTGCAGCATCGCGCGTTCTTCCTCCACCGTCGGCACCGGGTCTTGGGGACCACGCGCCAGAAAATCGGTCTCGGCGCGCGTGCCGCGCAGATGAGCCAGCATAGCCTCGGCGTCTTCCGGTGTGGGGCTTCTGAGCGTACAGCTCCGCCCGTCCCGCAGTGTAATCTCGTTCACTTCCATGTTCATACGCTCATCCCCTCCCGTTGGTTCCTTTTCAGCATAGCAGAACTGCCAGGCTCTTGCAATATGCCGCGTTTTTGGGTATACTATCCTTGTAACGGCCGTATGACTGGCGGAAGTGGACAAACCACGTGGAGTACGGCCCGGTTTGGACGGACGTTTTGCCCCGTCGTGAACAGAAAAGCCGACCGCCTGGGCGTAGTGTAAGCTATCCCCGGGCGGTTTTTATTTGCCCGGCACGGGCCAGAACGCGGGGATCGCAAAAAACGGCATGCATTGCGTGCAAACGGAGGATTTCTATGAAAAAGCGGGCGCTCATCAGTGTTTCGGACAAGACCGGCGTGGCGGATTTCGCCAAGGCGCTGGAAGAACTCGGCTATGAGGTGGTGTCCACCGGCGGCACGGCCAGGGCGCTGGCCGACGCGGGCGTGAACGTCACCGGCATCAGCGACATCACCGGCTTCCCCGAATGTCTGGACGGGCGGGTGAAGACCTTGCACCCCAAGGTTCACGCAGGCATTCTGGCCATCCGCGGCAACGCGGAGCATATGCGCCAGCTTGAGGAACTGGGCGTCACCCCCATCGACATCGTGGCCATCAACCTCTACCCGTTCAAGGAGACTATCCTGAAACCCGGCGTAACGCTGGAGGAAGCCATCGAGAACATCGACATCGGCGGCCCGTCCATGATCCGCGGCGCGGCCAAGAACTGGCAGGATGTGGCGGTGGTCATCGATCCGGCGGATTACGCCGTGGTGCTGGAAGAACTCCGTCAGATCGGGGAAGTGTCTCGCCCAACGAAATTCCGCCTGGCGGCGAAGGTATTTGAACATACCGCGCAGTACGACGCGCTCATCGCGGATTACCTCCGCAAAGCGCGCGGCGACGCCAGCCTGCCCGATGCGCTCACCCTCACCTTTGAAAAGCGCCAGGAGATGCGCTACGGCGAGAACCCGCACCAGCCCGCGGCGTTTTACACCGAGATCGGCGCGCCGTCCAACACGCTGGCGGCGGCCAGACAGTTGCACGGCAAAGAGCTTTCTTACAATAACATCAACGACGCCAATGGCGCGCTCGATCTGCTCAAAGAATTCGGAGAAGCCGTGCCCACCGCCGTGGCGGTGAAGCATGCCAACCCCTGCGGCGTGGCCATCGGCAGGACCCTGCTGGAAGCTTACCAGCGCGCCTATGCGGCCGACCCGGTCTCCATTTACGGCGGCATCGTGGCCCTCAACCGTGTGGTGGACGGAGCCACCGCAGCCGAGCTGGCTAAAATCTTTCTGGAAATCCTTATTGCGCCGGGGTTTGCGCCCGAAGCGCTGGAAATTCTCGAAAAGAAAAAGAATATCCGCCTGCTTGAGCTGCCCGACCTGGCCAAGCCGAACGACCCGAAGACGCTGGACATGCGCAAGGTGGTGGGCGGCCTGCTGGTGCAGAAGCTGGATACCTTCCTGCTGGACGAAAGTGCGCTCAAATGTGTGACGAAGCGCCAGCCCACGCCCGAAGAGCTGGACGAGCTGCATTTTGTCTGGAAAGTGGTCAAGCACACGAAATCGAACGGCATCGCGCTCTCAAAGAGCCACCAGACGGTGGGCATCGGGCCGGGGCAGACCAACCGTATCACCGCGCTGGAACTTGCCATCAAATACGGCGGCGACAAGGTCAACGGCAGCGTGATGGGCTCGGATGCATACTTCCCGTTCTCCGACTGTGTGGAAGCCGCACAGAAAGCCGGCATCACCGCCATCATTCAACCGGGCGGCTCCATCCGCGACGAGGATTCCATCAAAGCCGCCGACGCCGCCGGTATCGCCATGGTGTTCACCGGCTACCGCCACTTCAAGCACTAAGAACGGGCACAGGCGAGCACAGCCCGCATTTATGTTGCGAAAAGACGGCGGCAGAAAGCGGCACGAAGAGGAGAAACTGCGAATGGATATACTGGTCATCGGCGGCGGCGGGCGCGAACACGCCGTCATCAAAAAGCTCAAGGAAAGCCCGCGCGCGGGCGCCATCTACTGCGCGCCGGGAAACGGCGGCATCGCGGCGGATGCGCGCTGCGTACCCATCAAGGCTACCGACGTGGACGGCGTGGTGCGTTTTGCCAAAGATAACCGCATCGGATTCGTTGTGGTCACGCCGGACGACCCGCTGGCCCTCGGCATGGTGGACGCGCTGGAAGCGGCGGGTATCAAAGCATTCGGGCCAAATCAAGCGGCCGCCGCCATCGAGAGCAGTAAGGTCTTTTCCAAAAACCTCATGAAAAAATACGGCATTCCCACCGCGGCCTACGATGTGTTCGAAAGCCCCATAGAGGCGCTTGCACACATTGTGAAAGAGGGGCGTTACCCCGCCGTCATCAAAGCGGACGGGCTGGCGCTGGGCAAAGGTGTGGTCATCGCGCAGAACGAGGACGAAGCGCGCGCCGCCCTCCACGCCATCATGGAGGACAAGATTTTCGGCGCGTCCGGTAATCGCGTGGTGGTGGAGGAATTCCTCACCGGGCCGGAAGTGAGCGTGCTGGCTTTCACCGACGGCAAGACCATTCGCCCCATGGTCTCATCCAAGGATCACAAGCGCGCGCTCGATGGCGACAAGGGGCCGAACACCGGCGGCATGGGCACCATCAGCCCCAACCCGCATTACACCGACACGATAGCCGACCAGTGCATGGAGACCATCTTTTTGCCCACCGTGCATGCCATGAATGCGGAAGGGCGCCCGTTCAAAGGCTGTTTGTATTTCGGGCTGATGCTCACGCCGGATGGCCCGAAGGTAATCGAGTACAACGCGCGTTTTGGCGACCCGGAGACCCAAGTGGTGCTGCTGCGCCTGCAAAGCGACCTGTTGGATATTCTGGAAGCCGTCGCCGACGAGCGCCTGGCCGGTATGGACATTGAGTGGGACAGCCGCGCTGCCGCCTGTGTGGTGGCGGCTTCGGGTGGCTATCCCGGCAAATATGCCTCCGGCAAAGCCATCACCGGCATCGCGGCGGCCGAAACGCACCCGGATGTGACGGTTTTCCATGCGGGCACCAGACTGGAGGACGGCACCCTTGTCACGGCGGGTGGACGGGTGCTGGGGGTCACGGCGCTGGGGGCAACGCTGGAGCAGGCGCTGGGCATCGCTTATGCGGCGCTGCGCGAAATCCATTTCGACGGCATGCAATTCCGCACGGACATCGGGCGCTGAAACGGCTTCTGTTTTCTTTTATGCACAAAAAACCGCCGCACGGCTTGCCGTGTCGGCGGTTTTCCTATACAATAAAGTGTGGAAATGGGTTCCTAACGGCAGATTTCATGGGCGCAGATGTTTTTCCATGGTGCTTTCTGCATTTTTTACCAGATTGGTCAGCGAGGTGGCAAAGAGAGGATAATCCTGTGCGATTTTCTCCGGGCTGAGCGCCAGTTTTTCCTTGTCTTTGAACGGGGCCGCGCCTCCCGGCAATTCCTTGCCCAGCAGCGCGCCGCGCAGCCGCATCTCGGTCAGGACCATGGATGCGGAAGAAAGCGCCCCATATTGTTCTTTCGGCACGGAAAACAGGCCGCTCGGGTTCTTCTCGTTGGCGTGATACAGGCTGCGGAACACTTTATACACTGCAAAGGACAGATAGTTGGACACCTCCACCGTCAGATCGCGGCTGCCCGCGTGCTGGAGCAGATCGTAGATGATGTTGATCGAGTTCTCAATGAGCTTTTTGTTCAGTGTGGGGAGCAGGCTCCCTTTGAACACGTTTTCCTTACCCGCGGCATCCGGCTCTGGCAGGTCTTCCACCGAAAGCATCGTGCCGTTCCGGTCGGGCGAACGCCCGAGCAGATAATCACAGGAGACGTTGTAATAGCCTGCCGCCCGCACCACGAATTCCAGCCCGCATTCCCGGATGCCCTTTTCATAATGTGAAAGCAAAGCCTGGGAAATTCCCAATTCCTCCGCAGCGTTTTTTTGGCTGATGCCTTTTTCCTTGCGCAGCAATGTGAGAATGCGCGGAAAGTCTTTGTTCATGTCACCGCCCCTTTATATAACACATGGTATAATTATAAAGGTTATTGCGTTTCTTGTAAACCAAACCCGGAAGATTGCGGTTGTCGAATTTGCACGAATTATCAGAGTAGAATGTACCAATATATTCATATGCCCACAAGGGAGGCTCTTTATGAAAGCGTATCACATCTATCTCATCCGCCACGGCATAACACAGGGCAATGACGAGGGACGGTACATCGGTTCCACCGACCAGCCGCTGAGCGCCCGTGGTGAACAGGAGTTGAAAAAGCTGGCCGGGTCTTACCGGTATCCCGATGCGGAAGCATTCTACACCAGCCCGCTGCAGCGCTGTGCGCGCACGCTGGAAATCCTTTACCCCGACGTGTCGCCCCGCGTGGTGCCCGACCTGCGCGAATGCGACTTCGGCGATTACGAGAACAAGTCCATGGATGACCTGAAAGACGACCCCGGATATCAGAAATGGGTGGCGGCCAAAGGCGGGATCACGCCGCCGAACGGCGAATCGGTCGAAATCTTCCAAAAACGCTGCTGCGCAGCGTTTGCCGGCATCGTGAACGAACTGCTGCGCGCAGGTACCACACGCGCAGTGGTCTGTGCGCACGGCGGCACCATCATGTTTATCCTGGCGGCGTTCGGCTATCCCAAATACCCGTTTTACCGGTGGATGACCGGCAACGGGCTGGGGTATGAAATCGTCATCACACCGCAACTGTGGATGAGCGCGCAGGCATTCGACATTGCCGCCCCCATTCCTGAAAACGCGCCCGACACCGGTCTGTCCGGATTGCAGAGCGTGATGGACGCGCTGAAGCAGAACAGCGAAAACTGACCGGCAGTGTCTTCCGCACTCTATATATCGGCACAAACTGCAATATCTTAACAAAATTCCCGCGTCCTGCACATATTTGCAGGGCGCGGGAATCGCTTCACGACTTGACGCCATGATCGTCTATGGCCTGTTTGGCTTTCTGCACCATGTTGTGAAAGGTTTTCAACTGTCTGTTCTGCGTTCCGTGCGGATGCGCCGTATTATCCTGCGTACTGCTCCTGGACTGGAACTCCGTCCCATCTCCTCTGAACGGACGTGCCTCCATGAAGCATTCCTCCTTTTTTCGGATGATTCGTCATGCAAAGGATGACAAACCTAGTTTTCCCGTCCATTTCGGCCGCATGCGCACGGAAAACAGAAAAAAGCCGCATCTTTTTGAGCAGACGCAAACGATCTCCCGGCCACGGGCGCGGGAGATCGTTGATGATATATAAAACGTAAAAATCAGTTGAATACGATGCCGTTTCCGGCAAACAGTGCGTCCACCGCATTGCGCAGGCCCGCATGCTCCTTTAGAGACAGCGCGGGATCCTGTCGCAGTAATGTATCGGCGGCTCGGCGCGCTTCCTGCAATATGTCCATATCCCCCATGAGGTCGGCGATGGCCAGCGCGGGCAGGCCATGCTGCCGTTTGCCAAAAAAATCGCCGGGGCCGCGCAGCTTCAGGTCTTGCTCTGCGATGGCAAACCCATCGGCCGTTTTGCACAGGGTTTGCAGCCGCTCACGAGTTGCAGCGTCTTCCGCATCGGAGATGAGGATGCAGTGCGACTGCGCCGCGCCGCGCCCCACCCGACCCCGCAACTGGTGCAGCTGTGAAAGGCCGAAGCGTTCGGCATTTTCCACCACCATCACAGTGGCAGCGGGTACGTCCACTCCCACCTCGATAACGGTGGTGCTCACCAGCAGCTTCAGGTCACCGGCGGCAAACGCCTGCATGACCTTCTCTTTTTCCCGCGCGGGCATCCGCCCGTGCAGCAGTCCTACCGGTATTCCGGCAAGAGAGGTTTCGGCCAGCCCGTCCCGCAACTGCACGGCAGCGGCCAGCTCGCTTTCGTCTGCTTCCACCAGCGGGCAGACGATATACGCCTGCTGTCCTTGCTCCACCTGCGTGCGCAGAAACCGGTGCACGCGCGCACGCAAGCCGCTACCCACCAGATAGGTTCTGACCGGCCGCCTGCCGGCGGGCAGTTCGTTCAGCACCGATACGTCCAGGTCGCCGTATATCATCAGGGAAAGTGTGCGCGGGATGGGTGTGGCCGACATGATGAGCATGTGCGGCGAGCTGGAATCGACCGCATCCGTGCTGCCTTTTGCCGCAAGCGCCGCCCGCTGCGCCACGCCGAAACGGTGCTGCTCATCGGTGATGACTAGCCCCAGGCGGTGAAACGCCACATCCTCCTGCAGCAGGGCGTGGGTGCCCACCACCAGTCCCACCGATCCGTCCGCAATCGCGGCCTTGACTTCGCGCTTTTTCGCAGCGGGTAGCCCGCCCGTGAGCAGGCCGACCCGCAGGCCGCTTGGAGCAAGCAGCCGTTCGAGATTCCGCGCATGCTGCGCGGCCAGAATCTCGGTGGGGGCCATGAGTGCCGACTGCAGCCCGCCGGCATGCGCCAGCACGCAGAGCGCCGCCGCCACCGTAGTTTTGCCGGAACCAACATCGCCCTCGATCAGACGGTTCATCGGCACGGCGCGCGCCATGTCGGCGGCCGCCTCCGCCACGGCGCGCAGCTGTGCGCCGGTGGGCGTGTAGGGCAGCGATGCAAAAAACGGTGCAAAATCAAAATCCGGCAGACAGCGCGGCGCGTGCCCGTCCGCCTGCCGGTGACGCAGCAGTCCCATGCCCAACAGCAGTGCCAGCAATTCGTCGAACACCAGCCTCCGGCGCGCGGCGGCCAGCGCCTGCCCGTCCCGTGGAAAATGGATATTTTGCAGCGCGCAGCCCACACGGCAGAGCTGGTACTCCGCCCGCAGTGTGTCGGGCAGCAGTTCGGGAATGGTGCGGGTCGCAAACAGGCTAAGCGCCGCCTGCACTGCAGCGCCTACTGCACGCGAAGAAAGCCCCGCCGTGGTCGCATACACCGGGCGCAGGCCGGGGTTGCAGCCGGCAGGCAGACATTCGGGGGCGGTCATCGTTTTCCGGAACAGCGTGCCGCTCACCCGGCCGTACAGGAAATATGCTGCGCCCTCCTTGAGCAGCTCCGCAGCGTATTTGTTGTTGAAAAACACAACTTCCAGTATGCCGCTGTCATCCGCCACCCGCGTCTTGCAGAGCAGCATGCCGCCGCTCGCCCTCGTCACCCGTATGGGCGCGCTCACCACGGCACGGATGCAGCACACCTCGCCCGGCGCTGCCTGCGAGATCGAAACCGGCCGTGTAAAATCTTCATAGCTGCGTGGAAACGTATACAGCAGGTCCCGCACGGTGTGTACGCCCAGCTTCGCAAACAGCGCGGCCCGTTTCGGCCCTACACCGCGCAGTGTGCGCACATTCCGCGCCAATTCCTCCATGTGGCCTCCCATTGCAGCAAAAAGCGGCAGAAATTGTTTCCCGCCGCCGCAAACCTTATGTGAAACGGCCACGCCGCCAGCTCATTCCCTACAAATACAGTTCTCTCGGCTTATTCTACCGAAAGGATAAAACTGTAGATTGGCTGCCCGCCGTTGATGACATTGACCTCGGCCTGCGGGAACCGCCCCGCGATCTCCGCGCGCACCGTTTCCGCTTGTGCGGCGTTCACACCCTCGCCGTAGAGGATGGTGATGAACGCCGTGGATTTGTCCGCTAGGTCGCGCAGCAGCCGGACGGCTGCCCGCATGGTGTCGCCGTCGGTAAAGGATATGTGCCCTTCCTCCAGTGCGAGAATCTCGCCCTTGTGAATGCGTTTGCCGTCAAACTCGGTGTCCCGTACCGCATAGGTCACCAACCCGGTGTGCACTTTGCCGTAGGCGGATTCCATGGCCAGCAGATTCTGCTCGGCATCCGCGTCAGGCAGATAGGCCAGCATGGCGGTCATCCCCTGCGGGATGGTCTTGGTATGAAGCACGCGCGCCTTGCCCGCGGAAAGCGCCGCGGCCTGTTCGGCCGCCATCAGGATGTTTTTGTTATTGGGAAGGATGAACACCGTCTGCGCCGCCACGCCTTCCACTGCCTTGAGAATATCTTCGGTGCTGGGGTTCATCGTCTGGCCGCCCTCTACCACCGCGTCCACGCCGAGGTCGCGGAAGACGGCAGCCACACCCTTGCCGGATGCCACGGCCACGAACCCGATGGCTTTCAACGGTTCGCTGTCCGCTTTTTCGCGGTGCTGCTCGTGCATGTTGTCAATCTTCAGATCGGTGAGGAATCCGAACGTGAGCGCTTCCTCAATGGCTTTGCCGGGGTGATCGGTGTGGCAGTGCACCTTGATGAAATCCTCATCGTCCGCCACCAGCACGCAGTCGCCCAGTGATTCCAGAAACGCGCGCAGCGCCAGGGAGTCTTTTGTGGCTACGTTTTTCCGCTTGTTGATGATAAATTCGGTGCAGTAGGCATAGGCGCTCTCGTCCTCGGCGCTGGCCGCCGCGTCATGCTCCGGCGGCACGTCCTGTTCCGGTTCGGCGGCGGCCGCTTTGCCTTCCAGCACATCCAGCATGGCGGACAGGATGATGACCAGCCCCTGCCCACCGGAGTCTACCACGCCGGCCTTTTTCAGCACCGGCAACATATCGGGCGTGCGGGCAAGCGTGTCCTTTGCCTGCTCCACCGTCGCCAGAAAAACGGCGTGCATGTCTTCGCCGTTGTTGGCGCCAAAAGCGGCAGCCACGGCGGCCTCGCGCGCCACCGTGAGGATGGTGCCCTCTGCAGGCTTCATCACGGCTTTATAGGCGGCGTCCACGCCGCTTTGGAGCGCGCCGGCCCAGTCGGCGGCGGTTGCCGCCTCTTTGCCCCGGAGTGCAAGTGCCATGCCGCGCACCAGTAGCGACAAAATGACTCCGGAATTGCCGCGCGCACCCCGCAGTAGGGCCGTAGCCGCCGCCCGTGCCACTTCGCCCGCGCCCGCGTCCGCATCCACCGCGGCCAGCGCATGTGCGCATGCGCCCATCGTGCGGGACATATTCGAGCCCGTATCGCCATCCGGCACGGGAAAAACATTCAGGGCGTTCACCTGTGCGGCCTGTGTCTCAATAGCCTGCGCCGCCGCCTGAAACATCTGGTTGAGCATCACGCCGGTAATGGTCGGATTCTCCATGTTGATTGCCACCTTTTTCTCGCTTGATACAGGTCGCCCGGCCCTGCGGTCCCACCGGTCCAGGCTTTCACAAACGGCTGTTCAGTCGGCTCTCATGCCGTCCACATAGACGTTCACGCTCTCCACCGTGAGGCCGGTTGCTTCCTCAATGGTGTAGCGCACTTTTTTAATGATGCTTTTGACGATCTCGGCGATGTTCACGCCATAGGTGACGATAATATGCAGATCCACCACCAGCTCGCGGCCGTTTGCGGTGACGAGCACGCCGTGGTCGATCTTTTTGCGCCCGAAAAACGAGGCGATGCCCTGCGCGGCATTGCCCGGTGCCATGCCGGCCACGCCGTAGCAGGACGACACGGCGCTGCCGATCAGGGTGCTGTAATATTCATTGCTCACATCCACAATGCCGTTGGGGGTTTCCAGAATGATCATATCCATTCCACTCCTTTTCACCGGCGCAGTCCACGGCCGGTCTGTCCGATCAGCCGTCCGGCCCTAATAATGCCAGCCGGCAATGCCATAAAGTACGTTTTGCACGGTCGGATTTACCGTGCCGGACAGACCGGGCGTGAACGTCACGGAGCCGGTCTTGAAACACAGCGCAATAAACGGCATCTCGCTGGTATACGCGGTGGTAAGCGCACTGAGTGCGCCGCCCGTCCGCCAGGTATTAAACGCCGCGAGGGTGGCGCTGTTTGCGGGCACGCCGTATGCCGCCGCGCCGCCGGGTGCCAGCAGCGGGGAAAGATCCATATCGGCCGTGAGCGAAAGATTGCCCAGATACAGATCGTAACTGCCGGCCTGCAAAGCGGCAACATAGGCGGCAAACGGCTGCGCGTTGATGGTAATGCCGATCCCCGCCTTGGCAAGCGAAACCTTGATCTGGTTGGCTGCCGCCGTCATCTGCTGGTCCCCGCTGTTGACCAACAGCGTCAACTGCAGGGGGCTTGCGCCGCCCGCCTTGGTGGCCACGCCGCCGATGTTCTGCGCGGTGTAACCCGCCGCCGTGAGTTCCGTAGCGGCTTTATCCAACTGTGCGCGCAGTTCGGTGCTCGCGGGCTTCACACCGTCGGCCCAGTCCGGATTATACGGGAGATCGGTGGGCAGTGCCTGCGCCGAAAATGCGTCGTCGCTCAGTGACTGGCGGTCGAGCGCAAACGAAATGGCTCTGCGCACATGTGCGTCCGCCGTGAGCGAGTGCCCCGAATTGACCCCCATGAATACCATGCGGTTGAGATTTACGGTCTTGGAATCGAGGTTGGCGGCTGGAACCGCCCCGTTGCCGTAATCGGTGTAGAGGTAATTGATCTCGCCGATTTTCAAGCTGCCAAGCACGGCGTCGCTGCTGGGCATGTTGACCAGCGCAATGGTCTGAAAACCGAACGTGCCGCCCCCATACCAGTTTTTATTAACCGAAAGCGTGCCGCTGAACTGGTTGGTGGAAAAGGTATATGGTCCGCTGCCGACAGGCGGCGTGCGGGCGGCGGCCACGCTTCCCGTCTTGATGATGGGGATATCCAGCAGGTTCTGCGCCAGCGTGTCGGGAGCGGAAAGGGTGAAGACCACCGTGCCGCTTCCCTGGGGCGTGACCGACGCGATATTGCCCACATTGCCGTAAAAATAGGACGACGGCGTGCTTTTGACGAGATTGTAACTATAGGCCACATCCTGCGCCGTAAGCGCCGACCCGTCGGAAAATTTTACGCCGCCGCGCAACTGCACCATCATGGTGGTGCCGCTGTTGGTGATCGACGCGGCCAGACCCTGCCGTGCGGTAAAGGTCGTGTCCGGCTGCGTAAGGCTGTCGTAAAGAAGCGGCCAAAGCGTCACATTGATCATGCAGCCGCTGGTCAGCGGGTTCATGTCCTGCGCAAACACCACGGGCAGGCTGAACGTGGTGGGCTTGGTCGCGGTCTGCGACGACACTTTGGCTGAAGACGTTTGGGATGAAGAAGACGGCTTTGACGAAGACGCCCCGCTACTCGCCGCGCAGCCGGCCAGCGCAAATGCCAAAAGCAACGCCAAAAGGCCCAAAACCCATCGGTGATTCTGTTTCAAAAAAGGAAATCCCCCTTCACAGGGTGTGGGGCTTCGGCCGCCCCAACGGATATGAATGCGTGTTCTCCTCTTATCATAACACGTTCCGCCCATATCGTAAAGCAGTGGAAATCGGAAAGACTCCATAAAAAAGAAGCAGGGCGAAACCGTACGGTTTCGCCCTGGCAAAGACGAACAACAGGCACTTATACTGTCTTGACAATCAGGCGGATAGCGGTACGGTTTTCCCCCGCCACCTCCACGTTGGCAAAACCGGGGACGCAAACGATATCGATTCCTGAAGGGGCAAGATAACCGCGGGCAATAGCAATGGATTTGATCGCCTGATTGGTGGCACCGGCACCCACAGACTGAATCTCAGCCGCACTTTTGTCGCGGATGACATTCGCTATGGCTCCGGCAACTGCATGGGGAGCGGATTTGGATGAAACTTTGATGATTTCCATAATGACCCCACTTCCTGTGAAGATAGTAGAATGGAACTCTGCTGCTGGCGGTTTTGGCGGCTGGCCAAGCCCATGGCAAGGCAAACGCACAGTCGTATTGTTCACACAAAATTCCGCCGCCAAAGAATCCTGCCCTTATTGTAAGACGAAAAAATTAAAATAGCAAGCTTTTTTGGAAATATATGTTATTTAATTTGAACTCTTTTAACAAAATTCGTTTTTTGTGTGAAATGATCTATGTCGAATATGACACCAGACAGTTGATAAGGCGCCCCTGCGTTCGCAAAGCGTACCGGCATTTTGGTCAGGTATCGCTCCAGCACCAGATGGGGTTCCACGCCCAAAATGGAGCGGACCGGCCCCGTCATACCGATATCGGTGATATAGCCTGTCTGTTTGGAAAGAATTTCCTCATCCGCGGTCTGCACATGCGTGTGCGTGCCGTACACCGCGCTGACCCGCCCGTCCAGATAAAATCCGAGGGCACGTTTTTCGCTGGTAGCCTCGGCGTGGAAATCCACCAGGATGACGGCCTTGCCTACCGTACGTTCGATCTCTTTGAGAATGGCGTCGGCGGCATAAAACGGGTTGTCCAGACTGTCCAGAAACACGGTGCCCATCAGGTTGACGACGCAGACCTGGACCCGCCCGGTATCCACCACGCACCAGCCGTGGCCGGGGTCGCGCGCGGGATAGTTGGCCGGGCGCAGCAGAAATGGGTTTTCCTCCAGCATGTCGTGCAATTCGCGGCGCCGGTAAACATGGTTGCCGGTGGTGATGACGTCCGCGCCGCTGGTGAAGATATGCTGCGCCGAACCGGGTGTGATGCCGTTGCCGTCCGCGGAATTCTCTCCGTTTACAATGGTAACGTCCACCCCGTACAGTTTTTTCAGCGCCGGCAGGTGCTCGCGCAGAAAACCGCACCCTCCCGAACCAACGACATCTCCAACGGCCAGAACGACCATATGCGCACTCCCTCTCCAAACGCCGCGCTACGCGCGGCTCGTTTCTTTACAAAAACAAAACGAGGATGCGGCACACCACATCCTCGTTGTTTACGCGCACCCACAGCGGGTGGCGCTCATTTGGCATACTCGATGGCACGGCTCTCACGGATAACGTGAACCTTGATCTGGCCGGGATATTCCATCTCGTGCTCGATTTTGGCCACGATATCGCGGGCAACCAGCACGATCTGGCGATCGTCCAGTGCTTCCGGCCGCACCATGATGCGTACTTCGCGCCCCGCCTGAATGGCGAATGATTTTTCCACGCCCTCAAACGAATTGGCGATGGTCTCAAGCTTCTCCAACCGGTGGATATAGTTCTCGAGGTTTTCACGCCGTGCGCCCGGTCGCGCGGCCGAGATGGCATCGGCGGCCTGCACCAGGCAGGCGACCACCGTGCGCGCTTCCACATCGCCGTGATGCGCTTCAATGGCATGGATAATATCCGCATGTTCCTTGTATTTTTTGGCGATATCGACGCCAATGTCCACATGGGAACCCTCGACCTCGCGGTCGACCGACTTACCGATATCATGCAACAGACCGGCGCGGCGAGCCGTGGTGGCGTCTGCATGCAGCTCCGCCGCCATGAAGCCCGCAAGCTGCGCGACCTCCAGCGAATGGTTGAGAACGTTCTGGCCGTAGCTGGTACGGTAACGCAGTCGCCCAAGCAGTTTGACCAGTTCGTGGTGCATGCCGTGGATGCCCATCTCGATAATGGCCTGTTCACCTTCCTGACGGATGGTGTTCTCCACTTCTTTTTTGGCCTTTTCGACCATTTCCTCGATGCGCGCGGGATGGATGCGTCCATCGGTAATCAGGCGTTCGAGCGCGATGCGCGCGACTTCGCGGCGCACCGGATCGAAGCTGGAAAGCGTGATGGCCTCCGGCGTGTCGTCGATGATGAGATCCACACCGGTCAGGGTCTCCAGCGTGCGGATGTTACGCCCCTCGCGGCCGATGATGCGGCCTTTCATCTCATCGTTGGGCAGCGGCACCACCGAAACGGTGGCTTCGGCCACATGGTCTGCGGCGCAGCGCTGCACGGCGGTGGTGATGATCTCCCGTGCGCGCGCGTCCGACTCGTCTTTCAGCTGCTGCTCATAGTCTTTGACGCGCACCGACTTTTCATACGCCAGTTCGTTTTCCAGCCGACTGAGTAGGTAGTCTTTGGCCTGCTCGGTGGTGAACCCGGAAATGCGCTCCAGTGTTTCAAGCTGCTGGCTCTTGACGGCTTCTGCTTCGTCCAGCCGCTCCTGGGCGGCCTTATTACGTTTGTTGAGGGTCTCGTCCTTTTGTTCCAGTTGCTCCAGTTTGCGGTCGATGGATTCCTCTTTCTGGATCAGGCGGCGTTCCTGCCTGGTCACTTCGGAGCGACGATCACGGATCTCTTTTTCCGCGTCGGCGCGCAACTTGTGCATCTCATCCTTGGCCTCGAGCAGCGCTTCTTTTTTCTTGTTTTCCGCTTCTTTCAGTGCGTCACCGACAATCCGACGTGCTTCATCTTCGGCCGATTTAATTTCCGCTTCCGCAATCCGCCTGCGGTAGGCAATTCCCAGAAAAAAGCCCACCACCGCGCACACAACGATCAGAATGACGGCAATGACGACCTCTATCGTACCCATGCCGCTCAACGGCACCTCCTTGCCCCGCAATCATCACAGGCCGTCTTTTTTCTTCTTTATATGCAATTTTCCGCTTTCAGGCGCGCTTGTCCGCGCGCCGTGTGACATCTAAACATATATATAAAGAGATCAAAATATCCAAAGCCCGTGTGTCATATCACAAAATGGTACTCTATTTCAATATTCTAAGGCCATGAAGCGGGATTGTCAAGCAAAAGTGACCTTTTTCATGCATTTTGCGTCATCAGGCAAGCGAAATGCGTACATACGGTTTTTTTTCAGGCAACGCAAAAGGAGGGCGCGCCGTTGTGCGTCAGGCGTCCCCCTTTTGAATAGTCCGTGCATGGCGGCTTGCTCACCGCAAACCCCATACAGGCGTTGCTTCGGCGGCGCAGGTCCGCCCGCGCAACAGCCGTTTGATTTTTACCCGTTTCTGTAGCCCGTTCAGACCTGTTGCGGCGCCGCGGCGGTTTCGAAAACGATGGTGTCGTCTTTCAGCACGGTGTGCACCGTATCGCCGGTCTTGATCTTGCCCTCCAGCATTTCCTCGGAGAATTTGTCCTCGACTTTCGACTGGATGGCTCGGCGCAGAGGACGTGCTCCGTAGACCGGGTCGAACCCCTCTTTTGCGATGTGGGTAACCACCTCGTCGGAGAAGGTGATGCCGATCTCCATCGCCTGGATGCGTTTGGCGACGGTTTCGAGCATGCGGCCGGCGATCTGCTGGATATCGGCGCTGGTGAGCTGGTGGAAAACGATGATGTCATCCACGCGGTTGAGAAACTCGGGGCGGAACGTGCGGCGCAGCTCGCCCATCACGTCGCTCTTGATCTCTTTGTCGCTGGCGATGGCATTGTCCGCGTTGGCGAAGCCCAGACGGCGGTTGTCGGTGATCATGCGCGCACCGACGTTGGAGGTCATGATGATGACGGTGTTTTTAAAATCCACTTTGCGGCCCTGCGCGTCGGTGAGAATACCGTCTTCCAGGATTTGGAGCAGAATATTGAACACATCCGGATGTGCCTTCTCGATCTCGTCGAACAGCAGCACCGAATAAGGTTTGCGGCGCACCTTTTCGGTGAGCTGGCCACCCTCGTCATATCCCACATAGCCGGGAGGCGAGCCGACCATCCGCGACACGGTGTGCTTCTCCATATATTCGGACATATCCACGCGGATCATCGCGTTCTCGTCCCCGAACAGCGCCTCGGCCAGCGCTTTGGAAAGCTCCGTTTTGCCCACGCCGGTCGGCCCGAGGAAGATGAACGAGCCCACCGGGCGTTTGGGGTCTTTCAGGCCCACGCGCCCGCGGCGGATAGCTTTGGCCACGGCGGCGACCGCCTCGTTTTGCCCCACCACGCGTTTGTGCAGCACGTCCTCCATGTGCAGCAGGCGTTCGCTTTCCTCCTCGGCCAGCTTTTTCACCGGCACGCCGGTCCAGCCCGCCACGATATCGGCGATGTCCTCCTCGGTGACTTCCTTGACGGAGCGGGCGTTGTCGGCCATCCACTCTTTTTTTGTGTTTTCCATTTGCTCGTTGACGTGTTTTTCCTCGTCACGCAGCTTGGCGGCGCGCTCAAAATCCTGCGCTTTAACGGCCGCTTCTTTTTCCTCGGCCAGCTTTTTCAGTTTTTCTTCGAGGTCGCGCAGGTCGGGCGGCGCGGTGAAGGCGTTCAGCCGCACGCGGCTGGCCGCTTCGTCCATCAGGTCAATGGCCTTATCCGGCAGGAAACGGTCGGAGATATAGCGGGCCGAGAGGGTGACCGCCGCCCCGAGTGCCCCGTCGGTGATGCGCACCTTGTGGTGTGCCTCGTATTTGTCGCGCAGGCCCTTGAGGATCAGGAGCGCTTCCTCCTGCGAGGGCTCGCCCACCGTTACCGGTTGGAAGCGGCGTTCGAGCGCGGCGTCCTTCTCAATATGCTTGCGGTATTCGTTGAGGGTGGTGGCGCCGATCACCTGGATTTCGCCGCGCGCCAGCATGGGTTTGAGGATATTGGCGGCGTCGATGGCACCTTCGGCTGCGCCCGCGCCGATGATGGTGTGCAGCTCGTCGATGAAGAGGATGACATTGCCCGCCTTGCGCACTTCTTCCAGCGCTTTTTTGATGCGTTCCTCAAATTCACCGCGGTATTTGGTGCCGGCGATCATGCCGGTGAGGTCAAGGGAGACCACACGCTTGTCCTTGAGTGTCTCGGGCAGGCGGCCCTCCACGATCTTCTCGGCCAGCCCCTCGGCGATGGCCGTCTTGCCCACGCCGGGTTCACCGATGAGGCAGGGGTTGTTTTTGGTACGGCGGGAGAGGATCTGGATGACGCGCTCGATTTCTTTGGCGCGCCCGATCACCGGGTCGAGCCGCGCGGCCTTGGCCTGCTCGGTGAGGTCGCGCCCGAACTGGTCGAGCGTGGGCGTATTGCTGCCCGGGCGGCGGGCCGGCTGCGCGCCGCCCGGCGCGGGGGAAGCTCCTTTGTCGTTCGGCTGATTGGTATTGCCGCCGATGGCGCGGATGATTTCCGCGTACAACTCCTTCGGCTCGCAGCCCAGACGCACCATCACGGCCACGGCCACGCTGTCCGCCTCGCGCAGCAGTGCCATCAGCAGGTGCTCGGTGCCGACGTAGCCGTGGCCCAGGTTCTGCGCTTCCATATATGCCAGCTCGATGATGTGTTTGCCGCGCGGCGTCAGACTCTGCGCCGTCACATGGGAGGGATGCGCGCCTCTGCCCACCGATTCGGCCACCAGTTTTTCCACCGCGTCCGCCTGCACGCCGTGCTGCTCCAGCACTTTGGCGGCCACGCCGCTGCCCTCGCGCAGCAGACCGATGAGGATATGCTCGGTGCCCACATACGTGTGGCCCAGATCGCGCGCGCTTTCCAGCGCGAGGTTGAGAGCGGCGGCCGCCTTTTCCGTGAATTTATCAAACATATGCGTATCCTCCTTTTAAGCGTTCCCGTTTTCGCGGGACCCGAGATGTGTGAGCGTTTCCCGCACGATCTTGGCGCGCAGGATGTCGCGTTCCTGTTCGTCCATCGGATGGTTCGTCTGTGTCTGCAGGGTCGCGGGCTGAACCTCTCCCAGCAGGGCATTGACTGCTTCGAGCGGCACGTCGGTGATGATGTCCATCGTGATGCCGAACCGCACGTCCGAAATCAGGTTCATGAATTCCTCGGACGTGAGCATCCGCGCGTTGGCCAGGATGCCATAGCTGCGGAAGATGCGGTCCTCGAAGACCGGGCCAAGCTTTTTGAATTCCTCGCGGATGCTGCGTTCCTGTGCGATGATCTGGGAGACCACGCCGGTGAGGGAACGCAGCACCTCGGCCTCTGAAATGCCCAGCGTCACCTGATTGGAAATCTGGTAGAACGAGCCGGTGCCTTTTGAGCCCTCGCCGTAAAGCCCGCGGATGGTGAAGCCGAGTTTGGTGATGGCCTGCGCCAGACTGGGCAGGGAACGGGAGCGGGTAAGGCCCGGCAGGTGGAGCATCAGGCTGGCGCGCATACCGGTGCCGAGGTTGGTGGGGCATTCGGTGAGATATCCAAAGTCTTCGTCAAACGCATATTGCAGATGTCTGTCGAACAGGTCGTCGATGTGGTTGGCCGTCTCCATGGCATCTTCCAGCCGGAAGCCGGAGGCGAGCGCTTGGATGCGGATATGGTCTTCCTCATTAATCATGATGCTGACCGACTCGTCCTTTTTGAGCAGAAGCGCACGGCCGGCGCGTTCCTTCGCAAATTCCGGGCTGATGAGATGTTTTTCCGCATAAGAGACGGAGCGCGCCGGTCCCAGCTTTTCCATGTCGATATACTCGAAATCCCTGGCCATCTGCTCATCGGAGAACAGGGCGGCACGGGTGGCTTCCTCCACCTCATGCGCCTGCTCGAGGTTCATCTTGCAAGGAAAGAGCATATCGCTGATGTTACGCGCCAGGCGCACCCGCGTGCTGATGACAGCGTCCCCCTCGGGACCGGTTTCCAGATACCACTTCATTTGACCTCACCTCCCTGTTCGATGGCTTTGATCCGGTCGCGCAGTTTGGCGGCCTGCTCATATTCCTGTTTGTCCACCGCTTCTTCGAGCTGATGCTTCAGCTCATCCACCTGTTGCAGACGGATGGCCTGCTCCCGCCTAGCAAGGATCTCGCGCGAGGCGCTGCGGGGGATCTTGCCCACATGATGCGTCTTCCCGTGAATGCGCTCGATCGACGGCAGCAGCTCCTGATAGAATGTGCGGTAGCAATGCGGGCAGCCCGCCATGGCGTTTTTGGCAAACTCCTGAAACGTGGTGCCGCAAAAGCTGCATGACTTGCCCGCGGGGCCGTGGCTGGGCATTGCCTGCGAAAACAGGCTGCCCAGAAAATCCTGCCAGTCCGGCGTCATGCCGGTAAACGGGGTGTTGCCTGACAGCAGCTTGTTGTACCCCATTTCATTCGCGCATGCGCTGCAGAGATGCACCTCGTGGATCTGCCCGTTCGCCGCTTCGTGGAAATGGACGGTGGCTTCGTTTTTTCCGCAGTGGTCACACAGCATGGTTGATTGCCTCCTTTTATTTGAGCAGAACGGCCAGCATCTGCTTGAAGACGGCGGCCCGGAGCGCATCCCGCGTTTCCTGTGGGGCGGCACGCAGCACCGCGTCCGACAAAGCGGCGCCGATCAGTTCCGCGGCCTGCGCGGCGAGAACGCCGCCATCCCGCAAATTGGAAAGAAAGATGCGGGCCGTTTCGGCATCCAGCCGTTCGCCCACGGCGTTGATGGCGTGCATGATCGACTGTCCCTTATCCAGACGCACGCGGGAGATGCGGATATATCCGCCGCCGCCCCGCCTGGACTCTACGATATATCCCTGCTCGGGTGTAAAACGCGAGGTGATGACATAATTGATCTGGCTTGGAACACAGCCGACACGACTCGCCAGTTCGTTGCGCTGGATCTCCGCGATGCCGTTTTCCGCGTCGCGGAGCATCTGGCGGATGATGTCGGTTATCATGTCGCTGAGTTTCATACATGCACCCCCTTTTTTGATTATCATTTGACTTTCCTTGACCTTTTGAGTTTATTATACCCCATTTTTCTGGCAAGTCAATAGCTCTCAGAAAACATCTGCACTGTTTATATACCATTTTGGTGGATTTTTCTGCATCGGACGCGTTTTTTCGCGGAGGCACGGGATTTTACACAGACAGGCCCCGTCGCGTGCTCACAAAATAACACACTCCCCCGCAAATGCATATGCTGATACTATCCGGCGCATACCGGATGCGGAAAACCCCGCTCGCATAGAACAGCGAACGCCGTGCAGGAACCCCGAACGGGTATTCGCCATACTATGTTGATGAAAGCATTGAAAGGAGGTCTTTTGCATGTCCGGTTTCTTCGGAGGATTCAACAATTCCTGCCTCTGGATTATACTTATCATCATCGTCCTGTGCTGCTGCTGCGGCGGAGAACGCGGCTTCGGCGGTTGTGGCGGTTGTGACGACTGAGCCAACTCCACCCCCTCTCTCTTATGCAAAAAGCGCCGGGAGCAAACGCTTCCGGCGCTTTTTCCTGCTGCTGTGCCATTGCTTTTGGCGCGCCGCATCTTTATAATGGAATAAAATGTACGTGCAAAAAGAGGATTTTATGAAAATTTTGATAACCAAGGACAAATGGGTGCGCTACCTTGCCGCCGCTGTCATCCTGATTTTCTGGCAATGCATCGGTTATCTTGTGCCGCTGCCGTTTTCGCCCATCTGGCACGCGACCGCAACATCTTACAGCATGAGCATCGTTGGCGTTCTGATCGCGTTTTTTTCCGCGTTTATCGCCGATTTTTTTATCACGCGCTGGCAGAAGGCGCATTCGCACCCATCCGCGCCCAAAAGCGGCAGACGTAAACGGTGAGCTTCAGTGGTCGAACAGCAGTGTTTTGGGCAGCGCGAAGATCTCGCGCAGGTAGAGGTAGCCGTTTAGCCTCCAGTCGGTGTCGGCGGGCACGCCAAAGGGCTCCAGCCCCTGCCGTTTTGCGATGATGCCTGCCCGGAACAGATGGAACCCGTCCGACACCAGCGCCACATGAACAGGGAGGCCCCGCTGCCGGATGATGGTCCGCGCGTTGCGCAGGTTCTGCACCGTATTGGTGGAGGTGTCGTCCAGAGCGATGCGGGCGGGGGCGATGCCATGGCGCTGCACCAGCGTATCGCGGATGCTTTCCGCTTCCGTGATATCTTCCTCCGGCCCTTTGCCGCCGGAGGCGATGCAGAATGCCTGTGGATGCGCTTTTAGATAGGTGCCTGCGGCGTCGATCCGGCCCATCAGGTCGATGCTGGGTGTGCGGCCCTGCACCTTGGCACCCAGTACCACCACCGTCGCGTCCTGCGGCGGCTGCCCGGGAAAGCTGTGCGCCAAGATCACGCCAAACGACAACAGCAGCCAGCCCAGCCCCGCGATGCAGGCCGCCGCGAGCAGACGCAGCACGACCCGTGCATACCGGCCACAAAGTCTCCGCAGCACCCACAGCAGGGCGGGCAGAAAAATAATCGCCACGCCCAGCAGGACCGGCAATAGGACAAATGTGTTCATCACATGCAGCTGCATGGGCGGTAGCGCAGTGGCCATCAGTAGTACCCCGACGAGGGTGCGTGCAATGCCTGCCGCAATGTGTCCTGGTTTCATTGACAAAACTCCATAGGGACGCGGGTCTTTTCCGGAATGGTTGAGGCGCAAAACCGGCAAAGAAATTCCCGGTTTGTCCAACTGCCAAAAAAGAGCCGCCGGCTTTTACCGGCGGCTCTTTGATGAATCTTCAGTGCTTTTCGGAATCTTCTTCGTCATCGTCATGGCCGACACAGCCGTCACAGATGTCGTCCTCGTCGTCGGTGCTGAAATCAAATTCCAGTTTTTCGCCGCATTTCGGGCAGGTCATCTCGCCGTCGGAAAGCAGATCGTCGTCCAGATAGACTTTTTCGCCGCATTTCGGGCAGGTGAGCTCGTAATAATCGGAGTCGTCGCCCTCGTCGTCCTCATCCTCATCGTCGCCGTAGAAGTCCTTTTCAAGGTCTTCCAGATCCTCGTCAATGGCATCCACCTGTTCGGTCACTTCGGAGATGCTGTCTTCCACTTCCGAAACCGTGAGTGCCACATCGTCGAGTACCTCGACGATGGCTTTGATGATGCGGCCTTCTTTCGATGTTTCATCCACACCGAGGCCTTCCACCAGCCCTTTGAGATACGCTACTTTTTCTGTGATCGTCATTTCTCAAGCGCCTCCTTTGCGCCGCGCGCCGCGCGGCCTGTGTGGGCGGCGTGCTTTCCGCGCGCCTGCCCGTTGCCGGCTCTGCAAAGCGAGCTCCGTATCGAATGAGATGCCGCAAATACAAGTATTGCCCTTATGCGCGTTCCATATACTCGCCGGTGCGGGTGTCTACGCGGATCCTATCACCCTCGTTGATGAACAGGGGCACGCGGATTTCGGTGCCGGTCTCCAGTTTGGCGGGCTTGGTCACGTTGGTGGCCGTATCGCCCTTCAGGCCGGGTTCGGTCTCGGTGATCTCAAGCTCGACAAACGTCGGCGGCTCGATGCCGAACACTTTGCCCTTATAGGAAAGCACTTTGACATCCATGTTCTCTTTCACGAACTTGAAGCTGTCGCCCACATCACTGGCGTTGATGGGCAGCTGCTCAAAGCTTTCCTTGTCCATCAGGTAGTAGATGTCGCCGTCGTTGTAGAGATACTGCATGTCTTTGCGTTCGATATAGGCCGTGGGGAATTTGTCGGTGGGATTGAACGTTTTTTCCACCACCGCGCCGGTGATGACGTTCTTCAGTTTGGTGCGCACGAAGGCCGCGCCCTTGCCCGGTTTGACGTGCTGGAATTCTACAATGGAAAACACATTGCCGTCCATGTCAAAAGTCAAACCGTTCCGAAAATCGCCTGCTGAAAGCATTCCGTTACCCTCCAAAAATGAACAGCGGCCTGCCGCCGCAGACAAAAAACTGCGCAGCCGGACAACTCTGCATGATTTCATGATTACTCTGATTAGTGTATCCTATAAAACAGATTTTTGCAAGTGTTTGCCAAGCAAAAGGACCCGATTCCGGCAAAATCTCTCTTCTGTGTGCAAAACCCGATGCGCGGAGCAGTGCAGGAAGGCATGAGTCAGAGCACCAGCAGTTCCTTCGGGCTTTGGGTGAGAATCTCGCAGCCGCCGTCGGTGAGCACGGCCAGGTCCTCGATGCGCACGCCGAAGCGTCCCTCCAAATAGATGCCCGGTTCGATGGTCATCATCATGCCGGCCTGCAGCGTTTCGTGACAGGCGGGGGAGAGCCGGGGCTCCTCGTGGATCTGCAGGCCCACCGAGTGGCCCAGCCCATGCCCGAAGCAGCCCTCGTAGCCCGCGCCGTAGATGATGCCGCGGGCGATCTGATCCACCTCGCTGCCTGTTTTGCCGGGCGCCAGCTCCTGCTCGGCGGCCAACTGCGCGGCCAGCACCGTCTCATACACCTTGCGCATCTCGTCCGTTACAAATCCGAGCGCCACGGTGCGCGTCATATCCGAACAGTAGCCGTCTACAATGGCGCCGGTATCCATCGTGATGAAATCGCCGGGCTGCAGTCTGCGAGCGCCGGGTACGCCATGCGGGCGCGAGGAATTCTCCCCCGATACGACGATGAGACCAAACGACGGGCCGGACGCGCCGTTCTGCCGCATGAAATATTCGATCTCCAGCGCGATATCGTGTTCCGCCGCGCCTGGTTTCAGGAACGGCAGAATGTGTTTATACGCGTCGTCGGTGATCTGCTGTGCCCTGCGGATGACGTCCAGCTCTTCCGGACTTTTGATCATTCGCAGGCGGAGAATGGCGTCGTTGAACGCGTTGCCCTCATCAAATGTGATGTCGGGGAACAGCTTGCGGAAACGGTTGAGGTCCGCCACCGGCAGCTCCTTGGCCTCGATGCCGGCGGTGCGCACGCCCTCGGCTTTGAAAAACGCCCCCATCTGCATGGCTGCGTCCTTCAGCAATTCCACCTCACAGCCTTTGGCGCCCTCGCGCGCGGCCTCGATATAGCGCGAATCGGCCAGCAGTACGGCGCGCGCCCGGCCCACCAGCAGGATGCCGTCGGTGGCGGCAAACCCGGTGAGATACCGGCGGTTGTGTTCCGAAAGCACCAGCCCGGCGTCGATACCTTCCGGAAGCGCCTGCATGAGCGCGGTGCAATGTTCCATAAAGATTCCCTCCCGGCGGCTGCGGGCCGCTTATCGATTTAAAACAGATCCACCAGCCCCTGCAGGGCCAGGACATAGCTGTATTTTCCAAACCCGATGACGGACCCTGCGCAGACCGGGGCAATCACCGACTTGTGCCGGAACTCCTCGCGCGCGTGGATATTGGACATATGCACCTCAATGGTGGGGATGCGGATGGCGGCAATGGCATCGCGCAGGGCGATGCTGTAATGTGTCAGCGCGCCCGCGTTGATGACCACGCCGTCGAACTGCCCGCGTGCGGCGTGCAGCAGGTCGATGAGCGTGCCCTCGTGATTGGACTGGCGGATCTCACAGGTGATGCCCAGCGCGTCCGCCGCGGCCTGGATCTCCGCATTGATATGTTCGATGGTGTCTTTGCCGTAAATGCCCGTTTCACGTTCGCCCAACAGATTGAGATTTGGGCCGTGCAGCAACAGCACCCGGTGCTTTGGCATAATAGTCATTCCTTTCCGTGATTTTAAACATTAGAATATCCAAACGCCCGCCGCGTTACCGCAGGCAGGCCAGATACATGTCTTTCATGCGGCGTGCGTCCGCCGCCTGTGTGCCCGCCGATTCGCAGATGATGGTGGGGGCAAGCCCGCGCGCAGCCAGTTCCTCCGCCAGCGGGGAGAACGGCGGGCCGTACCCATGGCCGTCGGCAAAGGTCAGGTGGCGTTTTTCACCCGCCGCGGTGTATTCGATCTGGGAAAAATGCGCGTGAAACACCCGCAGTCGCTCGTCTCCCAGCGCCCGGCCGATGGCGTCTAGCACGGCCGCATAGTCGGCGCGCGTAACCAGCCCGCCGCCGGTGCGGGCGTTCAGGTGCCCGAAATCGATGCACGGCAGCAGGCGTTCATCCAGCCCGCAGATGGCCAGTACCTCGTCCAGTGTGCCCAGTTGCCCGATCTTGCCCATCGTCTCCGGGCAGATGCGGATATGCCCCAGCCCGGCCGCGTCCAGCTCCGCAAGCGCCTGCCGGAACGTCTCGCAGGCCAGGGCCAGCACGTCGGCGCGGGGGCGTTTGCCGCAGGCGCCCGGGTGCACCACCACGCGCCGGGCGCCCATCCAGTCGGCGGCGCGGGCCGACTGGAGAATATAGTCCACACTGCGCGCGCGGATGTCCGCATCTTCGCTGGCCATGGAGATATAGTACGGCGCGTGCAGCGAAAGCGCGATGCCTGCCTCCCCGGCGGATTTGCCCACCTGTTTCGCACCCGGTTCGGAAACACGCACACCATGCCCGCACTGGTATTCATAGGCGTCCAGCCCCAGCGAAGCCACATACGCGGGCGCCTGTGCGGTATGGCGCAAACCCGCGGCAAAAAACGCATCCTCGTTGCCTGCGGCACCGAAACGCGCCGTCACGGCTGTTCCTCCCTGCCTTCCGCCGGGCAGGCGCGGATAAACGGCATCTCCAGCCGACGGCGCAGTCGGTAAAACAGAGAATGCCCGCCTCCGCCGTATGGCGATACCATCCAGACCCGCAGGCCCGCCAAGTGCCCGCCCACCACGTCGGTGTAGATCTGGTCGCCCACGGCCACCACACGGTCTTTGGGCAGGTCCATGGACTGCACCGCCCTGGAAAACGCATGCGGCAGCGGTTTGAGCCCGTTGGAGCGGTAAGGCAGGTCGAGTGCCGCCGCAAACCGCGAGACCCGGTTGTGGTAATTGTTCGAAAGAACATAGAGCCGGATCTCAGCCTCTTTTAAATTGGAAATGAACGTGCGGATTTCGTCGTCCGGCAGCGGGGCGTACCGGTCCGCCAGGGTGTAGTCGATATCGAGCACCAGCCCTTTCACGCCCTCGCCCTCCAGCAGTTCGGCCGAGATCGCCGCGATATGAAGAAATCGTTTGTCCGGCACAAAAAGCACATCGTCACCCGCCCGTTCCAAAGAATGTGTGAAAAGAGACCATACATGCGAAAAAGCGGGCACAAAGCCCGCTTTTAACGTTTCATCAATCTGCAATCAACGATGCTTGCGCTTCCGTGCCGCCTCGGATTTCTTCTTGCGTTTGACAGAGGGTTTTTCGTAGTGTTCCCGTTTGCGCACTTCCGCAAGAACGCCCGAACGCGCACACTGCTTTTTAAAGCGACGCAACGCGCTGTCCAGCGATTCGTTGTCTTTGATTCGGATCTCAGCCATTTCTATTCCCTCCCTCCGTCTAACGAACGGAATTTCACCGGAAGACCCGATGCGGACTCAAGATAGCCCGCGCCCCGTCGCCCGAAACGGAAGCGCGCGTGTAGTCCCCCAAAAAGAACCCACAGATGGTATTCTTTATTATACAGCTTCCGGACTCCGCTGTCAAGGGCAACCGGCCCGAACATTGCCGGATTCCAAAACATTTTTCCATTCTGGACAAAAACCGCCCGCATCCCGCGCTCGGAATAAAGCGCGGCTCCTTAGGACAAAACAGCGGCGGCCGCCATCGCAGGAAACCCTATACAGCTTATCCCGCCGCGCGGTGCATTACTCCGCCGCTCACAAAAAAGCAGACGAAAACAGACTGGCCTGTTCTTTTTTATCATGCGGTGGATCAGAAAAATTGTCATAAACTCCATCTGATGACAATTTCGGCCGGTGTACATTGCTTTTGCAAAAAAATCGGCGTAAAATAAAGCCATCCTAATCAAAACAATGGATGAACGCCCAATCACACACAGCGGACAAGGAGAACATGCGTGGACAATCAAGTGCTGTATGAACAAGCCGGGCAGGTCAATCACGCGCTTGAGCGCTATGGCGTCAAGTTCGGCGTATACAAAAACGGAGAATTTCACGAACAGCTCTTTCCATTTGACGCACTGCCACGGGTGATTCCCGCAGACCAGTTCGCCAGGCTCGAACGGGGCCTGATCCAGCGGGTTTGCGCGCTCAACCTGTTTTTATCCGACATCTACTCCAAACGCTGTATCCTGCGGGATGGCGTCATCCCGCCCGAATTCATCTATTCCTCCAAGGGCTTTCTGCTGGCCTGTCAGGGCATCCGCCCCCCACAGGACGTATACGCCCATATCTCGGGTATCGATCTGGTGGAAGCGCCCGACGGATGGTATGTATTGGAAGACAATCTGCGCGTTCCATCCGGCGCGTCCTACCCCATGATCGCCCGCGAGATCGTGCGGCGCGTCACCCCGTCTTTATTTGAAAAGAACCGTGTGCACGAGAACCGCAACTACGCCGGGCTGCTGGCCGGCATGTTCCGTGAGGTGCAGCGCCCCGGCATTGTGGTGGTGCTCACCCCGGGGCGGTACAACTCCGCGTTTTTCGAACACGCCTATCTGGCCGAAAAGACCGGCGCCACCCTCGCGTTCCCCGAGGACCTGGAGGTGGAGGGGGACGTGGTTTATTACAAGAGCTTCGACGGCAAAAAGCAGCGGGTGGGCGCCATTTACCGCCGGGTCTCGGATGAATTTCTCGACCCGCTCCTCTTTGACGAGCGTTCCGTCATCGGCGTGCCGCACCTGATGGAAGCCTACCGCAAGGGAAACGTGGCGCTCATCAACGCGCCGGGCAACGGCGTGGCCGATGACAAGGGTACTTATTATTTCGTGCCGAAAATGATCCGCTACTACCTGGGCGAGGAGCCCATTTTGCAGAATGCCCCCACCTACGTGCCGTATTATGAAGAAGACAAGGCCTATATCCTCGCGCACCTCGATAAGCTTGTCATCAAAGACGTAAGCGAGGCGGGCGGATACGGCGTCGTGTTCGGGCGCGATCTTGCCGCCGCCAAACGGGAAGAGCTGCGGCAGGCCATTCTGGCCAAACCCCGTCGGTTCATTGCGCAGGAGATTATCAATTTTAATGATCTGAATATCTGTCTTGACGGCAAACCCGTTCCGCGCAAAGCCGATTTCCGCGCGTTTGTCGTGCATGGGCAGGACATCCGCGTCTGGCACAGCGGCCTGACGCGTTATGCATTGCAGGCCGGCTCGTTCGTCGTCAACTCGTCACAGGGGGGAGGGTTCAAGGACACATGGGTACTGTATCGATAACACAGGCGGAAAAGCTCTATTGGCTTGGGCGGTACGCGGAGAGGGCCTATACGCTCACCGGCCTGCTCGCACGGTATTACGACCGCATGCTCGACGCAGACGCGGACGCCTATCGGGAATACTGCATGAGGCTCGGCATCCCGGATATCTACCGCGACAAAACGGATTTTCTGTGCCGCATTCTGGGAGACGCAGGCAGCCAGGCCAGTATCGCCTATGCTCTGGGGCAGGCCAATATCAACGCCATGCTGCTGCGCGACCGGCTGGCCACCGAAACGGCGTCTTATATCCAGTCCGCCTGCAACGCCGTTCCGCAGGATTTTCAGGAGAGCGTCTCCATTACCCTGCGGAACGTGACCGGTCTGCTGCTGGCGTTCTGGGGCGCGGTGGACGACCTGATCCTTGCGGACGACGTGCGTGATTTCATCAAGGCGGGCAAATACACCGAGCGCGTTGACCTCTATACCCGGTTTGAGCTGGGCGAGCCCTCGCTCGGCGCCGCCAAACGGCGCCTTTCCCGTTCCCTTGCGCATATCGACGACGCCGGCGTCTGCAAAGACCTGGCCGACATGCTGACCGAGGGGCGCAGCGTGACCACCCGCCAGATCGACGAAGGCATCATCGACATGCTCCAATGAGCGGACGCGGCCCGTGTTTATCCTTATGGATCGACATACCCGCACACGGGAGGAAACGACACATGAAACGGTTTTCCTTTGAATATCGGTCGTCTATCCGGTTCAGCCAGCCGGTCAAGGCACATCATTTCCGGCTCAAATGCCTGCCCGGACGCTTTGCGTTCCAGCACATCTACCACGAGTGTTGCGCCTTTGCGGGCGGCATCACGCCGCTGGAGGGGGCCGACGCGTTCGGCAACCGCACGCTGGCGGGCACCATCGCGGAACCGCACGACCTGTTTGCGTTCAC
Organism: Ethanoligenens harbinense YUAN-3; assembly: GCF_000178115.2. Taxonomy (NCBI): domain Bacteria; kingdom Bacillati; phylum Bacillota; class Clostridia; order Eubacteriales; family Oscillospiraceae; genus Ethanoligenens; species Ethanoligenens harbinense. The sequence goes on from NC_014828.1 coordinate 235,506, forward strand.
GGTCTCGGGCGAGGCGCTGCAGAGCTTTTATCTGCTGCGCGAGCCGCTTGACGATCTGTTCCTGTATGAAAGCCCGCTCACGCATATGAGCGGCGCGATGGAAGCCTTTGCGCAGACCATCCCGGGTGGGGGCACCGCGGCCAAACAGGCCAGCGCCGTCTGCAAGGCGCTGCAGGCGCGGCTGACCTACCTGCCCGCCTCCACCGATGTGGACATGCCGGCGGCGGACGCGTTTGCCCAGGGCAAGGGGGTCTGCCAAGACTATGCGCAGATCGCGGTGGCTCTGCTGCGCGGCCGGGGTATTCCCGCGCGGTACTGCGCGGGCCTGATGCCCGGCGAGGGCGAGACCCACGCGTGGGTGGAATATTACGACGGCGGCGCGTGGCACGGCATCGACCCCACCAACGACCGTGCGATCGATTACGGCTACATCAAGCTCTCCCACGGGCGCGACAGCGCCGACTGCCGGGTGGACCGGGGCTGCTTCGTGGGCCCCGCGGAGCAGGTGGAGCAGACCTTGGAAATCCATGTTAAAGTAGGGGAACAATGTGATCAAGAAAGTGGAAACGGTCAGCCGGACCTGCCTGCCCGTTGACGAAATGCTGTGCATCCGGCGCTGCCGCTACCTCCCGGGGAACCTTACCGAAGATGCGATCGCCGGGCTGCCGCGCATCTCGCTCGTCACCGGCGTACACGGGGACGAACTGGAAGGGCAGTTTACCTGCTATGAGCTGGGAAGCCAGTTGGCGCAGCATCCCGAAGGGCTCACCGGCGTGGTGGACATTTACCCGGCCATCAATCCGCTGGGCATCGAATCCATCCGCCGCGGCGTGCCGGGTTTCAACGTGGAGATGAACCGGCTTTTTCCCGGCAACCCCGATGGGTTCATCGTGGAAAAAGTAGCCGGGGAAGTGCTTGAGAGTCTTGTTGGCTCCGATCTGGTGGTGGATATCCACGCCAGCAACATCTTCCTGCGGGAGCTGCCGCAGGCGCGCATCAACGAGAACGACGCGGAAACGCTCACGCCGCTTGCTTCCCGGCTCAACCTCGATTTTCTGTGGATACATCCGTCGGCTACGGTGCTGGAATCCACGCTGGCGCATTCGCTGAACGCGCGCGACACACGCTGTATCGTGGTGGAGATGGGCGTGGGCATGCGCATCACACGCACATATGGCCATCAACTGGTGCGGGGGATCTTTAACGTGATGCGGGCGCTGGGTATCTGGAACATCCCGGACGCGGGCATGGACACACCGCATAAGACCCTTTGTTCTCTGGAGCGCGGCGTCTATTTTCTCAACGCAGAAGCTTCCGGCATTTTCGTGCCCCGCGTGGAGCACTGCGCCATCATGGAAAAAGGTGAGGAGATCGGGCGCATTCTCGATCCGCTCACCTGCACCGTCCAGGAACGCATCATCGCACCGTGCAGCGGGCTGGTGTTCACCCTACGGGAATACCCGGTGGTCTACACCGGCTCGCTCATCGCGCGGATGATTGAAGGTGTGGAGGATTATCAGCTGCGAATATGAAAAAGAAAACGATCTTTCAACTAAACGCCCCCTACCGGGAGCCGATGCGCGTTACCGCGTTTTTGTTCGGTGACGCGGATCCCGCTGCACGCGAAACCGGCTGCGCCGTTATGGGCGCCACCCGCGGCAATGAGGCGCAACAGATTTACACCTGTGCCCATCTCGTGGAACGCCTGCAGGAACTGGAGCAGCAGGGCGGCATCGCCCCCGGCAGACAGATTGCCGTCATTCCCACCGTCAATCCCTATTCGGCGAATACGGCGCACCGCTTCTGGCCCATGGACGATACCGACATCAACCGCATGTTTCCCGGCTACAGTCTGGGCGAAACCACCCAGCGCATTGCCTGGCATGTGTTCGAATATGTCAGGCCCTACCGGTACGGCGTGCACCTTTCCAGCTACTATATGCCGGGTGAATTCATGCCGCATGTCCGCATGATGCAGACCGGCTATGAGGATACGGACGCCGCCGCGCTGTTCGGCATGCCCTATGTCTATGTACGAAAAACGCGGCCTTACGACACCACCACGCTCAACTACAACTGGCAGATATTTGGAACACACGCATTCTCCCTCTACGCCGGCAAAACCGATGAACTGGACGAAGCCGCCACTGCGCGCTCGGTGCGGGCCGTCCTGCGCTTCCTGAAAGGCATGGGCCTTCTTACGGACAAGGTGGAGATCCCCAGCCGTCCCGGTCACGCTCCCACGCAGGTCATCACCGGGGAAAACCTTACCCCCGTGCTGGCCAAAACCGGCGGTATCATGCGCCGTGTACGCCACGCTGGCGACATGGTGCGCCGCGGCAGCGAGCTTGGCTACATTCACGACCCATATGACAACCGTATCCGGCAGACGCTGCTCTCCCCCAAAGACGGGCGGGTGTTTTTTGTGCACCGCAACCCGTTCGTCTATGAAAACACAACCGCCTACCGCATCCTGAGTATCTGACGGGCGGCCCCGGCGGGCAACGCAGGTTCCATGTCTTTTTTTCTCCTCCGGCACATACCGTTGAACAGAACGCTACGCTGGAGGAGGGGCCGCCATGCCTGTTTTGATCAGTTTGTCTGCACTCACGCCGTTTCTGACGGCGGCCGCTTTCGTGCTCCTCAACGAATTGGGGGACAAGAGCCAACTGCTCACCATTGCGTTTGCCAGCCGGATGCGTGTGGGAAAGGTGCTGTTTGGCGTCCTCATCGCTACGCTGGCCAACCATGGGCTGGCGGTGGCGGTGGGCACGCTGCTGGCGCATGTGCCGGGATGGGACGGATGGGTGCGGTTTCTGGCCGCCGTGCTGTTCCTCTTTTTTGGCCTGGCGGCGCTGCGACCGGACATTTCCGCCGAAAAACGCTCGCCCCCACAGAGCCGGCTGGGTGATGTAGCCACTGTGGCGTTCGCCTTTTTCTTCGCGGAAATGGGCGACAAGACCCAACTGGCCACCGTTGCGTTGGCGGCACGGTTTCCCGACGCGCCGCTTTTGGTGCTGGCGGGCGCGGCGGCGGGCATGCTGCTGGCGGACGGCATCGGCATCACGGCGGGTGTGCTGCTCCACCGTAAACTTTCGGCAAATGTCTGCCGGGTGGTCGCCGCGGTCACATTCGTGCTGTTCGGCCTGTTCGGCATTTATGAGGGCCTCACCGGGCTGCTTGGTTTTTCGGGCGCCGGGGCGGCTGTCGTCACCGTGCTGGCCGCCGCCTGCACGCTGACCGCCGGCATCTGCCTGCGCAAGCCGGGCAGAAAGCGGACCGGCCGCGCGTGAGCCCCGCCCGATTTTCGTCAAGTTGCCGATTGACAGAAAACCTAAATATTGATATGCTTAAAAAGCGGATATACCATATATTGTGTATATCCGCTTATGCATCGGATCGAACACAATTGCGCCGGCCTTTTCGCGCAGAGCGAACCGGGCATTTTCATACAACAATCGCACAGGAAACGGTGCTCCACGGGAAGCACCGGAACATCAAGGAGGACCAAACGGATGGACATCACCCCAAACGCACGCACCGTATTGGAAAAACGCTATCTGATCCGAGACGCGGACGGGAGGCCGACCGAAACCATTGAGGAACTGTTTCACCGCGTGGCGGACGCCATCGCCGCGCCGGACAGGACCTATAACCCGGACGCCGACATCAAGGCGCTGGCCGACCGCTTTTATGCCCGTATGACCAAACTGGAGTTTTTACCCAACTCGCCCACGCTGATGAACGCGGGGCGGCCGCTGGGGCAGCTCGCGGCTTGCTTCGTGCTGCCGGTGGAAGACAGCATGGAGGCCATCTTCGAGGCCATCAAGCAGGCGGCGCTCATCCACAAGTCGGGCGGCGGCACCGGCTTTTCCTTTTCGCGCCTGCGGCCCAAGGGCAGCACCGTCAACACCACAGGCGGCGTGGCTTCCGGCCCGGTGAGCTTCATGCGGGTGTTCAACATGGCCACCGAGGCCGTCAAGCAGGGCGGCACCCGCCGCGGCGCCAACATGGGCATCCTGCGGGTGGACCATCCCGATATCCTTGAATTTATCGACTGCAAGAAAAACAACGCCGATATTACGAATTTCAACATCTCCGTGGGCATCACCGAAGCCTTCATGCGCGCGGTGGAAGCGGACGAGGAATACGACCTCATCGACCCCAACACCAAAGAGAGCACCGGGCGGCTGTCGGCCCGGGAAGTCTTTGAAAAGATCGTGGACGCGGCATGGCGCAATGGGGAGCCGGGCATCATCTTCCTCGACCGGCTCAACCGCGACAACATGGTGCCCTCGGTGGGCGCCATTGAGTCCACCAACCCCTGCGGGGAACAGCCGCTGCTGCCCTACGAGGCCTGCAACCTCGGTTCCGTCAACCTGCACCGGATGCTTCGGCGGCAGGAAGACGGCGCATCCGTCATCAACTGGGACAAGCTGGCCGACGTGGTGCGCGACGCAGTGCATTTTCTGGATAATGTCATCGACGCCAACCGCTATCCGCTTGCGCAAATCGACCATATGACCAAGCAGACCCGCAAGATCGGCCTGGGTGTGATGGGCTGGGCCGACCTGCTGCTGGAACTGGGTATCCCCTACAACAGCGACGAAGCCGTGGCACTGGGTGAAAAAGTGATGGGCTTTATCACCGACACCGCACGCTCGGCAAGCGCCGGGCTGGCACAAGTGCGCGGCGCCTTTCCGCTCTTTGAAGAAAGCACCTTGAAAAACGGCACGCCTGTGCGCAACGCCACTATGACCACCATCGCCCCCACCGGCACGCTGTCCATCATCGCAGGGTGCTCCAGCGGCGTGGAGCCGGTGTTTGCCTATGTGTTCATCCGCAATGTGATGGACGGCACCGAACTGGTGGAAGCGAATCCCGTGCTGCGGCAGTTGCTGGAGGAACGCGGGCTTTACAGCGAGGACCTGATGCGGCAGATTGCCCAAGAAGGTAGTCTGGCACACATCGACGCGCTGCCGGAGGACATCCGGCGGGTGTTCGTCTGCGCGCACGACATCTCCCCGGAATACCACATCAAGATGCAGGCGGCGTTCCAGCGCCGCACCGACAACGCGGTGTCCAAAACCGTGAATTTCGCGCATGACGCAACCATTGCGGATGTGCGCCGGGTCTACATGCTGGCCTATGAGCTTGGCTGCAAGGGCGTGACCATCTACCGCGACGGCAGCCGCGACGCGCAGGTGCTCAACATCGGCAAAGTGAACGCGGAGAAACCTGCCGCTACGGAGGCTGCACCTTCTGTTTCCGGCACCGCGCGCGCCGCCGGTTTGCAGCCGCGCCCCCGCCCGAACGTGACCACCGGGTTCACCGAGCGCTGCCGCATTGGCTGCGGGAACCTCTACATTACCGTCAACTACGATGAAAACGGCATCTGCGAGGTTTTCACCAACACGGGGCGGGCGGGCGGATGCCCGTCTCAGAGCGAGGCCACGGCGCGGCTGGTGTCCATTGGTCTGCGCGCCGGGCTGGATGTGGACAGCATCATCGAGCAGCTCAAGGGCATCCGTTGCCCTTCCACCATCCGGCGACCGGGCATGCAGGCCACCTCCTGCCCCGATGCCATCGCTCGTGTGATCGAAAAGGTCAAGAATATTCAGGCCGGCGAGCCGGCGCAGGTATCCGCTGTTGTCGTGCAGGCGGAGAATGAAGCCGTGCTGCACCGCTGGGCCCCGCCGGAAAACACCCCGGCGATGAAATATTGCCCTGACTGCGGCGCCAAAATGGAGCACGAGGGCGGCTGCGTTATCTGCCGCAACTGCGGCTATTCCAAATGCGGGTGAACACAGTCCACTTTTGAGTTCAGGGAAGCATACCAAAACCATGCATACACAGCCTGAACAGGCGGCCGCAGGCCGCATTCAAGTTCAGGAAAATTTCTTTAGAACAAAAAGCGCACAGCCTGAACGGGCGGCAAAGCCATCTCACCTCTTTGCTCTATTATGGCATGAGAAAAGAGCGCGGTATACTGCAAAAGTGCAGAAAAAGAGTGCCAAAATGCAGCGCGGACGCGGGGATAGACGGCGGGCAGCGCTGCCGCTTTGCATGGCGGGCATGTCCGGCGCAGGCCGACCGGCCGCCGTTTGCGGCGGGAAAATGCCGCCACTGTTTGAGCGCGGGCGAGTTTGGCGGCGTTTTCAGGGAGACAGTTTTTACTGTGTAACCTACTTTGGGCAAAGCGGATTAGCCCGCCGAAAGGCGTTTTTTGCATCCTTTTTGTCGCCACACAAAAAGGATGGCCCCCGCGGGCGGGCTGAGCCCGCAAACAGGTTCAAGCAAGTTTTCAGTGGATGGTACGCGCACGGCCTGAAAGGGAGGCGGACACACGCCGCTTTCCAGTTCAGAAAAGTATAGATAAAACAACACGTGCATTACCCTAAAAGGCGGTTGCAGACCGCATTTTAAATGCAGGCACACAAAAAACCATCTGTAATGCATCTTACGATGTTTACAGATGGTTTTTTATATCGCCGTAGTATATACTGTATGTATATACTATTTGTTATATTCCATTCCAATGCCGATGGCCTTGATATTTGCGTCCACCAGCGCGGCCTTGCGCGCGGGCACAGACTTGCGCAGCCCCGCGATCACGGAATCATACGCCGCAAACTGCGTTTCGCGCAGCAGCTTGCCCAGCATGATCATATTCGCCAGGCCGTCGATCTTGTTCTCGCTGGCCAGCCGGGTGGCGGGAATGTAAAACGCGCGGATATCGTTGCGCTCCACTTTCCGGTCGATGAGGAACGAATCCAGCACCGCAACGCCGCCCGGCCGCACATGGTCGATGTATTTTAGGAATGAAGGCAGGTTCATCACCACGAACGCGTCCGGATCAGTCACCAGCGGGGAACCCACCGGATTACTCGAGATGCACACCCCGCAGTTGGCGGTTCCGCCGCGCATTTCCGGTCCATAAGAGGGCAGCCATGACACTTCGCGCCCCTCCAGCAGGCCGGCATACGCCATCACCTTGCCGGAAAACAGGATGCCCTGCCCGCCGAACCCGGCAAACAGCGTGGTCATGGAATACGGCTTCGCCTGCGCGCCATTACCCGCCGTGACCGGCGTATCGACTCGTTCGGAAGTGGTCGTCGCCATCATGCATGCACCTCCGCCTTTTGTTTCACAGTCTCATCCGCCGTTTCCGCATGCTTGTCCTTATACACGCCCAGCGGATAATACGGCATCATGTTTTCGCGCAGCCAATCCAGCGATTCCACCGGGGAAAGGCCCCAGTTGGTCGGGCAGGTGGAGAGCACTTCCACCAGCGTGAAACCTCTTCCCTCGATCTGATACCGGAACGCTTTGTGGATGGCTTTCTGCGCGGCGCGCACATGGGCGGGGCTGTCCACCGCCACACGCTCGATATACGCCGCGCCGTCCAGCGTGGAAAGCATCTCGCAGATGCGCACCGGGTAGCCCGCCGTCTGCGTGTCGCGCCCGTACGGAGTGGTCTGGGTCACCTGGTTCGGCAAGGTGGTGGGGGCCATCTGCCCGCCGGTCATGCCGTAGATGGCGTTGTTGACGAAGATGACCGTGATGTTCTCCCCGCGCGTGGCGCTGTGCACGGTTTCGGCCGTGCCGATGGCGGCGAGGTCGCCGTCGCCCTGGTAGGTGAAGACCACGCTTTCCGGCAGCGCGCGCTTGATGCCGGTGGCCACGGCGGGCGCGCGCCCGTGCGCCGCTTCCACCATGTCGCAGGAGAAATAGTCATACGCCATCACCGCGCAGCCCACCGGGCAGACGCCGATGGTCCTGCCGCCGATATCGAACGCATCCATTGCTTCGGCCACCAGCCGGTGGATGATGCCGTGCGTGCAGCCCGGGCAATAATGCAAGGGCGTATCGGTGAGCCCTTTCGGTTTTTGAAATACGACCGCCATTACCGGTCACCTCCCAGTATCCGCTCGATCTCCGCGAGAACCTGTGCCGGCGTGGGGATTACGCCGCCGGTGCGGCCATAGAAATGCACCGGGCGGCTGCAACTGATGGCCAGCCGTACATCGTCCGCCATCTGGCCCATGTTCATCTCCACGCTCAGAAACGCTTTGGCCGTTTTGGCCGCTTCGGCAAACGCGTCCGTCGGGAACGGCCAAAGCGTGATGGGGCGCAGCAGCCCCACGTTCAGCCCTTTGGCGCGCGCGGCCATCACCGCGCTTTTGGCCACGCGGGCCGACGCGCCGAACGCCGTGACCACCAGATCCGCGTCTTCTATATGGAAACGTTCGGAGCGCTGTTCGTTGGCAATGATGGTGTCATATTTTTTAAAGCGCTCGAAGTTGAGTTCTTCCAGTTCTTCCGGCTGGAGGTACAGCGAGTTGATGATATTGTGCGGGCGTTTGCCGCCGTGCCCGTTTGTCGCCCAGGTCTTGGGCGGCAGGTCGGCTTTCTGAGGCTCCTGCACCAGCACCGGTTCCATCATCTGGCCGAGCATGCCGTCCGAGAGGATCATAGCCGGCACGCGGTAATGGTCGCTGCGGTCGAATGCCATGAACACATGGTCCACCATCTCCTGCACCGAATCCGGCGCGAACACCAGCAGATGAAAATCGCCGTGCCCGGCCGCGCGGGTGGCCTGCCAGTAATCGGACTGCGAAGGCTGGATGCCGCCCAGTCCCGGCCCGCCGCGCTGCACGTTCACGATGAGGCAGGGCAGGTCGCAGGCCGCAATATAGGAAATGCCCTCGCTCTTGAGGCTGATGCCCGGAGAGGACGAGGATGTCATGGCGCGCACGCCTGCGCAGGCTGCGCCATACACCATGTTGATGGCCGCCACTTCGGATTCCGCCTGGAGATATGTACCGCCGATCTTGGGCATGCGTTTGGCCATATAGGCGGACACTTCGGTCTGCGGCGTGATGGGATAGCCGAAGAAATGCCGGCAGCCGGCGCCGATGGCCGCCTGAGCCAGCGCCTCGTTGCCCTTCATCAAAACTTTTTCAGGCATGCACAAATCCTACCTTTCCACCACGATGGCCACGTCCGGGCACATCAGCGCGCACATGGCGCAGCCGATGCAGAGCGTCATCTCGGCCACATGGGCGGGATGGTAGCCTTTACTGTTGAGCGTCTCCGATGAAAGCGCCACGATCCCTTTGGGGCAGGCGGTGGCGCACAAGCCACACCCCTTGCAGCGTTCTTCATCCACAATGATCCTTGGCATATCAAAATTACCTCCTGTCGGGCGCGACGATGCGCGCCCGATCGTTGCCAATACAGAACGGGCGGTCACCACGGGGGCACGACCCACATGGTCAGTGGATAAACCGAGGGCAGACGGGAGCGTGCGGCGTCGGCCAGCTCTTGCCGCACGCCGGTGTATATAAGCGGCAGGCCTGTGAGTGCCGCCGTCTGCTCCGCAAATGCCGCGGATGCGGCCGGCACATCCGTGTCGGTCTCGTTCCCCAGATTGGTGTTGTTCACCAGGCCGGTGGCGGGCACGCGCGAAACCGCCTCGATCTCCCGCAGGATCTGCACTGCTTCTTCGGGTGTGGATGTGAGCGGGCGGCGGGCATTGAACACATACAGATGCGCATAGTCCGCCGCCAAGATACGGTGCGCATACGCGCCAAGCGCCGCGGCGCCCGCGTCGTCCCCCCCGACATCCAGCACCACGGTATAAGACGTGTCGTCAAACACGGCAGCCAGTTCCCCGGGCAGCGCGGGCAGGTCGAGATTGGTGCCCGCGTAGATGGGCCGAATAACCCGCACGCCTGCGGCTTCAAGCGGACCTTTGCTGTCCGCCGCACGGAAATACGGGTTGACGATATCCATATCCACCAGACAGGTCTTCCGCCCCGCGCGGGCATTTTCCATCGCGAGGTTGACGGCAAAAGTTGTTTTGCCGCTGCCATAATGCCCGGTGATGATTTGCAATCGGCTTTGGAGCATTCGGTTCCTCCGGGGAGAAAATGCAAAACACGCATTCCATGTTTTGCCTGCATATCCCCATTATATCATCTGTTTGCCAAAAAAACAATCTGCAATACTTGGGGCGGGCGCAGTCCGCTTTACTTTTGGAGGATATTGTGGTATACTGTCCATACCGTGCGCGCGGTCTGTCCGCGCCCAGGGTACAATTACATATTTGTTTGCGGGGGGACCGTTTCGGTTGAGAAGGTTAAAACCTGACCCTTTGAACCTGTTAGTTAAGACTGGCGTAGGGAAGCAAACGCAGCGTTTATGGTTGCGTATGGAGCGTCTGCCTTTCCGGCAGGCGCTTTTCTGATGGATTTCCCGCAGCCCCACAAAGGAGAATCACATATGGCATACACTACACAGATGGACGCGGCCGCCAAAGGTATTCTGACCGAACAGATGCGCGCCGTGGCCGAAAAAGAAGGCATGGACCCCGACCTGCTGCTTGCGCGCGTGGCCGCCGGCCGCATCGCCGTCCCGGCCAATAAAAACCACAAATCGCTGGTGCCCGAGGGCATCGGGGAAGGCATGCGCACCAAGATCAACGTCAACCTCGGCGTGTCCAAGGACTGCTGCAACCTCGACGCCGAGCTCGACAAGGTGAAAGAAGCCATCAACCTCAAGGCCGAAGCCATCATGGACCTGAGCTCCTACGGCAAGACGGGCGAATTCCGCCGCCGACTGGTCGAGATGTCCACGGCGTCCATCGGCACGGTGCCGGTTTACGACGCCGTCGGTTTCTATGATAAAGACCTTGCGGACATCACGGCGGACGAATTCATCCGCGTGTTTGAGCAGCATGCTAAAGACGGCGTGGATTTCATGACGGTGCACGCGGGCATCAACCGGAACACCGCCGCCACCTTTGCGCGGAGCGGCCGCAAGCTGAACATCGTCTCGCGCGGTGGCTCGCTGCTCTATGCGTGGATGCAGCTCAAAGGCGAAGAAAACCCGTTCTATGAGCGCTTTGACGAGCTGCTCGACATCTGCGCGGAATATGACGTGACCCTCAGCCTGGGCGACGCCTGCCGCCCCGGCTGCATCGCCGATTCCACCGACGCCAGCCAGATTCATGAGCTGATTACGCTGGGCGAGCTGACCAAACGCGCGTGGGCACGCCATGTGCAGGTGATGATCGAAGGCCCGGGCCACATGCGCCTAAATGAGATCGCCGCCAATGTGCAGCTGGAAAAACGGCTCTGCCACGGCGCGCCGTTCTATGTGCTGGGGCCGCTGGTCACCGACATCGCGCCCGGCTACGACCACATCACCAGCGCCATCGGCGGCGCGGTGGCGGGCGCCGCGGGCGCCGATTTTCTCTGCTATGTCACGCCCGCGGAGCACCTGCGCCTGCCCACCTATGACGATATGCGCGAGGGTATCTTCGCGGCGAAGATCGCCGCCCACGCCGCCGACCTTGCCAAAGGTACGGACGACGGCAAGTGGGACGACGCCATGGCCGACGCGCGCCGCGCGCTCGACTGGGAGAAGATGTTTGAACTGGCCATCGACCCCGAAAAGGCCCGCCGCTACCGCAAGGAATCCTTTCCCGAGGACAGCAGCACCTGCACCATGTGCGGCAAGATGTGCTCGGTGCGCAACATGAACAGTGTGATGGACGGCAAGGACGTCAACATCATCTGATAAAAACGCATCCCGTCTCCCAAGGGGCCGCCGCGGATTGAGATTCCGCGGCGGCCCTTTCCGCGCCCTTTTCAGGCAAAGCGCATGTCGTTTGGGAAAGGCTTCCCTGAACATGAACGCGGGTTGTACCCGCCCCGGCTTTCAGGCTGCGCGTGTGCTGTTCCGGCAAAGACGTCTTGAACATAAATGCGGGCTGTGCCCGCCCCGCCTGCTTTGCTTGAATCCGGCGGCGTGATATGGTATACTCATTTAAATGGAGATTTGCCGTTTGCGGCAGAAAATCAGTCTGATCAAGGGGGAACCGCGCGCCATGCCGCAGGAATTTTCAGACGAGATCGGGCTTCGCCCGGCCACGGCCGCCGATGTGCCGCTGATCTGGTCGCTTATCGGTGAGCTGGCCGAGTATGAGCATCTGCGCGATCAGATGGACGCCACGGAACAGGGCCTGCAGGACGCGCTGTTCGACAAACAGGCGGCCCATGCGCTTCTGCTGGAATGGCAGGGCCGGACGGCGGGCTACGCGATCTATTTCTATTCGTTCTCCACGTTCACCGGTCTTTCCGGCATCTATCTGGAAGACCTGTATGTCCGCCCGGCTTTCCGGGGCAAAGGCATCGGGCGCGCAGTTTTCACCCGGCTGGCGCGCAAAGCCTGCGAGGAGGGCTGCGGCCGGCTGGAATGGGAATGCCTGACATGGAATGCGCCGTCCATCGCGTTTTATGAAAAAATGGGCGCCCGTGCCAAAAACGACTGGCGGGGCTACCGCCTTTCGGGCGATGCTCTGCGCACCGCCGCGGGCCTGTGACCCGCCGCGGCACAACTGAAAATCCGGGCGGCCGGGTTCTTTTTCGGGCAGATTTTGACATTGCGTAAGCCAATAGCGGGAGTGTACTTGCATTTTGAATATTGAGATGAAAGATATTGCGGCGGCGGCGGCAAACCGCGCCGCTTTTGAACGCGGGGTGGAATATTATAACCAGCGGCGCGTTTCCAAACTCAAACGCGCCAAAGACGAACAGGACACCGGAGAAAAAGTCACCGCGGAGGTCCGCGGAGGCAAATACAATTATGAGGTGGAAGTTTCGTTCGACCAGAACGGCGAGATGAAGGAAAGCTGGTGCGACTGCCCGGCTTTTTATGAATATGAGGGCTGCTGCAAGCACATTGTGGCGGTGCTGCTGTGCTGCTATGCCCTGCAAAAGACCGATGCGGGCGGCGAGCGCGGCGAAAATGAAAACAAAACCGACCGCTATGCCGGGCGCATGCTGGGGCACTACAGCAAGAAGGCCCTCAGCGAGGCCATGGCGCACACGATTGTGAAAAAAGCCCGGCTGGTGCCCTCGCTGGAGTACGACTACAACGGGCGGCTGAACCTGTCCTTTACCGTGGGGCATGAGCGGCAGTATATCCTCCGCGACCTTTCCAAATTCTTTTTTGAGATGCGGCAGGGCGGCACCGTGGAATACGGCGCCAAACTCACCCTCACGCACGATATCTCGGCCTTTGAGGAAGCGTCCCGCCCGCTGGTACGCTTTTTCATGTCGCGCTATGCGGACTATATGCAGTTTGCGGGCGACGCGGGCGGCTACAAGGCCGGTAAACGCAGCCTCACGCTCTCAAGCAGCGCGTTCGACGAGCTGTTCGGCCTGCTGGTGGGGCAAAAAGTCGCCATGCGGGTGGATTTCCGCAACGAGAAGCATGTGCTGTTCACCGACGAAAACCCTGTGCTCAGCCTGCAAGTGCAGGAAGCGGGCGACGCCTTTCTCCTCAGTCTCTCGGAACTGCCGGTCTTCCTCTATATGGGGGAGAAAAACGCCTATGTGATGCTGGGCGAACGGTTGTTCCGCTGCGCGGAGGACTATACCGCCGCTACGCGGGAATTCCTGCGGGCGTTTACGGACAAAGGCGGCGAACTCACCATCAATCGCAAGGAGATGCCGGCGTTCTGCGCCAACGTGCTGGACGTGATCTGCAGCCACATTGAAGTGGAAAATGCGGATATGCTCGACTGCTTCCGCCCCGCGCCGCTGAAAGCCAAGCTCTACCTCGACATGCCCTCCTCCATGATGGTGACGGGCACGCTCAAATACTGCTACGAGGCCACCGAGATCAACGCCATGGACGAACAGCCCACGCCGTCGGTACAGCGGGACGTGCGCGGCGAATACATCGCGCGCTCGCTGGTGGATAAATACCTGCCGTCCTACAACCTCCAGCACCGCCTGCTGTATGTGGACGACGAGGAAAGGATCTACGCGCTGCTCAGCGAGGGCATCGCGGAGCTTTCCACCGTGGCGTCCGTCTATGCCACCGACCGCCTCGGCAAGGTGACCATCCGCAAGCCGCCGGCGGTGAGCGTGGGTGTGCGGCTCAAAAGCGACCTGCTGAACGTCACGTTCGACACCGGGGATTTTCCGCGTGACGAGCTGCTCGATCTGCTCAAATCTTACCGGCAGCATAAAAAGTACCACAAGCTTTCGGACGGCAGCTTCGTTACGCTGGAGGACGACACGCTGGGCGAGGTATCCGAACTGGCGCAGAGCCTGGACCTTTCGGACGACCAGATCAAAAACGGAGAGGCGGACGTGCACCGCTACCGCGCCATGGTGCTCGACAACATCCTGCGGGACAGCGCGCTCATCCAGTCCGACCGCGACCCGGGGTTCAAATCCATGCTGCGGGAGCTGCGCAGCATGGACGACGCCGACATCCAGCCGCCCGAGAGCCTGCGCCATATCCTGCGCAACTACCAGAAAAAGGCGTTCCGCTGGCTGAAAACGATGGCGCGCTATGGCCTGGGCGGCATTCTGGCCGACGACATGGGCCTTGGCAAAACGCTGGAGACCATCGCCTTTTTGCTGCACAACCATGAGGAAAGCACCGAAAACAAGCGCATTTCCCTTGTGGTGTGCCCCACCTCGCTGGTGCTCAACTGGGTGAGCGAGATTGCGCGCTTTGCCCCCGGCCTGCAATCGCTGGCTATTATGGGCAGCGCGGCCCAGCGGGCGGAGCTGGTCGCGCAGATCCCGCAGTACGACATCATCATTACCTCCTACGAACTGCTCAAGCGGGACATCGACCTCTATAAGCCCTACACGTTTGACTGTGAGATCATCGACGAGGCGCAGTATGTTAAAAACGCCAGCACGCAGAACGCGCGCGCCGTCAAACAGATTCGCAGCGAGCACCGCTTCGCCCTCACCGGCACGCCGGTGGAAAACAGCCTGGCGGAGCTCTGGTCCATCTTCGATTTCCTTATGCCGGGCTATCTCTACAGCCATGCCAAGTTTCGAGAGACCTTCGAACTGCCGGTGGTGAAAGGCGGGGACGAACAGGCCCTCGATCGCCTGCGGCGGATGCTTTCGCCGTTTATCCTGCGCCGCCTGAAATCCAGCGTGCTGCGTGAGCTGCCGCCCAAGACCGAGACCGTGCTCTACGCGCCGCTGGACGGCGAGCAGAAGAAGCTTTATATGGCCAACCTGGCCAGCATCCGGCAGGAGCTCACAGGCTCCCTGCAAAACAGCAACAAGCTCATTGTGCTGGCCATGCTCACCCGCCTGCGCCAGCTCTGCTGCGACCCGTCGCTCTATTACGAAGACTATACGGGAGGCAGCGCCAAACTGGAACTCTGTATGGAGCTGCTGCGCTCCGTTACCGAAAGCGGGCACAAGGTGCTGCTGTTCTCGCAGTTCACCTCCATGCTCTCCATCATCGCCGACCGGCTCACCGGCGACGGCATCGGCTATTATGTGCTCAAGGGCTCCACCTCCAAGGAGGAGCGCGCAAGACTTACCACCCGTTTCAACAACGACGACACGCCGGTGTTCCTCATTTCGCTCAAGGCGGGCGGCACCGGCCTGAACCTCACCGCGGCGGACATCGTCATCCACTACGACCCGTGGTGGAATGTAAGCGCCCAGAACCAGGCGACCGACCGTGCCCACCGCATCGGGCAGAAAAGCAGCGTGCAGGTCTACAAGCTGATCGCCAAGGACACCATTGAGGAAAAGATTCTCAAGCTCCAGCAGGACAAACTCAAGCTGGCCGATTCGGTCATCAGCGAAGGGGACGGCATCATTTCCCGGATGTCGCCGCAGGAGCTGCTGGCTCTGTTCGATCCCTCGGCGGAGGAAGCAGTGGGGTAACGCCAGATGGATAGCAATCGTCCTGCGGCCATAATAGAACAGAGGTAAACTATGCGTTTTCATTTATTTGGGAAAGCGGATCATCCACCTATTGTCTTGCTCCATGGCGGCGGGCTGTCCTGGTGGTCTTGGCAGCCAATCGTGGATGGGCTGCAAGACCAGTACCGCCTGATTGTTCCCACTTTGGATGGGCACGACGATGATGGAGACACCACCTTCCGAAGCATCGCTGACAGTGCGGCGCAATGTCTTGCGTACCTGGATGCAAATTACGGGGGCAGCGTGTATGCGATTGCGGGCCTGTCTATCGGCGCCCAGATCGTGGTGGAAATGCTTGCACGGCGCCAAAAACTGGCGCGCTATGCCATCATCGAAAGCGCGTTGGTCTACCCGCTCGCCGGTTCGGGGCTGATGGCAGCGCTTACCCCGTTGTTTTACGGATTAATCCAAAACAAACGAATAGCCCGAAAACAGGCGCAGGTCCTGCAAATACCGGATTCTCTTTTTGAAAGGTATTATGCCTCCAGTGTTCGCATGACCTGTCAGTCACTAGCTAACATTACACGCAGCAACGGGCATTTTCCATTACCCGCAAGCATCAGTGAAACACAGGCGAACGTACTGATAGTGGTCGGCGGCGCGGAATTGGGCATTATGAAACGCTCCGCATCAAGGCTGCACGAAGCCATACCAAGTAGCACGTTACGCGTATTCCCAGGCTGGAAACATGGCGCGGCAAGTTTGGCGCACCCGGATATCTATCTGCAAATGGTGCGGACACTCCGGGACAGCCCGGTGATTCCCAAAATATAAAGAGATTGCACATATCATGCACGGCGCCAAATTGCCAAACGCCCGGCCGGACAACTGTCCGGCCGGGCGTTTGGCTAGGCGGGTCATTCCCCGCCCTGTTTGTCTTTTTTATTCGGTTCCGCTGCATCGGGGGTGTCCGGCCGTGCGGGTGTGTTCGTGCTTTTTTCGTCAACAGCGGGTGATTTCTGCCCATCCGGCTCCGGCGGCTGCTTCTCCGGCTCTTTTCCGGCCGCACAGCCGTGCAGGATACTCTCGTTTTTGCACTTGCACTGCGCGTTATACTTCCGGCAGAGCTTCAGCGCTACCAGTGAGGCACCCAGCACCACCAGCAGCGTCAGCAGTAAAAAGCGCCAGCCGATGACCTTGCCGAACACCGTAAACAGGATGGCGATCACGCTGAGGGTGCCGCTTACCGCATAGAGAAAGCCCACCGCCTGCTTCTGCGAGAGCCCCATGTCGATGAGCTTGTGGTGAATATGGCTGCGGTCGGGCGTAAACGGCGATTTGCCTTCCGCCAGCCGCCGCAGAATGGCGGAGGCCGTATCCAGAATCGGCAGCGCAAGAATGAGGATGGGCACAAGAAAAGAAATGGC
Source organism: Ethanoligenens harbinense YUAN-3 (assembly GCF_000178115.2). Lineage (NCBI taxonomy): Bacteria > Bacillati > Bacillota > Clostridia > Eubacteriales > Oscillospiraceae > Ethanoligenens > Ethanoligenens harbinense. Next base: position 252,643 of record NC_014828.1, read on the forward strand.
CGCGTAAAACTTGAACAGGCCCTGCACCGAGATGACACCCAGTGTATACCCCAAAAACATGGCGCCGGTGTCGCCCATGAAGACCTTGGCGGGATTTTTGTTGTAGGGCAGCAGGCCCAGGCATCCGCCCGCGAGCGCCGCCGTGAGGATGGCGACGGCCAGTTGCGGCCGCCCCTGTAGCGTGGCCAGGATGAGCACCGTGCCCGATGCAATGCTGGAGATGCCGGCGGCCAGCCCGTCCAATCCGTCGATCCAGTTCATGGCGTTGGTCATGCCCGCGATCCAGATGATGGTGACGGGAATGGACAGCCAGCCCAAATTGAATGTCTGCGTGCCAAACAGCCGCACGCTGCCCGAAATGAACTGGATGCGCACGCCCATCGCCACCGCAATGCCCGCTGCCACGCACTGGACGGCCAGGCGCGGCAGCGGCGGCAGGTTGAAGCGGTCGTCAAAAAACGCCACGACGGCGATGATGGCTGCACCCGGCAGAATCTGGAGCATCAGCAGCAGGATGCGCGGCGGGTAATAATCCGAGAAGTGCCCCAAAACAAGCAAAATAATGAGCGAGGAAAACAAAAAACCGGCAATGATGGACAACCCGCCCAGCAATGGAATGGCTTTTTTGTGCATCCGCCGCTTGTCCTTGGGGATATCCATCCAGCCGATGCGGTTTGCCAGCCGAATGACGAACGGCGTGCAGACATAGGAGATGGCAATGGCGAGTACCAGGGTCAGCGCGATCGCACCATAGGTTTTCAGCGACATGCAAATCCTCCGTTTTCCCTGCCACGCAATGAAACTGTTCTCATGGGCGCGCGTGTCACGGCCGTTGCGGCAGCACCAGGCCCAGCTTTTTGCAGGCTTTGGCATAGGTGCGCCCGGCAATGGCGCGTGCCTTTTCCGCGCCCTTTGTATAAACGTCCGCCAGATAGTCTTTGTTTTTCAGCAGGTCGGCGTACGTTTCGCGCACCGGGCGCAGCGCTTCGGCCACGGCCTCGCCTACGGCGGTTTTGAAATCGCCGTAGCCCTTGCCCGCAAACTCATGCTCCACCTCCGGCACCGTTTTGCCGGTCACGATGGAATAGATGGAGATGAGATTGTTGATGCCGTCCTTCCCTTCGCGACAGACGACCTCCGCTTCGGAATCGGTGACGGCCCGGCGAAATTTGCGCAGGATGGTGTCCGCGTCGTCCAGCAGCAGAATATAGGCATTGGGGTTCTCGTCCGATTTGGACATCTTCTTCGCCGGCTCCTGCAAAGACATCACCCGCGCGCCGTCCTTGGGGATATACGGTTCCGGGATGCGGAACACGTCGCCGTAGATGCCGTTGAACCGCCCGGCAACGTCGCGCGCCAGCTCCATGTGCTGCTTCTGGTCGGCGCCCACCGGTACCAGGTCGGCCTGGTAAAGCAGGATATCCGCCGCCATCAGCACCGGGTAGCAGAACAGCCCCGCATTGATATTATCGGGATGTTTGGCGGATTTATCCTTGAACTGCGTCATACGTGAGAGTTCGCCGAACTGGGTGTAACAGTTGAGCAGCCACGCCAGCTCCGCATGGGCGGGGACATGGCTCTGGATGAACAGCAGACTCTTTTCGGGGTTGATGCCGCAGGCCAGCAGCAGCGCCACCAGTGAAAGCGTCTGCCTGCGAAGATTGGCCGGTTCCTGCCGAACGGTCAGCGAATGCAGATCCACCACCGAATAGATGCAGTGATATTCCTCCTGCAGCAGCGGCCAGTTACGCATGGCGCCCAGATAGTTGCCCAGCGTGGGGATGCCGGTGGGCTGAATGCCGCTGAATACGTTCTTTTTTTCGTTTTCCATCCGTGATCTGCCTCCGAAATTCCTGATTGGGATATGTGCGCTTTATTGAAGCGGGATGCCGCCGAGCAGTCGCAAACCCTGTTCGATCTGTTCTTCCGACGGTGCGGCAAACGTCAGCCGGAACGACTGGCTCTGGCCCTGCGTGTCCGGCAGGAACGCCGTGCCCGGCACCACCGCCACGCCTTTGGCGATGGCGGCTTTGCAGTAGTCCATGAGCTGCATTCCCTCCGGCAGTGTGCACCAGAGAAACAGCCCGCCCTGCGGTGTGGTATGCGTGATGCGCGGGTCAAAATACCGACGGATGCCGTCGAGCATCCGGCCGCATTTCTCGCGGTAGAGCGTGCGCACGCGCTCCAGATGGGCGGCAAATCCGTTCCACGCCAGAAAACGCGCCGCGATCATCTGTGAAAGCATGGCCGTGTGCACGTCCTCACCCTGCTTGGCCACCACCATTTTTTGCAGCACGGGCGCGGGGCCGAGCACATAGCCCACCCGCAGCCCGGCGGAGAGGATCTTGGAGAACGTGCCGAGATAGATCACCCGCCCGTCCTCGTCCATCGACTTGATGTGCGGCAGATCTTCCCCCGCAAAGCGCAGCTCGCCGTAGGGGTTGTCTTCCAGAATTATAATATTGTATTTGCGGGCCAGCGCGTAGACCGCGCGCCGTTTTTCCAGGCTGGTGGTAATGCCGGATGGATTCTGAAAATTGGGGATAATATAGAGCATCCGCACACGCTGCTCGGTGCGCAAAGCCTGCTCGAGCGCTTCGATGTCCAGCCCGTCCTCATGAAGCGGAATGCCTTTGAGGTTGACGCGCAGCGAACGGAACGCATTGAGCACGCCGATGAAGCTCGGGTTCTCGCAGAGCACGGTGTCGCCCTCGTCGCAGAGCGCCTTGGCGGCCAGCTCGGCGCCCTGTTGGGCGCCCGAGACCACGATGAGATCGTCGCCCTCGCGCCCGCAGTGATAAACGTCCCGCATCCGCTCCCGCAGAAGCGCGCACAGGGGCGCATACCCCTCGGTGATGCCGTATTGCAGGGCCACCGCCGGATTTTCGTCCAAAATCTCTTTGGTAAAGGTACGAATCACCTCCACCGGGAACGATTCGGGCGCGGGGTTGCCCAGCGCAAACGGGACGATCGACGGGTTATCCGTGGCTTTGAAAATCTCGCGGATGGCGGAAGGTTTGAGCGCCGCCAGGCGGTTGGATATGCGGTATTCCATTTAAAAAGACCTCTTAATACATATATGATAGAAACCGGTACGCGGGCGGCGCGCGCCCGGAACCGTCGCACTGCGGCAAGATACAGCATCATTTTATCACAACGTCCCCTCCTTGACAATAATGCGGGTGTAAATGTATGATAAAGGGTGTGCCGCGGCACATTGTTATTGAACAGAACGCCTTTGCGGACGGCACGCGCCGCCGCGCGGTTCTTTACATTTGCTTGAGAGGAAGTTGCACATGGGTCAAACAGAAGTGCGCACACGTTTCGCGCCCAGCCCCACCGGCTATATGCATGTGGGCAACCTGCGCACGGCGCTTTACACGTATCTGATCGCCAAATCGCAGGGGGGAAAATTCATCCTGCGCATCGAGGACACCGATCAGGAACGCTATGTGGAAGGCGCGGTGGAAATCATCTACAAAACACTGCGCGAAACCGGCCTGCTCTGGGACGAGGGCCCCGACGTGGGCGGCCCGGTGGGGCCGTATGTCCAGAGCGAGCGGCGGGACATCTACGCCCGTTATGCCAAGGAGCTTATTGAAAAAGGCGGCGCCTACTACTGCTTCTGCGGCAAGGAGCGGCTGGACGAGCTGCGCAAGATCCACGAAGCCAGCGGCGTGCCCCACAAATACGACGGTCACTGCCGTGACCTGGCACCGGAAGAGGTGCAGCGCCTGCTGGCCGAAGGTGTGCCGCATGTGGTGCGCCAGAAGATTCCCACCGAAGGCAGCACCACCTTCCATGACGTGATCTTTGGTGACATCACGGTGGAAAACGACACGCTGGACGACAACGTGCTGCTCAAAACCGACGGCCTGCCCACCTATAATTTCGCCAACGTCATCGACGACCACCTGATGGGCATCACCCACGTGGTGCGTGGCATCGAATACCTTTCCAGCGCGCCTAAATACAACCTGCTCTACGAGGCGTTCGGGTGGGACATTCCCACCTACATCCACTGCCCGCCTGTGATGCGTGACGCCACCCACAAGCTCTCCAAACGCCACGGCGACCCCTCTTACGAGGATCTTGTGGCGGACGGCTACCTCAAGGAGGCCGTGCTCAACTATGTCGCCCTGCTGGGCTGGAGTCCCGGAGGCGAGCAGGAGATCTTCTCGCTGGAGGAACTGGTGAAAGCCTTCTCCATTGACGGTATCTCCAAATCGCCGGCCATTTTCGACACGGCCAAGCTCAAGTGGATCAACAGCGCCTATATCCGCGCCCTGCCGCCGGAAGCGTTCCATGAGCTGGCGCTGCCGTATATCCGCAAAGCCGTCCGCCGCGAGGTAGACACCCGCCTCATTGCCGAGGTGCTTCAGCCGCGCTGCGAAAAGCTGACCGACATCCCCGAAAAGCTGGATTTCATCGACGAACTGCCCGCCTACGACACCGCGCTGTATGTGAGCAAAAAGATGAAGACCAACCCCGAAAATTCCCTGGAGACCCTGCGCGACGCGCTGCCCGTGCTGGAGGCGCTGGACGACTGGTCGGCCGCAGGTCTGCATGCCGCGTTGTTTGGTCTGGTGGAGCAAAAGGGTGTGAAAAACGGCGTGGTGCTCTGGCCGGTGCGGGTGGCTGTTTCGGGTAAGCAGTTCACGCCCGGCGGCGCGGTGGAGCTCTGCACACTGCTCGGCAAAGAGGAATCGCTTGCCCGTGTGCGCAAGGGAATGGAGCTGCTCGCCGCCCGGGTTTGAGCCCTGTGTGGAACAAAGGAACCCATTGCTTTTTGTTGGAAATATCGGTAAAACTCTGTTCGAAACACACGAAAAACCGCGGACTTTACACAGACTTTACGCACTCTTTACATTCATGTGCTTTTGACGTCTTTTGAAAAACGGTATAGTGAAAATGTTAGCGAGATTATGAAACATTAAGGAGAGAAAACATCTTATGAAGAAGCTTTTGGCGGCGGTCGCTTCAGTGGCAATGCTGGGCGTCCTGTTCACGGCATGCAGCAACGGAACCAGCAGCTCAAGTTCTTCGTCTTCCAGCACGGTAAGCGGCACGGTCACAGCGGCCGGTTCTTCGGCCCTCAAGCCTCTGGTGGATGCGGCCAAAACCGCTTTCCAGCAGAAAAACCCGGATGTTTCAATCACAGTCAGCGCGGGCGGCTCGGGCGTTGGCCTGCAGCAGGTTGCGGCCGGCACGGTTGACATCGGCGATTCCGACGTGACCGCCGAGAGCAAACTGCCCGCCGACCAGGCGAAAACGCTGGTTGACCATCAGGTCGCCGTCATCGGCGTCGCGGTCATCACCAGCACCGACGTGAAAGTGAGCAACCTCACCACCGAACAGCTCACCAACATCTTCACCGGCAAGACCAAAAACTGGAGCGAAGTCGGCGGCCCGAACGAAGCGATCACGCTGGTCACCCGCCCGTCCAACTCCGGCACCCGCGCGCTGTTCAAACAGTATGCGCTGAACAATGTTGAAGAAAGCACTTCCGCCCTCAACACCGATGACTCCGGCGTGCTGCTGCAGGATGTGGCCGGTAACAAAGGCGCCATCGGCTATGTCGCGCTGTCCTACCTGGTCACCAGCCCGAACGTCAGCACTGTGAGCATCGACAACGTCGCCCCGACCCTCGACAACATCTACTCCGGCAAATACAAAGTCTGGGGCACCGAGCATATGTACACCAAAGGCGAAGCCAAAGGCGCGGCCGCCGCGTTCATCAAATACATGCAGTCTGCTGATTTTGCCACCCGCTGCGAGACCCTGGGCTACGGCATCGCCAGCAAAGTGAAAGTCCCGCACGCGGACACCTCTTCCGCTTCCTCCTCTGCGTCTTCTTCCGCGACATCTTCCAAATAAGTTTTGGTTTGATGGCGGGGTTCCGGTATTCGTTATTTCGCAAAGTGCACATGCATCTGCTTTGTGCGGTAAAGGTCGGCGGATTATCCGTTCGGCCTTTTATCGCTAAACGGGAAATTCAAGGGGTATAAAGGATGGAGAAAGTGCTTTCAAAAGAACAACAAACTGTACAAAAGAGCGCCGGCCGCCGCCCGGTTTTCCGATTCGATTATTTCAGAAAAGAAACGTTGGGCCGGTCTGTTGTCACCACATTGGGGATCTTCACGGCGGTCATTACGCTGCTCATCGGCATCTTTCTGATCTTCAGCGGCATACGTACCTTTACGGTCTATCACCACAGTTTGGTGGAGTTCCTGTTTTCTTCCAAATGGAGCCCGATTGACGGGCCGGTTACCAATGGACAGTATGGGCATGTGGGAGCGGCCATTTTTATTTTCGGCTCCATCACCATTTGTTTCCTGGCATTGGCCATCGCCACACCGTTCAGTCTGGCCGCCGCCATCTTTATGGTGCAGATTTCCCCAAAACTAGGTAAGAACTTTTTGCAGCCCGCAATCGAGATCTTTGTCGGGATCCCTTCGGTCGTTTACGGCTGGACAGGCTTGACGGTGCTGGTGCCGTTCATTCGTGATATTTTCCATTTGCAGATCGGATTCAGCGTGCTGGCTGGTGCCATTGTGCTGGCCATCATGATCTTCCCGACCATTACCAGCATTTCGGCGGATGCTATCCGCCACACGCCGAAGATGTTTACCGAAGCTTCCTATGGCCTGGGCTCCACCAGATGGCAGCTCATCACCAAAGTCATCCTGCCGTATGCGCTGCCGGGCGTGCTTACCGGCGTTATTCTCGGCCTGGCGCGGGCTTTCGGCGAGGCGCTTGCCGTGGCCATGGTCATCGGGCCTTCTAATACCTTCCCGAAAAACATCCTCTCGCCCACCAGCAACCTGACGACCGTGATCGCGGGCGCCATGGGCAATGCCGCGCAGGGCGGTGAACTGCAGAGCGCCCTGTGGAGCATGGCACTGCTGCTCCTGGTCATTTCGTTCGTATTTATCATGGTCGTACGCATCATCAGTAAGAAAGGAGCGACCCATCTATGAGCACTTCTGCCGCAAAAGTCAAGTCTGCCACTAAGGCCCAGCGGGCCGACCACGTTGCGACCGGTGTTCTTTACGGCGTCGCCGGTTTTTTTCTCTTGTTGCTTGGTGCGTTCACCATTTACATCCTTTTCCGTGGCGGCCGGGCCGCGATGATCCTCACGGCCGCGCACAGCACGGGCATCGGCGCACAGCTTTTCAACACGGTTTATCTGGTGATTCTGTCTTTGCTTATCAGCACGCCGATCGGCATCTGTGCAGGCATCTATATGGCCGAGTACATGCAGGAAGGGCGCCTTTCTTCCTTTATTCGCACCTGTATCGAAACGCTTTCTTCCCTCCCTTCCATCGTGGTCGGCCTGTTCGGTTATCTGGTATTTCTTGTGATGACGCATTCCTCCTATAATCTGGTGGCCGGTGCACTGGCCGTTTCCATCCTCAACCTGCCGCTGGTGACCACCACCACCGAGGATGCCCTGCGCGCCATCCCCAAATATTACAAAGAGGGCAGCCTGGGTATCGGCGCCACCCACTGGCAGACCATCGCGCGGGTGTTGCTGCCGGCCTCCATCCCTCGTATCATCACAGGCGTGATCCTTGCCGGTGGTCGTGCTTTTGGCGAAGCTGCCGCCCTTCTTTACATCGTAGGTACCGGAACAGATATCCGGTTCGGCAACTGGAACATCACCAGCCCGATGTCGCCGCTTAATCCGTTTCGCTCCGGTGAAACGCTCTCCATGCATATCTGGGACATGAATACCAACCCTTCCGTGCCGCATGCGGGTGAGCAGGCAGATGTTTCCGCCGCCATCTTGACCATCATGGTGTTCGTCTTCAGTCTGGGGGCCCGTTTTATCGGCAACGCGCTGGAACGCAAAATGACCGGCAACAAGCAGTAACGCGCAGGAGGAAATAGAATGAACGTCAAAATGGCCGCAAAGAATGTCAATCTGCATTACGGTGAAGTCCATGCGCTCAAAAGTGTGAACCTAAACGCTTACGAGAACCATGTTACGGCCCTGATCGGCCCTTCGGGCTGCGGTAAATCCACATTTATCAAAACGCTCAACCGCATGAACGACCTGATTCAGTCGGTACGTGTGGAGGGGGAGATTACCCTCGACGGGGAAGACATCTACAGCCGCGATATGGACGTGACCCTGCTGCGCAAACGGGTGGGCATGGTGTTCCAGCAGCCCAACCCGTTCCCGATGTCCATCTATGACAACATCGCCTACGGCCCCCGTATCCACGGTATGAAAAACCACGCCAAGCTGGACGAGATCGTGGAAAAAAGCTTGCGCGGCGCCGCCTTGTGGGATGAAGTGCACGACCGCCTCAAAAAAAGTGCGCTGGGTCTTTCAGGCGGCCAGCAGCAGCGCCTGTGCATTGCGCGCGCGCTGGCCGTGGAACCTGAAGTGCTGCTGATGGACGAGCCCACGAGCGCACTCGACCCGATCTCTACCATGAAGATTGAGGAACTGGCCGGAGAACTTAAAAAACAATACACCATTATCATCGTTACGCACAACATGCAGCAGGCGGCGCGTATCTCCGACTTTACCGCGTTTTTCCTGCATGGTGAGATTGTGGAATTCAGCGAAACCAACACGCTGTTCTCCATGCCAAAGGACAAACGCACGGAAGATTACATCACCGGCCGTTTCGGCTGATTTTCGTGTTTGCCTAACAGGCATATCAGGCAAAGGCAGAGCATATACTGTTGCATATCTCAAATATGGACGAATCATTCGGCGGATACGCTTAAACCACGGGGGGCGAATGTGTGAACGTACGTACAGAATTTCAAAAAGAACTGGAACAGCTACACCTGCATCTGATCCGCATGGGGGGGCTGGTGGAGGAAGCGATTGACCGTTCCATCCAGGCATTTGAAAAACACGACAGCGATCTGGCACAGAGCGTAGTCGACAACGACAAGCAGATCGACGATTTGGAACGTGAAATCGAAACGCAGTGCCTGCGGCTGCTCCTGCGGCAGCAGCCGGTGGCGAAAGACCTGCGCGCAATCTCCACTGCGTTGAAAATCGTGACCGATATGGAGCGAATCGGAGACCACGCTGTAGGCATCGCCGATATTCTCCTGCGTTTCGGGGAGCACCCGCGTACACAGACCATTGAACATATCCCGCTGATGGCCCATATTGCTTCTTCCATGGTAAAGGACAGTGTCAACGCGTTTGTGCACAGCGATATGAAGGTGTCCCGCGAAGTGATCGAACGCGACGACGAGGTGGACCACCTGTTCCACACCATCCAACAGGAGATCATCTCGCTTTTGGTGCAAAGCCCCGAGAACGCCGACGAAGCCATTGATTTGTTGCTGATCACAAAATACATCGAACGCATTGGCGACCATGCCGAAAACATCGCGCAGTGGGTTATTTTTTATGTAACCGGTTCGCTGAAGGACAAACAGATCATCTGACCACCTCCACAGCTGCCGCGTGGGCCGCAGGCCGTTCATATCCACTTGGATGGACCGTTCTTCCCTCGGCGGCACAGGGAATACGGTATGCAGGCGGCACTCCTGCCCGGCTCTTTTCCACGGAGCGAATGGGCTCAAGCAGGATGCCGGGATGAAAATACAGGAGAAGTTGGTATGTCTAAAACGGCATTTGTGGTAGAAGATGAAGAAAATATACGAGAAGTAATTAAGTGCGCGCTGGAGTCCTGCGGTCTGCGGGTCAAAGGATTCGAGGAAGCGGAATTGCTTTTTGAAGAAATGGAAAAAGTCCTGCCGGACCTGATCCTTCTGGATATCATGCTGCCCGGCATGGACGGTCTTTCCGCATTGCGGCAGATCAAAGCGGGACCTGCGGCGCATGTGCCGGTCATCCTGCTCACAGCCAAAAGCAGCGAGATTGATAAAGTGACGGGGCTGGACCTGGGGGCGGACGATTATGTCACCAAACCGTTCGGTGTATTGGAACTGATGGCAAGGGTGCGCGCCGCACTGCGGCATGCGGGGCAGGCCGGCTCGGACCGCAGTGTGCTGATAGCGCGCGGCATACGGCTGGACAAAGAGCGCCACGAGGTCACTTTGCACGAAAAAGCGGTCGAACTGACCCTGAAGGAATTTGAGCTGCTCAAGCTGCTGATGGAAAACGAAGGAAAGGCCATGACACGCAATATCCTGCTGGACAATGTGTGGGGCTATGGATATGCAGGTGAGACGCGCACGCTGGATATGCATGTGCGGAGCCTGCGCCAAAAACTGGGTATCGATGAGACCGGCGGACATTATATTACCACGGTGCGCGGCGTCGGATACAAATTCGACAGTTGACCGGCGCGACAGGAGTTCCTTTTTCCGCCGAAACCGTGTGCGAACCAACGCACGCGGTTTTCTTTCCATTTGCGCCATACTTTTTCAGCTTGGGAGGAATGTTGTCATGCTCAAACGCTCTGTTTGGGGAGCTGCCTTGATCACGGTGCTCGTCACCGTCCTGATTTGCGGCCTGGGATGGGCTGCGGCCGACGCTCTGGGGCAGGCCCAAAACCGGCTGCTTCCCCCCTGTATTCTGGCGGCCGGATTGCTTGTCGGCACCCTCACCGCATGGGTCACCTGTTCGCGTGTGCAAAAACGCGCCGAAAAATGCATGGACCACATCACACAGGTGTTGGGGCAGCTTCAGCAGGGCGTACTCGACAGTGCACATGTTACCATACAGGACGCGTTTCTGCCCGGGCAGAAACGCGTGCAGGAACTGCTGATGCAGATTTCCCGCGAAAGTGAACGCGCGCGCTCCGAACGTGAACGGGCCGACGATATGCTCAACAATATGAGCGAGGGACTCGTCGCACTGGACAACGCCCTCACCATTGTGGTAATGAACAAGCGCGCGGGTGAATTCTTCCAGTCGGGCAACGCCAACATGTTGGGCCAGAACCTGCTGCATCTCACACATATGCCCAAGCTGATCGAGGCGGCCACCAAGACGGCGGAAACAGGCAAACCAGACGTTTTTGACTGGGAGGACACCGAACGCGGCCTGACACTGCAGATCTCTGTGAGCGCTGTAAACGGGCTCGACGAGGGAAACCGGAACGGTGTGGTCCTGCTCATCTCCGATGTTACTGCGGTGCGGCGCACCGAACAGATCCGCTCCGAGTTCGTGGCCAACGCATCGCATGAGCTCAAGACCCCTCTGACCGCCATCAAAGGGTTTGTGGAGCTGATGGAAGCGGATATTATCACCGAGCCCGACCAGATAAAAAGCTATCTGGGGCGCATCCGCAAAGAGACGGAGCGGATGATCGAGCTTATCAACGACATCCTGCACCTGTCGGAGCTGGAGTCTGTGAACGCCGACACGGGCTTCACGGCGGTGAGCATGAAACTGACCGCCCAGCGGGCCGCCGAATCTGTTGCCCTCTCGGCACACAAGCGCAATGTGAGCGTGCAGGTGGAGGGCGATGTGGGCACGGTACGCGCCAACCCGGATCGTATGATGCAACTGGCCCTTAATCTGATCGACAACGCCGTCAAATACAACAAACCGGACGGAAACGTGCGGGTCACCATCATATCCAAAGACGGAAATGTCCATTTCTGCGTCAACGATACCGGCGTGGGCATCCCTCCGGAAGCCAGACAGCGTGTTTTTGAGCGGTTCTACCGTGTGGACAAAGGGCGCAGCCGCCGACAGGGCGGCACCGGTTTGGGACTGTCCATCGTCAAGCACATTGTAGGACTTTACAAAGGGCGTATTGAGATCGAAAGCATCGTTGGGGAGGGCACGTCCATCACCGTGATCCTGCCTGCCAACCTGTAAGAAACCGCCCAAGCAAACAGTCCCCGAACCGGTCTAAACGCCGGGCCGGGGTCTGTTTGCCCTATGCGCGGGCGGAATATTTTGCTATAATAGCAGAAAAGGAGCGGCCCCCAGTCCTACCGGCGAGGGCTGTAGAGTTGCAGGAAAAGGAAGGGACGTTGCATGGTGTTACGGTATCATATGCTGGTGTCCGGTTTGGTGCAGGGGGTCGGTTTCCGGTATTTCGTCTGGCAGAATGCCCTTCGCCTGCACCTGACCGGCTGGGTTAAAAATCTGGACAGCGGGGATGTGGAGCTGGAAGCGGAAGGGCCTGCCGACCAACTGGATACTTTCATCAAGCAGGTGGAAAAGGGTTCGCGCTTCTCCCGTGTGGAATTCGTGAAGGTTGATGCGATCGAACCTACCCATTCACACTCCTTTGAGATCCTCAACTAAATATAAAAGCCGACAGACGGACAAAAAGCGGTTCCGTGCAGGATATCCTGCACGGAACCGCTTTTATGCAGACAAAGGGGGTTGTTGGCAGTCAGGCAAAAATCAAACCGTCTTGTTGAGCGCCTGGTCGAGATCGGCGATCAGGTCGTCCGGATCTTCGATGCCGATGGACAAGCGGACTGTTTCCGGTCCAAAGCCCGCGGCTTTCTGCTCTTCCGGCGTGAGCTGCTGGTGTGTGGTGGAAGACGGGTGGATGACCAGCGATTTGGCGTCGGCCACGTTGGCGAGCTGGGAGAAAATCTCCAGGCTGTCAATGAACTTCCGGGCGATGCGTTCATCGCCCTTTACATCAAAGGAGAAGATGGAGCCGGCGCCCTTCGGCAGATATTTCTGCGCCAGCGCGTAATATTTATTCGAAGGCAGGCCCGGATAATTCACAGATGCGACCTTCGGATGTTCTTCCAGGAACTTCACGATCTTCTCGGTATTCGACACATGACGGGCAACGCGCAGAGAAAGAGTCTCCAGGCTCTGGATGAACAGCCAGGAGTGCCACGGGGCCAGCGATGCACCAAGATCGCGGAGCAGCTGTGCGCGCACTTTCATCACGAACGCAACGCCGCCAAGATCCACATACCGGATGCCGTGGTAGGATGCATCCGGCTCGGTGAAACCGGGGAATTTGCCGTTGGCCGCCCAGTCAAAACTGCCGCCGTCTACAATCACGCCGCCGATGGCCGAGCCGTGGCCGCCGATGAATTTGGTTGCGCTGTGCACCACCACGTCCGCGCCATGTTCAAGCGGGCGGAACAGGTACGGCGTAGCGAACGTATTATCCACGATAAGCGGGACGCCTGCCTCATGTGCAATCGCCGCTACGGCGTCAAAATCAATAACATTGATGCCCGGATTGCCCAGTGTCTCGATGTAGACCGCTTTGGTTTTATCGTTGATCGCTTTGCGGAAGTTTTCGGGTTCGTCCGGGTCTACAAATGTGGTGGTGATGCCATAACGCGGCAGGGTGGTGGCAAACAGATTGTAGGTGCCGCCATAGAGCGTGCTGGCAGAAACGATATGGTCGCCCGTGCCCGCCACGTTGAGGATGGCATAGGTGATGGCCGCCGCGCCGGATGCCGTGGCCAGAGCGCCCGTGCCGCCTTCGAGGGCGGCGATGCGCTGCTCAAACACGTCGGTGGTCGGGTTTGTCAGGCGGGAGTAGATGTTGCCCGGCAGTTTCAGTGCAAAACGGCCTTCGGCCTCGTCGGTATCCTTAAAAACATAAGACGTGGTCTGGTATACCGGGACAGCACGGGCGCCGGTCGCCGAATCAGGGCTCTCCTGGCCGGCATGAACCTGCAATGTGTCAAATTTGAATTTCCGTTCGCTCATGAAAACGCAACCTTTCTTTCTATGCCGTTTATGTATGCTTGATGGAGGTTCCAAACGATGGGAGGATTCTTGGGGAATGCTGCAAAATGACTCCGCGCACAGGCTGTTCAGCCGGCGGGACAGGCTGAACAGCCTTGCCCACAGCACATTCGCCGAACTGGAAGCGCCGCAACGGTCCGTTCAATCATCATAGCTATCCACCCCATTATTATTTACTAAATATATTGGCTTTGTATGTATTACTATAGCTGAATTCTGTGCACCTGTCAACACCCAACCGAAAATTTGGCGGATTCTTTTGCACGAAAACGGCTTGTCATTTTCCAAGCACGGCATTCATGCTGCCGGTGCGGTAGCCGCCCAAGTCCAGCGCCACGTATGTAAAGCCAAGACGCCGAAACGCGGCGTTCACACGCGCGGCGTTCCAGCTCTCGAGCATGCGGGGCATTTCGGCGGGCGGAAGCTCAATGCGGGCAATGTCGCCGTGATGCCGCACCCGAACCTGTCGAAAGCCCATATCCAGCAGCAGTTGCTCCGCTTCGTCGATGGCGCGCAGCTTTTCCCGGGTGATCTTTTCTCCATATGGAATGCGGGAAGAAAGGCAGGCAAACGACGGTTTGTCCCAAGTGGGCAACCCCAGCTCCCGCGAGAGCGCACGGATCTCCGCTTTGGCCAGCTTTGCCGCGCGCAGGGGGCTATGGATTCCCTGTTCGGCTACGGCTTTCATTCCCGGACGAAAATCGCCTATATCGTCCAGATTGGAACCCTCCGCAATTTCCGCTACGCCGTGCCGGTCCGCCACCGCGCGGATCTTGTGGAACAGCTCGTTTTTGCAGAGATAGCAGCGGTCGGTAGGGTTGTTCTCAAACCCTGCGACATCCAGCTCTTCCGAACGTATGACCTCATGCTGCACGCCGAATGCCTTCGCCAGCGCCACCGCCTCGCGCAGCTCGCGCTCAGGATAAGTCGCGGAGCGCGCCGTAACGGCCAGCACATGGGAGACCCCGAGCGCGTCGCACGCGGAGCGCAGCAGGAACGATGAATCCACACCGCCCGAAAACGCGACCGCCACGCTACCCAGCCCTTGGAGATATCGCAGCAGGATTTCCCGCTTTTGCTGCAAAACAGAGTCCATTATCCCAGTTCCTTTCTCAAACAACCGTCCGTCGGATTACTCGCGCCGTTTGGGCACCACGAACCGGGAAAGCGGCCGGCGCGTCTCCTGCCTGCCGCCCTGTGGTAGCACTTCCAGCACATCCAGAATGAAAACGGCCAGCGGCAGCCCGATAACCAGCCCCCACAGTCCGATGAGATGTTCGGCGATCAACAGCACCAAAAACGTGATGAACACCGGCAGCTGGGTTTTATTGGACATCAGTTTGGGATTGAGCACATAACCTTCCAGCGCGTGCAGCACCGCGATGAGCACCAGCACCCAGATCACTTTGGTGATGCCGCCCTGCACATAGCCGATGATGCACAGTGGAACCAGCGAAATGAAGACGCCGGCCACCGGTACCAGCCCCAGCACAAAAATCATGGCCGCCAGGCCGATGACGCTCGGAAACCCCATGATGAGCAATGCAACGGTGGAAATGGTGGTATTGATACAGGAGATGAGCAACTGTGTCTGGATGACGGCGCCAAACGAATTGGAAAATTTGCGCACAAAATAGCGCATGTCTTCATACATCCAGCTCAGTTTGCTGTTTTTGAACTGTCGGCCAAACGCCACGACCGACGGTTTTCCAAGCAGAAAAAACAGGCTGAGGATCAGAGACATAAAAATGTTGAAGCTGGCGGTGCCGAGATTGGTTAAAAACTGCGCGATGGACGTGCCGCCGCTTTCGAGATATTTGGAAACATCCACGTGGCTGGATACAAACGCCGTGATCGACTCGAGCGAAAATCGACCGCCTGCCGACGCCTTCGTTTTGCTGACGGATGTAAAATAGTCGGTCATATTGGTGATCAGGTCGCTGATCTGCCGGACAATCACCGGGATATAGATCCACAGCAGCATTACCAAAGCCAGAATAACCAGCGCATAAAGTACCGCCACAACCACACGCGGGTCCGCCTTGCGCCGGAACACTTTCAAGAACAGTTGGCTGACGGCTTTTTCGGCACTGTTGCCGATGTAAACGAGCATGAATGTCAGCAGGAAAATGGAGAGCATGCTGCGCAGCAGGGCCAACAGCGCCACCATCACGATAAAAATCAGGATACGCCGCACATACGGCTTTTTGAAAAACGCCAGCAATACTTCCATACAGGAAACCTTTCCTTATTTTCCCGGCCAGTCTGTCCGCCGGTCGCTTTTAACCCAAACAGGGCCGCTGGAAGACCAGTTTCCAGCGGCCCCGGAATATGCACAACCATCCACCGTTCCGTGCCGCGCGGCGGGAGAAACGAACCTGTTTTTATCATAGCGCACCGTGCGGTAAGTGTCAAGCACCGGCACGTTTCCGATGCCAAAAGTCTGTCTCATTCGTTTGAAAAATTCAAAAATTTAAAAAGAAAAAACCAGCGCCTTTTCTGATAATCGGTACAGCAGTGGAAACACTAGACGTGTACCAAATGAAAGGAGTGTATCAATATGTCCCAACTGAACCAGATGGAACTCCAGAACCTGCGACACATGATCGGTGAACATGAATCCGCTTACCAGAAACTTCAGGACTATGCTCAACAGGCCACCGACCCGCAGATCAAGGCTTTCTTCCAGAAATCCGCGCAGAGCGCGCAAAGCACCAAGCAGAAACTGCTATCGTTTTTAAACTAAGGAGGGAACCGATATGTTGCAGGAAAAAACCATGGTCAACGATGCGCTGGCAGATGAAAAAAACGGGCTGACCTTCTACGCTAATGCCATCTCGGAATGTGCCAATCCGCAGCTCCGTTCCACCATCCAGCAGATTCGCAACAACTGTGAAACCTCGCAGTACGAACTGTTTCAGCTGGCACAGGCCAAAGGTTATTACAAGCCGGCCCAGCAGGCGAACGAAAGCGATATCCAGCAGGTTCGGTCCCAGTTGCAGGGCTGACCGTTTTCGTTTGTCTTTCCCATCAAAAATGCCTGCCGCATGCGGCGGGCATTTTTGATATGCTTTTGGCTCGGACCAACGCATTTTTTGTAAAACCGGCGGGTAGGACAGGCCGTTTTGTGGTAAACTGTTCCTGTCGGGCTTACATAAGCCTAATAGCATCAAGAATCGAGTGATACCATGGCATCTTTCAAAAAAATAGTTTCCGCTTTCAGAAAGCGTTATCCCACGTTGTACCAGCTTGCCGGGTTCTGCGCCGTTGGTGCCAGCGGGCTGTTGGTCATGATGGCAGCCTACTATCTGTTTCTGGCCTTCCACGCAGACAAGCAGGTGGCCAATCTGGCCGGTTTCTCGGCAAGCACGGCTTATGCCTACCTGATGAACTTCGTGTTTGTATTTCAGGCCAAAACCGTGCCGCCTAAACGCGCCGCTGTAAAATTCTTCGCGCTGTATATTGCTCTCTATTTTTTCAGCGCATATATGGTTCATGTCTTCACAGACCTGCTGCATATCAGCGTGCTGCTCATTCCCATTCTGAACTCCATTCTCATCACCCCGCCCAGCTTTCTGGGGAGCAAATACTGGGTGTTCCGCGAAAAGGAAAAATCGCTTGGGGCATAGCTGAGGCATGCGGTTGGCCCTTTACAAAGCCATGCATTTCTGCTATACTGTTTAGGCTGTCGGTGGCCGCTGCCCTTTAGTGTAGCCCTGACACGAAAAATGTGCTCGTAGCTCAGCTGGATAGAGCGTTGGACTCCGACTCCAAAGGTCGCAGGTTCGACTCCTGTCGAGCACACCACCAGACGGAGTCTGGACGCAATTCGCGTCCAGGCTCTTTCTTTTTACCGATTGCTCTATACTTGCGTCTGGAGCGTGCATCTACTAAATGAAGCAAATGATACAGTAAAAAAGCAACATGTAAGGTTTCAAGTCTGCATGTTGTTTTTTGTTTTTGGTTAGTATCGTTAAGATTGTTTGTATAATGTTTGAAAAGCGTGTCACTATGGCACGTTAAATTTTTAAAAATGTTTGTGACGAATTGGAATTTGGAAAGTCATATATAAGAAATCGAGGTGAACCGGTGATTGATTTTAATGAAATATATACGCAATATTTTAAAGACGTATATAAATATGCTTTCTTATTAAGTAAAAATAAATCGACACAAAGCACTTCATAATTTACAAGATTCATATAAGGCGGTTTTTACCTTGCGGATATGGGGGAAATGCCCTTTGTTCAAACATAAGAAATCGACAGGAGAAATATTTGAAAAGACAGACAGCTGGGCAAGAGTCACTTGCCATAGAGCAGAAATAAGATTAAAGAAGAATTTATAATGCGTATAACTTGTGAAATCATCGGAGATTCACTTCTCCCCTATCATAATAATGTATATGGCGAACACATAAAAAGAATTGATTGTGAATCCTGATCGTTTCCGTCCCGTATGTCGCGGGAAGATATTTTGCCTATGGTGTGCCGCATATTTACTCGGCCTATATCGCCATGCCTTGGGGGATCTTTGCCTGGACGCTCTGCCAGAGCGTCTGTACGTTTTTTGCGGCTTGGTGTTAAGGGAACTGCGCCGATTACGAAACCGCTGCTCTTTGGTATGGTCAATGCGGCTCCGTAACCGTCCGCACCGCCCCCTGTTTGAATATTTCATCATAACGCTGCGGCGCTGCATGCGCTGCCGGTTTTGTCCCCGTTTCTCATCGTCTCCGTCTCTATTGGTGTAACTGTTATTTCTGTCCATCAAATTGAG
Source organism: Ethanoligenens harbinense YUAN-3 (assembly GCF_000178115.2). Lineage (NCBI taxonomy): Bacteria > Bacillati > Bacillota > Clostridia > Eubacteriales > Oscillospiraceae > Ethanoligenens > Ethanoligenens harbinense. The sequence continues at coordinate 271,058 of NC_014828.1, forward strand.
AAGGGGCGCACGGTTTTTGCTTCGTGGAAATTCATAACGCTGCTCCATATGCGATGTATGGAGACGATAACGAACCGTGATAAAACGGCCGCACACGCCAAAGGACTTCCCGCCGCAGATCTTTCATCCTGCGGCGAAGACTTTAAAAAACAAAGATAAATGGGACGACAACCGGCCGGTGCACAGAGAAAACAGAGGCCAATTTTACCCCTGCTGTTCGCAAAGCGGGGCAGCGTTTTGATCCGGCAGCACCAGCCGGATGTATGCCGGATACTCATGCACGGTGCCGAAATCATATTTCAGATACATGAGATCGCCGGTCGTGTGGTCTTCCTGAAATCCCATAAACCGGTAGGTGATGAGCATCATACGGTTGCGGTCTGTGGGTAGGAATTCCGCATACACAGATTTGCCGGCTTCTTTTGCGCAGTTGATCAGGTAGTTGATGAAAACGGAGCCTACGCCACGAGACATGACCCTGCACGACATCAAAAACAATTTGATGATCCAGCGGTCGTCCATACATTCTGCCAGCGCAATCCCGATTTTCCCATATGTGCCGAACTTGTCATCCAGACCGGCGACCCAAAGTTTATAGCGCGGTGATTCCATCATTGCGCAAAGCTCGTCGAAGGCGTAGGTGTATCCTGTCGTGTTCAGCTGATGCGTGCGGGCCGCCAGTTCCTCCACGCGCTTTAAATCTGAATAGTCGGCCTCTTTAATGGAAAATACCATATCCAGCGATTTTAAAAATCCCTCTTTCGGCCCGGAAAAACTGTCTTCGCTTTTCTGGCGCCGGATGTTGCTCAGGTACATCTGCCGCCGGTGCTGTGCGTCTACCGTGATGAAATCCGGCGTAAATTCCGGCTGCTCCAAAAGCCCGTGGATGCGGTCCGCAGAAAAGCAGCGAACCTCCGGACAGTGGAAGGAGACTTCATCAAGTTCATAGGGCTGGTCGTCGATGAAAGCGATCGTGTCGATACCGATGTTAATCTGCTGTGCGATCTTCCTGACGGATTCCGATTTCGCGTCCCAGCCGATCTGAGGATACAGGAAATATTCCGCGATGCCGAACTGGCGGAGCTTTTCCATAGCAAAATCGCCGTCGTTTTTACTGCACACCGAATTCAGAATCCCCCGTCGGTCCAGTTCTTTGATGGTGCTGACGGCGTCCTGATTCAGTCGGACTTCTTCGTCTTCAAGCAGTGTGCCGTTCCATACGGTATTGTCGAGGTCCCACACCACACACTTTACTTTTTTTGCAGCCTCCGGCATGAGAGACAGCTCCTTTCAAAACGAATATGTATAGAATCCCTTGTTCGTTTTTCTGCCCCAAAGGCCGGCATCGACCATTTTCCGCAGCAGGGGGCAGCACCGAAATTTGGGGTCCTGATAGCTTTCATATAGAACCTTTAGGGAATTGACCACCGTATCAAGCCCGATCAGGTCGGCGGTTTCCAAAGGCCCCATTTTGTGCCCATAGCACGATTTAAAGATATCATCGACCTGCTTGGCTTCCGCGACCCCGTCCTGCACGATGAAAGCAGCTTCATTCATCATCAGATGCGAGATCCGGTTGGAAACAAAGCCTGGCATATCCTGAATGACAATGCTTCTCTTTTTCAACGACTTTAACAGCCCGGTTACTTTCTGAACGGTTTCGTCGGAGGTGTAAAATCCGCGGATGACTTCAACCGCCGCAATCATGGGAACCGGATTCATAAAATGGGTACCGATAACCCTCTCCGGATGTTTCACCAGGGAAGCGATCCGGGTAATCGAAACGCATGAGGTGTTCACCATGAAAATGCAGTCACCGGCGCAAAGCTCATCCATCTGCCGGTACAATTCGCTTTTGAGTTCGACGCTTTCGGTGATGTTTTCGATGACAAACGCCGCGTCTTTGATCAACTGAAGGTCGTCCGCATACCGGATGCGCGCTGTGGTCTCCTCCAGCGGTTCCTGATCGCCATGCCGGAACATGCGCTGATATTTGATGTTTTTCGCGATAAGCTCCCCGGCCCGTTGCAGCGCATCCGGCTCCTTTTCAATCAGCACGACCGCAAGCTTTGCTTCCGCCAGGCATTGCGCCACGCCGGTGCCCATGACACCGGCGCCTATGATATAAATAGGGCTCATTTTGCATCTCCTTACATCCTGCCGCACTCATGACCGGCTGTTGAAGTAGCTGTTTATGCCGATCAGCAATTCATGGATTTCATTGCTGCCTTCAATGATTTCATTGATCTTTGCATCGCGGTAATACCGTTCTACCGGATATTCGTTTGTGCAGCCGTTTGCGCCGTGGATCTGAACCGCCTCGGAGGCAACCTGAACCACCATTTTCGCGCAGAAATATTTGGCGTGCCACGTGGCCAGAATAGATTGCGGATCCCCCGCGTCCTTCAGAGCGGCGGCTTTCTGACACAGCAGCCTGGCGGCTTCGATGTTGACGGCCATTTCCGCAATTTTTTTCTGGATCAGCGGATGCTTGCGCAGAAGCTTTCCGGAGCAGATGCGTTTTTTGGAGTAGCCGATGCTCTCGTCCAGGCAGGCCTGTGCCAGCCCCACGCAGCCGCTGGCAACCGAAAATCGTCCGTAGTCCAGGCAATATTGTGCGACGTGGCTGAGGCCAAGTCCCTCTTTCCCGACCAGATTGTCGGCGGGCACCCGGCACTGTTCAAACGTGAGCTCCGCCAACATGCTGCCTCTGGCCCCCAAAAGGCCCTTGATTGGTTTGATGGAGAAGCCGGGTGTATTCCGGTCCACCAAAAGCGCCGTCGGCTTGTCGCCCACCTGTGCGAACACCAGAAACAGGTCGGATATCTGCCCGAATGTGATCCATTTCTTTAAACCGTTCAGAATGTAACTGCCGTCTTCATAAACCGCGGCGGTTTTGATTTGTTTCAGGTCGCTTCCGGCATCCGGTTCGGAAAGTGCGAAACTCGCCAGCTTTTCACCGGAGGCCAACAGCGGCAGATATTTGTTTTTCAGCGCGTCGTTTCCCCATTTTTCAATGGCGATGGAAACCATTCCATGGACGGTGAGCATGCTGCGGAAAGAAGAACATCCTGTTCCGGAAATTTCGTTCAGTGAAAAGAGCGCGCTGTTGGAGTACCCCAACCCGCCATAGGCGGGGCTGACCGTCGCTCCCAAATAACCGGACCGCTTGATGTTTGCCAGCAGTTGCTCGGGAATCGCTTCCTGCTGGTCGACAAAAGCGGCAAACGGCTTGATTTGCTCGCGCACAAACGCGCTGATCTTTTTTCGTTTGGCTTTGTCTTCTGCAAACAGTTTAGACACCCTCTTTCATTGTGGATGCCTTGGTGTCGATAAAATGGAGGATGTGGTTGATGGAATTGAAGTTTTCCAGGTTTAGATCTTCCTGGTCGATAGAAAAATGAAAGTCGTTTTCGAGAAACATTACCAATTGAACCGAAAACAATGAGTTCACATATCCCTGCTGGTAGAGATCCTCATCGTCCGAGACGGATTCCAGATCGAAAAAACGGCCCAAAAACTCTTTCAGTGTTTCCTTGATTTTTTCATTCTCCTGCATGATTCCATTCTCCTGTCAGTCGTGGTTATTTAAACTGGAACAGACCTTTTTGGTTTCCCCTTGTTCGAAAGGTTATAAACTGCTCTTTGTCATCTATTTGAAAATAAATATTTATTTTCAAAACCGATTCAAATGGAACACCGGGTTTCTCTCCAAAAGAGTGGCCGGGATAAATGATCGTTTTCGGCGGGAAAGAGTCACGGAGCCGCGACAGGCTTTCATAAAGCTCACCCGCGTCTGCTCCGTCGTCCGCACAGATGCCGCAGCCTTCGATAAAAACAGTGTCTCCGGTAAACAGGCGATTTTCAATTCCAAAGCACATGCTTCCGGCCGTATGCCCGGGCGTAAGCGTACATTTTACGTTGATCCCATGCAGATCCAGTTCTTGGCCGTCTTCCAGCTCGATCAAATTCGGGCACTGGAATTTATAATATGCCGTTTCCCGTTGAGACATATAAACGTCCGGATTATAAAGCTTTACCAGCTTTTCGACAAGGTTGGTATGGTCATAATGGCTGTGTGTCAACAGAATCGCCGACAAATTGGCGCCGCTTTGCTTGAGCTGCCGGCGGATCTTTGACAGATCCCAGGCCGGATCGATCAAAACCGCCTCGCGGTTTTCTTCATTGACAATCAGATAGCAATAGTTTGCAATGTGATGGGATTTTACATAAAGCGGGCTGACGGTCAAAGGCATGTGCTCCACTCCTTTGGAAGTTGTTTTTCACCATCCAAGATTTTCTACAAAATCAAAGATCCTGGTCGTGCGTTCTTTCAAGTCGCCGGTGGCTTGATAGGGTTCTAGGCGCAGTTCGCCGCTGATGCTTCCATCGCGCAGATACAGCATCCTGCTGGCCCGCGCCGCGGCGTTTAAGTCATGTGTCACCATAATGATGGACCGGCCCTCCGCATTAAGGCGCGAGAGGGTATCCAGAACGTCTTGCCCGACCGCGCCGTTCAGTGCTCCGGTGGGTTCGTCTGCAAAGATGATTTCGGGGTCGTTAATCAATGCTCTTGCGATCGCAACCATTTGCTGCTGTCCGCCGGAGACCTCCGACGGATAGCTTTTGCGTTTGTCCCACAACTCGAACAGCTTGAGCAATTCTTCCGCCTTTTGCGCAACGGCCGCTTTGTCTTTGTTCACCGCATATCCGCAAAAGACAATATTCTCAAACAAGGTCAGATCCGGAAGCAGGTTGATGCCCTGAAAAACGAATGAGATAGATTCCCTGTGTATTTTTGCAAGGCTTTTTTGTGATTCTTTTGTCATATCTTTGCCAAGCAGGTTGATATTACCCGCTGTGCAGTAGTCCATGACGCTCAGCAGGTAGAGCAGCGTCGATTTTCCAGAGCCGGAACGGCCCATGATGACGGTAAAATCGCCCTTGTAAATTTCCAGATCGAGATCTTTCAAAACATTGCCTTCGCTGGAGTTGTAAGCTTTGCAAAGGCCGTGTGTTTGTATAATCGCTTCGATTGAAATCACCCTCTTTATATTATTTATTCATCAAACAGCTCTCTGGGCGAAACGGAAAACACCGACAAGCCGCTGAAGAAACCGGCCGCCAGAATGGAAGCTATGATGGCGCCGGACAAAATAAGCGTGCCGGCTATGGAATTAAGAAACCCATCCACCCCGCCCAGGGCAAATGCGAATAGCTTTGCGGAAAAAAATGCGTTGAACAGGAAGGCAAACACCAGACCCGCTGCCGACAAAACAGCGATCCGCGCCAGATTGCGGGCCATGATATAGCCGGAAGAAAAGCCCAGTGCCTTCATAATGCCGAAGTTTTTCCGCTGGTCGGTATTGGTAATGATCGTTATCATCACCACGTTGAGAAGGCTGAAAAAGAGGATTGCCACGATCAGAATGAGCGTGACGGGCGTCACGATATCCGAAACGGTGGAAACGGTATTGCTGATATCGGGTAGCGCGGCATTGACCGACACGCCGGGATATGTCTGTAGAATGGATTGCTTCACGCGGTCAAAGTCAGCGGTGTTTTTCAACCGGACGCAAATGGCGGTTTCGTTTGCAGGCACATCGTATTTGCTGAGTGTGTCATGCAGAATTTTAATGTTATACCCGTTGTTCAACAGTGTGATGTAGGAACCGACGATTTTCATATCGTGTTCCTGATTGTTGAACAGCAGGCTGATCCGGTCGCCCACATGCAGCCCGGTGTCCCGCAGAATATTGTTGCCGACCGCGACTTCGTCCACATGCTCCGGGTTATGCCCCGCCAAGATTGAAAACTGGAATTGTGAATTGAAATCGTTCATCACCGTGATGCTCATGTTGGAGCTTTTGAGGTCATATTTTTGTTTGTTCAGGCCGACGTTCGCGCCGGTGATGATATCCCCGTAAATATAGCTCTTCACATCACTGCTGTTTTGAATGGTTTGCAGAACCTCGTCTTTCCCGTCGGAGGAAAAAAGGTTGCCGGTGATGACCAAATCGGATTGCGGAGTGGAGAACCATTTTGAGGCGTTTTCATTGATTCTGGAAACCGAATAATTGATATTGAAAAATAAAAACGTCAGGTAAAAAGAAATGCAGAACACAATGACCAGCAACAGGGAAACATGGCTGTATTTGAACATGTCGTTAATTGCCATCGCAAACGCCGACGAGGAGCTTTTGACAACGGTCAACTTGGAATCGACTGCTGCCGTGTTTGTATTCCGGAAGGCCTCCGCCGGAATGATTTTGTTGACCGGTCGTGTGACCAATATGGTAAACACTGCAATAATCGCCGCCAGCGCCAGAAAACAAAGCGCCGTTACAAACACCGCGATGGCGCTGAATGTGTAATCGCCGATATAACGCAGAATGATATGAATCAGCGTGTTTGAAATGATGACGCTGACGCCGCAGCCGACCAGGACGGCGGCTGTGTTGACCAGCAGGAACGGAAGATAATAGATGCGCCTTACCTCGCGGTTGGTCCTGCCTAGGGATTTCAATACACCCAGCTGCTTGTATTCTTTTTTTAGAATGCTTTTTAATATAAAAGCGATGGAAAACAAAACGGAAATCAGTATCAGGACGGAGGCCAGCAGGCCGACGCCGCCAACGATACTGCTCAGCATGGTGGCGGACTGAATAAGAGTGCCCTTATCAAGCAGGATGCCGCCCACCTGATTGTCAACGGTGCTGAGCAGGTGCTTTTTCGTTTTGGAAACCGATGCCTTCGCCTGCACCGCGATCAGATTGACGGCCCGGAAGCTGCCTAATTGCGTCATGTCATCCCTGTTCAGATAAAAATAGTCGATGCCCAGCAAGGCGGAGGGCGTCAGCGCATTGTTGACGATTGCAGCCACTTTCAACTGAACGGAATGCCCCGGGTACAACTGGATCGTATCGTTCAATTTGACATGGTATTGATCCGCAAACAGCTGTGAAATCCAGATATCCCCTTTTGGGGGTGCGGTGGTGCTGCCGTTTGCCTGCAGTACCTCCATCTGCCATGGCAGATCTTTTGTGTCCTGAAAGGAAAATGCGTAGAGATAGCCGGGGTCAATGCTGTTGCCGTTTACTGTCACGGCGTTTGAAACACGATATCCCTGATATTGCTTGTACGCCGATACATAATCGGTGTCGGTGCAACTGTCCAGGATGGTTTTTGCCTTTTGCGGGTCGGCGGTATTGAAAAAAAGATCCGCCGTCTGATGGCCGGAATAATACTGACTGACATAGCCGTTGACACCGGAGATAAAGGTCAGGCACGTTGTAAAAATGGTGGAGGCGACGAAAACGATTGCGCCGATCATCACGAGTTTTACTTTCAAACTTCGGGCTTTCATCAAATACATTGCGATTCCTTTCCAAAAGCTGTCCGGGCGAGACCGCAATATCCCGCCTGGTTCAGAATGCCGCCGAGACAGTACGTTTTTTCGTCCGGGGCTACCTTCTTGGTGTCCAGAATCTGCCGTATGTACGCCATTGCGTCGTTTGTCTGTGTTGGTGTTGGTGTTCCGCCGCACTTCTCGACTTCCAGGTCGATTTTGCAGATTTCTTCATAGGGCCGGACCACGCCCTCCCGATACGCTTCGTTGTCCCAGTTGGCATTCGGGGTGGAGACGGCTGCTGCCAGGCAGCGGGTGATCAGATTTCCTTTTTCTTTCAGCAGGTGAGGCTTGCCGTTCAAAAAGCGGCGAAACTCTTCCCGGTCCTTTTGCTGTCCAAAGCAAAAGGTGTGGACATCCGGGTAAAACAGCTTGATGTCGTTCTGCCACACTGGTTTCGGGCCCATTTCGATCAGGACGTTGATGCCGTACCGAACCAACAGCTCCAGGCTGTTTTGCCATAACACCGGAGAATAGAGCTGGCGGACCATCAGCCCGCGCACGCCGGCTGGGTCGACGCTTGGTTGTGCCGTCGTATTGAAAACAACCGGGTAAAGAAACGGATGGACCGGGCGGCCTTCTAGGTCGGCCGCAAAATCCTCTGCCACGCCGTTCATCAGCGTAGAATGCAGCGGCGCGCCGCCATAGATCGGATTGACCGTGCCGTGACGTTTGATTGCGAACTTTTCCAGTTGTTTCAGCGCCTCGGTTTCTCCGGAGACTGCCGTCTGCTGCGGCGTGTTGTAGCAGGAAACGGCGGCGTAGAAGCCGCTTTCTCTTATCTTCGCGCATTCGGCTTCAATGGTTTCGTACGGCACCTTATCGAGAATGGTCATTCCGGTTTTGCCGTTGTCCGCGACTTGTTTGGCCAGCCTGCCCCGCAGAGCGGTCAGCGCAAGCGCATCGGAAAAATCAAGTACGCCGGCGCACACAAGCGCCGTGATCTCCCCCAGGCTGTGCCCGACGCAGAATTGGGGACGGATGCCGATATCCTGCATAAACGCGTTGTAGGTGGCGACGCCGTTGGTCAGAATGATCGGGAACAGGTTTTCGAGGTCATTCAGCGCGGTAAGGCTTCCTTCGAAGCAGATTTTGCGGATGTCTTTTCCCAGCACACTGTTTGCCATGGAAAATGTTTCATCCGCTACCCTGTATTCTTCACACAGCTTTTTGGACATGCCGACAAACTGCACGCCCTGCCCGGGGAACACAAAAGCGATTTTTTCCATACATATGCCTCCACACGACTGTGCACCCGTCAGAGTGCGGTTTCTTTCGTCAAAAGCTCGAGCGTTTTGCCCAACACGCCGACAAGCGAACGCAGTTTTTCGGGCGCCAGCCTGGACGATCGGATCTCCGCGGAGAGCTCGCGCGTTCCGCTGTTCTCATCAAACGCCAGGCACAGGTCATATTGCTCGGACAACGCGACGTTGCTGTTGAGCAGGGATTTGTTGTAGACGAGCGGGACAATTGCGTACTTGCCCTTGTCCACCCAATCGTCCGCGCGATTTGTGAACGGGCCTGTCTGCACGATTTTAACGGCCTGCTGGTCTTCCAGCAGCTCGGAGAAGCTGCTTTTGCCGGAAAAATCGATTTCAAACAGTTCCATTTGGTTGGTTCGGTTAATGACGCCGGGCAGGTGAAGTGTTTCCTGGGCAGTCATTCCCGCCAGCGCGTAGGCAAACGAGATGAAAACCAATGTGCCGATGGGTGTGCTGAAATGCCGGGCGGCGCGGGCCAGCGCGGCGTATTGCGACTCCCGGATGGCGATGTCGGCCTGACAGGGCTTCGCAACGTTTTTCGGAACGAACCAGTTCTCCGGCAGGCAGATGGGGGGATACCGTCGTTTGTGCCGCTGTGCTGACGTTTCCTGAATAAAGGCCGCGATCTGGCGAATGGTGGGCCTGTTAAATAGATCGACGACTTTGACGATTCCGGGGTACATGCGGTCGATTTCCTGATGCATCTGGATCAGGATGACGGAGTTTCCGACTGCTTCGAAAATATCGTCGGTGACGCTGACTTTCCCCGTGCCGACATACTGCGCGACGATTGCTTCCAGCTTTTGCTCGATCTCGGTGGATGGGCCCTCGTAGGAGGCGGTCTCCCGTCCGAATAGCCTGGGGTCGGGCAGTGCTTTCGTGTTCAGCTTTCCGTTATCGGTCAGGGGAATCTCGTTGACCTCCAGAATGCGGGCGGGCACCATGTAATCCGGCAGCCGTTCTTTCAGATACGCGCGCAGTTCGCTGATCAGGACAGCGTTTTTCAGCACGACATACGAGCATATTTGCTCAATCCCGTTTGTGTCTGTATACGGCACGGAAACGCACTTTGCAGTGTTGGGGTTTTGCTCCAGATTGGCGGTGATTTCGCCCAGCTCGATGCGATGGCCGCCGATCTCGATTTGGGAATCCTTTCTTCCAAGAAATTCCACATACCCTTCCGGGCGGAAGATCCCGTAGTCCCCGGTTTTGTACAGCCGGCCCAATTTTGGATGGACGACGAAGGCGGCTTGCGTTTTCTGTTCGTCGTTGATGTACGCTTCGGCCACACCCGCTCCGCCGATCATGATCTCCCCCGGGGTGCCGATAGGGCAGAGTTCCTCATCCAGCCCCATGATGTAAATGGTCTGGTTGGCGAGGGGCATGCCGTACGGAATGCTGCTCCATTCCGTCTTTACCGCGCGGATCGGGTAATAGATAGACCATATAGACGCCTCGGTTGCCCCGCCCAGGCTGATAATCTGCGCGTTCGGGCATGCTGTTTTGATCTGCCCGGCCAGGTGGAGCGGGATCCAATCGCCGCTCAACAGCACTAGCCGCAGGCTGGCTGCGTCCCACTGTCCCGCTCGAAAAGAGGGCGTCTCTTCCGTTTTTTGTTCAACCGTTTGTTCAGCCGGCCCGGACTCCAGCCGGTTCACCGTGATCGTTTCGATCATTTCAGGCGCCGTGCCGTTTTCCGCCTTTTTCAAACCGACCTCCATGGTGTGAACCCAGACCTGGTTGCAGTTGAGATGGAAGTCCGCTTCTACTTTGCGGAACATCATATCGCCGATAGAACAGGTCCCAAGATGGATCAGCTCCGCCGTGTGCGTCAGTGTCGCCGCCAGAATACCGGCGTCCAGAATCGCATAGAAGTAACCTTTCCCTGCGTATTTCGGCATGTTGGCGCCCGCATTGTAAAGGAAGAAAACCGAAAACGCGGAGCTTTTGAAAATCTTCTTATTCGTGTAGTAATGTGCCGCTTCCGTCAGGGTGGGATTTGGCTCCACCAGTTGCAGCGAATTGGCGACAGGGTTGTAATAATAAATGCCCTGTTCCAGATTTTCAACCCGTCCCGGCTTCACATGGAGATAAATGTCGATGGGGTAAAGCCCGCCCGCGCTCGCATAGTAATATTGATAGTGTCGGTCTTCCACATTCTGGTGCATCACGGAGAGAAACGCGCACAGCGTATCAAATGGCACCGGGCGCTCTGTATCATAATCGCGCACGCTTCTCCTGTTCGCAATGGAGGGCGGGTATTGGTAGCGATTCGGGAAAGTGACCGGCTTTCCGCCGCGCACCACCGTCCGATTGAGCTGCTCTTCCTTGAAGCGAAGGTTTGCTTCATAATTGTAAATAATATCTTCCGCATATGGATTGACAAACATTTTGTTTTGCTGCGCAAAGATTTCGTCCGGGGGAAGGATGCTGTTGACCAGCACCCGGTGCTCGGTCAGTTCCTTGAGAAAATGCGGGAAGGAGTCCGACTGCGCGCCGTAGAGCTGAGCCAGCTCCGCAAGCGTTGCGCCCGCTTGGGCCCTGAAATAAAACGCCGGCATCAATTTGGCCATTTCGTCCGGGCAGACGTAATCGCCCGCCATGATATGCCCATCCCGTTCGGTCCAGTGGACGGCGGGGGACCAGTAGTACAGCTCGTTCTCCCGGGGCGCCATGGCGGACGGCCGCGCCGCCGCCTGTACCATACGGGGCGGTTCCGCGCCGGTTTCGCGGTTCAACTGCCCGACGGCCAGCTCCATGATCGCCGGCACAGAGTTCCAAACGGTGATTTTTTCGCGCTCCACCAGTTCCAGCAGATGTGCGATATCCCGCTGGTCCGGAACGATGACCAGCGTCGCGCCCGCAGCAAACGCCCCGAACAGATCATAGACCGACAGGTCAAAGCACATGGAAGATATCCCCAATATACGATCCTGCCCACTGACTCCAAATTTCTCGTTGATGTCCAAAATCGTGTTGCAGGCCGCCTGGTTGCTGATTACGACGCCCTTTGGATTTCCCGTACTGCCGGACGTATGAATGACATAAGCGACATCCTCCGGCCTGCCGTCCAACATTGCGGAGTCGTCCAGGCGTTCCAACTGCTCCTCTTCGTATGTATCCGGGACGAGGAGCAGCGAGCACCCGCAGTTGTCATACATATATTCACGTCTTTTCTGCGGATAATCCGGGTTGATCGGCACATAGGCGGCCCCTGCTTTCAAAACGCCCAAAATGTTGGCGACGCTTTCAATCCGTCGCGCCGTCAGCACGCCGACAAAGGCGCCGCGCGCAATTCCTTTGCTTTTCAAATACCGGGCAATACGGTTGCTCTTGCGGGACAGTTCGCCGTAGGAGACAGAGATCCCTTCGCACATCACGGCGATTTGTTCCGCATGCAGAGCGGCCTGCCGTTCCATCAGTTCCGCCAGGGTGGTTTCCGTCATGGGCTTTTGGGTCTGGTTGTAGTCCAGAATCTGCCGGAATGCATCCTGATCGACGCCGATGCTGCCGGTGACGGGGCCTTCCAAAATCTGCGTAAGCATGCCGGTGTATTGGTCAAACATTTTTGCCACGACATCCGGGTCAAACAGTTCTTCCACATAGTCCCAGGTGATCGTCAGCTGGTTGCCGGAATCTGAGACCTGGTTGTCGAGGTAGACCTGCGAGGTCTGGCTGACGCTCATTTCGATTTTGCCCAGTTTGCTGCGGTACGGCTCGGGATGGTCCATTTCGCCGAAAATCATGCTGGTGAACACGACCGGCATGATAGCCTTTCTCTCCAGGTTGTAGCGCTTGGCAATGTCGCGAATGAAGTCGACACCCTCATAGTGTCGGTGCTGCAGCGCGCTCATGATCGTCTTTTGCGTCTGCTGCGCGGTTTCCACCAGTGTGTGGCCGGGATTCAGACTGATATCGAGCAGCAAAACGGAAGTAAAGTCCCCGATGACGGCGTTGACATCCTCATGGAACGGATATCGATTGAATACGGTCAGGTTCAAGGCAAATCGGTTGGAGTTGCTCCAAAACGCCAGAACCTTTGCGTAAATGGAGCAGATCAGGGAAGACGGCGTTACGCTCTGGCTCGCGGCAAATTCCTTGATGCGCGACCAGTCCCGCTGGCCGAACACCTTGCTCAGTCGCCTGAAATGCGGCTGCTCCACCTCCGAGGGCGGCATTTTCAGCGGAAGAGCCGGTGAAAATGGGAAATCCTCCAGCTTTTCCAGCCAATACGCCCGGTCGCTCTGATAGGTTTTCGAATTTTGTTTAAAATCTTCGAGCGCCAGCACATAATCGCGGAATGAGAAGAAAATCGGGTGCAGGTCGGTGTCCGGGTGCTCATAATACGCCATCAGCTCCCTGCTGATTACCTGGATACTCATGCCGTCCGCCATCAGCAGGTCGTACCCCACAAACATGGCGTTTTTCGCATTTTCCAGCCGGTAGATGCGCAGGTCAAACAGCGGCCATTTTCCAGGATCGAAAATGTAGTGCGACATCCGTGCGCGTTCATCCATCAGTCGCTGCTGCTTTTCTTCATCCGGAAGCCCGCGCAGGTCCACGACTTCAATCCTGTATTTTGGCACGTATTTCAGAATCTGCTGCATGCCGTTTTCGAGGATGACCATGCGCATCATCGGATGCCTGGCGATTAGCTTTTCCAGCGCGGCGTTCAGGCGGTCCGGCTCAAGTGCGTTTTCCATTTCGGCATACCCGTGCGTGGAGACGCCGCCCAGTTCGAATATTTTTTCGCGGCCCATCAGGTAGGCCGTCTGCACCTGCGTGAGCGGGAACGGTTCGTTGAGGTTGGCAAGATCGGGTGCGACGCTCCGGTAGGTTACCTCGTCCTCGGCGGCCTGCTCGGTATCCTGCAGCAGCGATGCCAGCTCGCTGATGTTTTCCTTGTCGATGAAGTCCTTAAAGGCAATCTTCTTGTTGAAAACCGTATGAATTTTATTGGCGATCTGAATGATCTGAATGGAATTGACGCCCATGTCGAAGAAACTGGTGTGGATACCAACGGCCTCCAGATGCAGCGTTTCCTTGAAAATGCGGATCAGGCGTTCCTCCGTCTGGTTGGAAGCGCCGGTTTCCCGCACGGTTTGCTGTTCCGGTTCCACGGTTGCGGAGAGCTTCTTCACATCCACCTTGCCGTTGAATGTGAGCGGGAACGCCTCCAGGATGGAGATGGTGGTCGGCACCATATACCGGGGCAAATGCGCGGCGGCGTGCTGCTGCACGGCCTGCGCGGTCACGTCCCGGCCCGCCTTGACAAACGCGCCGATCACATGGCTGCCGCCCTTGCCCTGTAGTACCACGGCTTTGGCGGCCTCCACGCCGGCCAGCCCCTCGATGCACTTTTCCACCTCGGACAACTCGACGCGGTACCCGTTGATTTTGACCTGTGCATCCCGCCGGCCAAGGAACTCCACATAGCCCGCCGACGTAAGTATTCCAAAATCGCCCGTTTTGTAAAGCCTCCCGAGCTGGGGATGCGCAATAAAGGAAGCTGTGGTCTGGGCCTCGTTGTTCGCGTAGCCGTTTGCGACGCCGATGCCCCCGATGCAGATTTCGCCGGGCGTAGCAACCGGGCAGAGCCGGCCGTCGCCGCTGACGATATAAATCGTCTGATTGGCGAGGGGCATGCCGTATGGGATACTGCGCCAGCCGGCGTCAACCGCGTCGATGGGATAGTAGATGGACCAGATGGAGCCCTCCGTCGCTCCGCCCAGGCTGATCGTCTGCGCGTCGGGGGCGTGCCGCCGGATTCTGTCCGGCAGCTTCAGCGGAATCCAGTCACCGCTCAGCAGGACGAGACGCAGGCTGCTCAGCCGCGCGTCCGGATCGTTTTCGCAGAATTCCACAGCCAGGTTCATGATCGCCGGCACCGAATTCCAGATGGTAACGCGCTGCTGCGCGACCGTCTCAATTAGATGTCCGATGTCATGCTGATCCGGCACCATCACCAGTGCCCCGCCGCACGACAGCGCGCCGAATACATCATAGACGGACAGATCAAAGCACAGGGAGGAAATGCCGAGAAAAATGTCCCGCTCCGTAACGTGGAACCTACGGTTCATATCCAAGACCGTGTTGCAGGCCGACTTGTTGGAAATGATGACGCCCTTGGGCTTGCCCGTGCTTCCGGAAGTGTAGATGAGGTAGGCAACGTCGTCTGGGACGCAGGCCTCCGGCAAACGGTCGGCTGGATATTGCCCGACGTCGTGCTCTTTATAAAAATCGGTCTCGATCAAAAGGTCGGCACAACTGTTTTCCAGAATGTAGTCGCACCGCGATTTCGGATAGCCCGGGTCAATCGGAACGTAGGCCGCCCGGCATTTCAGAACGGCCAGAATATTCACGATGGTCTCGATTTGCCTTGCCGAAAGGATGCCGACCGTGTTGCCTCGGCTGACCCCGTGACTTTTCAGGTAGTTGGCGAGGCGGTTGCTCCGGGCGTCCAGGTCCCCGTAGGTGATCCGTTCACCCTCGCAGATCACGGCGGTGGCCTCGGGGCGCGCGGCGGCCTGTTTTTCAAACAGCTCCGCCGGAGAGGCGGGCGCGCAGGCCCATTCCGTGTGGTTGTATGCTTCTATGAGCCGCCGGTCGTCCTCGTTCAGCACCGGCGCGTCGATCCTGCCGGCGGCAACCGACTGGATATATGAGATGTAGCCGTCAAATATTTTTTCGATTTCCTGCGGTTCAAATGCGCTTTCCACATAGTCCCAGTTGAACTGCAGTGCGCCGTCGACTTCCCGTACCTGGTTATCCAGGACGACCTGAGAGGTCTGGCTGATGGCATACGTGATTTGGCCCAGTTTTCCAATGGAAGAACCGGCGCCTTGATACAGCATACTGGTAAACACGACCGGCATGACCGCGGCGTTGGGCGTCCCGTTTTTTTGGGCAAGCTCACCGATAAACTCGACGCCCTCATAAAGCCTGTGCTCCAGTCCTTCCATCATGGTGGACTGCAGGCGCTGGGCGTTGGCCCAGAAATCCCGGTCAAAATCCAGCTCCGTCGCGAGCAGAATGACCGACGTGAAGTCTCCGACCAGTTGGTCAACCTCCGGATGGAGCTGCTTTCGGTTAAAGGTGGCCAGATTGATCGCCAGCGACCGCTGGTTGCAATACAGCGAAAGTATGAACGCGTACGCGCAGCACAGCGCCGCCGAAAGCGTTACGCCGTGCCGGTGGGCCAGCTCATTTACGCGGTCGGTTTCCTGCTTTGAGAACAGATGTTCCAAACGGCGGAACCGCACATGGCTGATCGCGGACAGCGCCGTGCGGTATGGCAGCCGCGGAGCATCCGGAAAAAGTTCCAGCCGCTCCAGCCAATATGCTTTGTCGCGGGCATATTCCGGCGAGTCCGCCTGCCGGGCGAGCGTAATCTGGTAATCCCGGAACGAATACTGGAGCTGCGGAAGGGAGAGGGTTTCGTCTTCATAATATTCGGTTAGCTCGTTGATGATGATTTCGAGGCTGACCGCATCGGCAATCAGCATGTCGATGCTGATAAAAAGCAGGTTGGTGTTGTGGTCCATCCGGCAGGCCCGGATCTCAAAAAGCGGCCATTCACCGGCAAGGTAAACGCGGTGCGACATGCGGTCGCGCAGGGCCTGGACATGCCGGCCGGCCTCCTCCGCGCCCAAACCCGACAGATCGTCGCAACGGATGCTGTAGTCCGGGCAGGATTCGAGGAATTTCTGTGTGCCGTCCGGCAGGATGACCGCCCGAAGCATGTCGTGGCGCTCGATCAGCTTGCGCAGCGCCCGGTTTAGGCGTGGAATATCGCGCTCGGTCCGGATTTCCATGTATGCGTGTGTGGCGATGCCGCCCAGCTCGTACTTTTTTTCTCTGCCGAACAGATAGGAAGCCTGTACCTTGCTCAGCGGGAACGCCTGGAAATGGTCGCCGTGTCCGGACGGAGGAACCACGGTGTCCGGTTTCTCCGTCCGGACGCCCGCGCCGACATCAATGGCTTTTGCCACATTGTAGATGGTTGGATTGTCCAGAAAGACGGAAAACGCCAGGCTGATTTGAAAATCTTTTTTGATCTCATCCGTCAGGCGGACAATGGAGATGGAGTCCATACCCATCTCAAAAAAGTTATCGTACACATTCACGCGGTCAAAACCGAGGGTGCTGTACAGGTATCCAGCGAGCTTCTGCTCGGTGGGCGTGTACGCATCGGACGATTTTCCGAGCAACTCCGGTGCTCCCTGCACGTTTGCACGCGCAAGGACAGGCCGCACCGTCTGCACAGCCGCGGCGGCCTCGCGATTCACGTGCCCGCGGTCGATCGTTTCGGAGAGCAGGATGGGCTCTTTCTCCATTAAAAACATGAGTTTGGGGTTGGGTCTGCCGATCAACAGCCGGTCAAACGCCCTGTCCCAGACCGCGTCGAAATACGCCAGCGCCGTTTCGGTGGGCAGCGATTCAAAAATTGTATCCATGTTCACATGGTGGCGGAACGCCATGCCGGTTTCTTTCCAGGTGCTCCAGTTGATGACCTTTACGACTGCGCTTTTGCCGGCCTTCATCCCCGCGCAGGCATCGAGAAACGCATTCGCCGCGATGTAGCCCGCCTGTCCGGGTGCCGGCAACACTGTGGCAATCGACGAAAAGAACAGGCAAAAGTCCAGCGGTTCGTCCTGAACGGCGTGCAGCAGGTTCATGGCACCGGATACCTTGGGCTTGAGTACACTGAGCGTATTGTGCAGTGTCTCGTCCTCAAGCAGAGCATTGCCGGCGATGCCCGCAGCGTGGATAACGCCGTCTAGCCGCCCAAACGCCGACTTGACGCGGCTCAGGCAGGCCCGTACTGCCGCCGGGTCGGAAACATCCATGCACTCCGTCAGGACATGCGCACCGGTTCGTTCCAGCGCCCGGATGCGTCTGATCTTTTCGCCGGGCGCGCCGGTGTCCGGGTGCTCCGCCAGTGCATCCCATTCCGAACGGTTCGGCAAAGCCGTTCGCCCAGCCAGAATAAGCACGATGCGCTTCTTTTCGGCAAGAAAGCGTGCCATTTCCAGGCCGATCCCACCGGTGCCGCCTGTGATCAGATAGACGCCGCCGTCCCGGATCTGCATACCGGAGGCCGGGTACCGCTCGGGGGCGCTTTCCGTCAACTGTTCCGCGTAGCGCCTGCCGCCGCGGTAGGCAATGACCGGCAACTCATCCGGGGCCGCCATTTCCTCCAGCAGCCTGGTGGTGTCAAAATCCGTGTCGGCATCGATGGCACGGCAGCGGATGTTCCGATATTCCCGCTCCACCCCTTTCAGGAATCCGAAAAGCGGTGCGTTCTGCGGGTGCCGATACGGTTCGTCCCCGGTGACGGGATAAACATAGTCGCCCAGTAAGAGCAGTTGAACGGCCGCTTCCCGCCCGATGGCCTGCACCAGGCTCAGCAGAACAGACAGGCCGGCCGCCTGTGCTGTGTCGTCTTCCGGCGGGGAAAGGAGCAGCAGGATATGGGAGGGTGCGGTCTCCCTGAAAATCGTTTCATAACGCGCGCGGTCGCCGGGTGCCGCGAAAAGGTGGTTGGCAGACGTTTTCTCCGCCTGCTGCGCCCCGTCGCCCCGCACGATCAGGGTGACCGTCTTCCCGGCGTCAGACAAATCCCGCACGATCTGCTGTGCCGCCGGGCTTTCTTCCCGTGCGAACACCAGGACGGCGCTGCCGGCCTGCGCGGTCGGCGCGATGGGCTTTGGCGTCCACCGCACGGAGAAAAAACCGTCGCTGTGGCTTTTGGCCTGTGGATTCGCCGGGATCCAGCACGGGCGGCCGTCGAAACAATAGGCGGGCAACGGGATTTTCCGGCGGGCGTCCTCCGGATAAAGCGGACGCCAGTCGATGTGGGCACCTTGTACGTACAGCTCGCAAAGCTGCCGGTAGAGCACGGCGCCGTTTTCCTGGCCGGGTTCGGCCGCCAGGCGCTCCACGAGCACCCGGCCAAGTTCGTCCTGCCGCGCTATTTCCGCTTCGGTCACCGTACCCGCGTCGTGTACGCCCGCGGGTACAAGCTGATGATAGCCGTAAAACAAGCCGCTGTCCGGCACGGACCCCGGCGCGCCGGCGGATATGCGATCCATTTTTCGCAGCAGATCCCGCATGTCGTCCGCGAGCAGAGCAATTCGGTACCCGTAATGTCCACGCCCGACGTTGGAGGTGTAGCAGGCCGCGTCGAACGGAGCCGTTCCGTCCGCAAAGAAGCGCCGGTAGCTGTCCAGCAGTGCGGAAAGGGAGGCACGGCTCTTGGCCGACAGGGTGAAAACGCGGGGGCCTTCGGTCGCCCCGCACGCAACAGCGACGGGTTCCGGCGCTTCCTCCAGCACGACATGGCAGTTGGTTCCGCTCAATCCAAACGAATTGATGCCGCAAAGCCGTTTTTCCCCGGTTTCCACATTCCAGTCACGCAGCTTCGTGTTCACATACACCGGCCCGCCGCAAAACCCGACCGTGCGGTTCGGGTGCTGGAAGTGGAGGCTTGGGGGGATCTGTTGGTGCCGGAGGGCCAGAATGCCGGCGATCAGGTTTGCAACGCCGGAGCATTCAAACAAGTGGCCTACGTTCGGTTTAACGGAGCCGATGGCGCAAAACTGCTTTTTGTCGGTATAGCGCCGAAAGGCGGCGCGGATCCCCTTGAGCTCCACAGGGTCGCCGAGCCTGGTGCCGGTGCCGTGCGAAACAATATAATCCAGCGCTTCCGGATTGATGCCGGCGTTTTGCCACGCCGCCGCGAGCACCTCCGCCTGCGCCTCCGGGTTGGGTGCGGTGATGCCGATGGTGCTGCCGTCCTGGTTGATGGCGCTGCCCTTGACGACCGCGTAAACGTGGTCGCCGTCCGACACGGCCTTTTCCAGCGGCTTGAGGAAAACAACGGCCACGCCCTCGCCCATGCAGGCGCCGTCCGCCTGATCGTCAAACGTCCGCGTGCGTCCGCTTTCGGTCTCCACGCCGACCCGGTAAGATTCGTGGTTCACCGGCACGAGTTGCAGCTTGATGCCGCCGGCCAGCGCCTGCTCGCAGTCCCCGTTCAGGATAGCCCGGCAGGCGGTGTGGATGCACACCAGCGACGACGAGCAGGCGGTGTCGATTACCATCGTCGGGCCCTTCAGGTTGAGCAGATACGCGATGCGGCTGGGCAACTCGGCCGACAGGTTGTTGATGATCGACTGCGGGATCAGGTCGGGCCGTTCATGGAAAATGATGTTCTGATAGCTGTCCTTCAGCACGTTTGCGTAGCCGATGTAGACGCCGGTCTTCGTGTTGTCCAGTTGCGTGCCGCCATACCCGGCGTCCTCCATGGCCTCCACGGCGGTTTGCAGCAGCAGCCTCTGGTTGGGGTCCATCAGTTCCGCTTCCCTGGGGGAGATATGAAAAAACGAATCGTCGAACCGGTCGATGTGGCCGAGAAATCCACCCGACTGATAATCCGGCTCGTCCAGATGGAACACGCTGGAGACATAGTGTGAAATCTGCGCTTCTCTGTTTTTCGGAAATGCCGTGATGCAGTCCATGCCGTTTTGCAGAACGTTCCAGAATGCGTCCGGGGTATCGGCATGGGGAAAATGCAGCGCCATGCCGATGACGGCAATTGCCCGGCTCCGGATTTTCTCCTCGGTGCGAAGCTGCTTCAAAAGCAAGGCCGCGCTGCCCTTGTCAATTTTGCCATCCTTTATCATCTGCGCAATTTGCTTATAGATTTCCTTCATCGTGGTCCCTCCCGAATCTGCTTGTCGTGCTCCGGTCCGGCCGCGTCCGTGCATCGGGCGGTTGGAGTCGGTTTTCCCGGCGGCGGGCGCTCACATATTTTCGATCTGTGCAACGATCGCGTCCACGTCGCTGTCGCTGTCTATGCTGTCGATCAGTTCCAACAGCTTGTCGTCCGGTTTCTCTGCTTCCTGCATTGTCGCCGTCGCCGGCCCGGCGGTTTGGGCCAGATGCGCCGCCATTTTGGAGACGGTGGTATAGGCGAAAAAGTCCGCGACCTCCACCTGGCCGGGGAATGCCTCGTCCACTTTCTGGTGCAGCTTTTTCAGCAGGATGGAGTTGCCGCCCAGGTCGAAAAAGTTGTCGTGGATATCGATTTCCTGATACCCCAGTACCTCACGGAAAATGCCGGTGAGCGTGCCCTCGATGGTACGCGGGTCGGCGGGGTGAGGAGAAGCGGCCCGCCGACCCGTTTCCGTATGGTCCGGGGCGGCGGCGCGTTCCGTTATTCTCACCATCCGCTGCACTTCTTCGCTCACTTCAAACGGCAGATGGGAGAACATGGATTTCTCATACCGGTTCTTCCGGTTCAACCGGCCGATCAGCAGGCCGCTTTCGCGGCGCGGCATCAGTTCCCGCATGCATGCCAGCGCGTCGTTTGGCCGAATCTGCTCGAACCAGCCGTCTACGTTTCTGCTGTAGCCATCCATCATGCGCTGGTTTTCCCACACCACCCAGTCGAACGCCTGGACGGACCGCGTGCGCCGGCGGCACTGCGCGAAACTGTTCAGAAACTGGTTGGCCGCCGCGTAAGCCGCGAGCCCTGTTTCTCCGATGAACGAAACGCCGGATGAAAACAGAAGGAAAAAGTCCAGGTCGTCCCCTTGGGTTAACCGGTCGATGTTCCATGTTCCGAAAACCTTCGGGGCGAGCACCGTTTCAAAATCGGACCGTTCCATGTTGACAATCATCCGGTTCCCGGTGATCCCTGCCATGTGGATGACGCCGTTCAGACGGCCGTAAGTCCGCCGGATACGGTCAAAGGCTTCGGCCGCCGCGCGTTCGTCGGCCACGTCGGCCTGAATGTATTCCGCCGAGGAGCCCAGTGCGCGGATGGCTTCCATGGTTTCCAGCGTCCGCGCTGCTTGGCTGCCGCCCGCCGCCGGATGGCCGGGATCGATGGGGGAGCGGCCGATCAGAATGAGATGTGTACCGCGCCGGGCGGCGATCCATTTTGCCACATGCGCCGCCAGAGCGCCGCTGCCGCCGGTGATGACGTAGACCCCACCTTCCCGGAACGGGTCGTTTCCGTTTTCTGTTTTGTGCAGGTGTACCGGCTCCAGCCGCTGGATCAGCCGTCGATCGTTCCGCAGCGCGACCGCCTGGTCCTTGCCAAACAGGATCTCATCCACCGCGGCTGCCGGCGAAGTGTGCTCGTCCAGGTCGATGACACGGCATTTGACGCGGCAGCATTCCTGATTGACCGTTTTGCCCAGGCTGCTATACATGGCGTTTTCCGGGTGCAGCTCCGTTTCCTCTCCGGTGACCTCTTCCGCCCGGTCTGTAACCACGATAAACTCGGCCTTTTGCGAAACGTCCTGTTTCTCGATCGCTTTGACCAGCGACAGCATCCGATACAACCCGTTCTCTACGGTTTCTTTCAGCGCGTCGAGTGTTTCCCGCGCCATCCGGCTTTTTTCCGAGGCCCGGAAAAATACGATTTTTTTCCACCGGCCTTCTTGCATTTCCCGCAGGAAAGCGGTCGAATCCTCCGCAGAGCTTCCGAGGCTGTATTCGCTGTTCGCGCGCTTTTCAAACCGTTTGCAGAAGCGAGTGCTTATGGCGTGTACGCCGCGTTCTACCAGAGCCGTGCGAATCGCCTCCGCCTGTGCCGATCCGTCCGAGCAGAACAGGACGGGCTGCTTTTGCGCCGTCTCCTGCCGCGCGAGCGCGCGCTCCCGCCAGGCGAACCGGAAATAGAATTCCCGGTGATCGCCCGACATCAGTTTTGGCCACAGAGGAACGTGTTCGAAAGGATAGACCGGAAGCGAAAGTTTTTGGAAGCTTCCCCCGGAAAACACATCTGTCCAGTTGATCGTCCGGCCGCTGCAGTACAGCTTGCCGATCCGCTCCAGTTCGGAGCCGCCGCCGTCCAGTCCGGTCGGTCCGGCTATCCCCGGCGTGTTGCAGAAAAAGGATCCGTCGGCCCGGCCCGACCGGAAGCGGTCCAGCGCCGCGGACAGGGCAGAGACGCTGTCCACACATGCGGCGAACCGGCAGGCGTACGCTTTCCTGCCGACCGCCGCCGTATAACACAGATTGTCCACGGAGATATTCCGGTGCGCCCGCAAAAAGGCCAGGTAGTCGTCGCAATACCGTTTCAGCGTGCATTCCGTTTTGGCCGACAGCACGAACAGGCGGAGCGCCGCAGGGACCGCCGCGGGGGCGGGAGAAGGGGTGGCTTCTTCCAGAAGGACGTGGCAGTTGGTGCCGCTCACGCCGAAAGAATTGACGCCGCACAGCCTGGGATGGTCCGATTCCCATGCCCGGCATTTGGTGTTGATGTACACGGGGGAATCCATCAGGTCGAGCGCCCGGTTTGGCCGGTTGAAATGGACAAGGGGGGGGAGCTTGCGCCGGGACAGTGCCAGCACCGCCTCGATCAGGCTGGTGATGCCGGCGCAATCGTACAAGTGGCCGAGCATCGTTTTGACCGAACTAATCGCGCAGAACTGTTTGCGGTCCGTAAAGCGGGCGAACGCGTTCGCGATGCCGTCGATTTCGATCGGGTCGCCCAAAGGCGTGCCGGTGCCGTGTGTTTCCAGAAACCCAATCTGCTCCGGATCAATACCGGCTTTCCGCCAGATTTCGGATAAAAGTGTGCCCTGCGCCTCCGGGCTCGTCACGGTCACCCCCATGGAACGGCCGTTATGATTGACGCCGCTGCCCCGGATGACCGCGTAAATGTGGTCGCGGTCGCGCACCGCGTCACTCTGCCGCTTGAGAAGCACCGCCGCGACGCCCTCGCCGGTTCCGGAGCCGTCCGCGCCCGCGTCGAAGCTGCGGGTGAAGCCGTCGCTCGATTCGATCCCAAACCGGTAATTGGGGTCAATTACCGGCAGGGTCATGACGCGCAGGCCGCCGGCCAGCGCCATGTCGCATTCCCCGCCGCGTATCGCCGTGCAGGCGTTGTGCAGGGCAACGAGAGAAGAGGAACACGCCGTATCCGTTATCTGACTCGGACCGTGAAGGTCAAAGTAATATGAAGCGTATCCGGCGACCATGGGGGCGTACAGGCCTTCGATGCCGCTGCTCATGTATTCCGGCTCCGTCTGCCGGACCAACTCACGGTATTTTGCCCACTCGATGTCGCTGGAAAGCCCGACAAAAACGCCGACACTGCGGTTTTCGCTCCCTACGACACAGCCCGCGTCTTCCAGCGTATGCTGGACGGTTTCCAGGAAGAGGCGTTCCGCCGGATTCATCAACATGGCTTCCCGGGGCGTCAGCCCGAAGAATGCGCCGTCGAATCCGTCAATCTCCTCCAGATACGAGGCATAATGAAAGGCGTCCGCCGGTTTGGCCTGATGAACGGGCGGGCACAGTTTTTTCCGGTAGGAAGAAATCGGCCGATTGCAGTCGATCCCGTTTTCGATGTGATCCCAGAATGTATCGGGGGTGTCGGCAAACGGCATGTTCAGGCCGATGCCGATCACGGCGATCCCGTCGTCCGCCCGGTTTTCCGGACCGGCGGGGCGGGTGCCGCCGGGGTTGAGCATGCGGAGCTGTTTAATATTCATGTGATACCCTCATAAAGCCGTCCGGCTGAAGCTGGCAGATTGCGTCCCGGTAGCCGTCTGTCAGGGCGTTAAAGGCATCGCAGTCCACCTTCGAGGCGTTGCAGAAAAAACGGATGGAGGAAGGACCGGACACCGCGACGACGTCAAACGTATCCAACAGTTCCTCCGGGGGAGTGGGCGCCGCGCCGTCCGGTAAAAACAAAAGGGAGAGATCATCCGAAGGAAATCTCCGGAGCGCCGCATCCTCCGGAAGCGCGCAGGCCCCGTCTTCCTCAGACAACTGCGCCGCTATGGACTGGAGGGCATCCAAAACATCTCTGGATTCGTACAGCTTGATATGCACCGGACGGATGCGTTTGTCCGGCCGCATCACGTTTAGGCCGGCTGTTTCGCAATCGGTTTCCAGAGGAAGCATGCAGACAAAAAGCCCGACCCGGAACGCCTCCAGAGATAGGCGATGCAGGCTGCAGTACTGTTGATGCCCGGCGCATTCCTGCTCCGTCCAATCGACAGAAAACATCCGGGGAGCGGTGGGGGCGGACGGAGCGGTTCGCGTCAGTCTCGGGGCATGGACTCTTCCGATGGGGTCCGCATGCTGTCGATCCAGAAACGCCGCCATTTTGGAGATGGTCGGGTAGGTGAACAGGTCCGTCAGCCTGGACAGGCCAGGGAACGCATACTCGATTTCCCGCTGAATCTCAACCAGTTGCGTAGAGTTGCCGCCCAGATCGAATAGGCTGGTGTCTTTGTCGATATCCGTTGTTTGGAGGATCTGCGCGCAGATCTCCGCGAGTTGCTTTTCGGTGTCGTTAAAGCCTTCCGTCAGGGTGGACGGGGTTTGCTCCCGCATCAGCGCGACGTTTGCTTCCAGCGTCTGAAATGCACCGCGTAGATAATGGCTTTTCAGGGTTTCCTTATCGACCTTGCCGCTGCCCGTGACGGGAAGCCGCTCGACCGGCAGGACAGACTTCGGTCTTTGCCCGATGTTCTGCAAAAACAGATGTTCCACGCGCTGGAAGGCCGATGCGTATTTCTCATATGGTTCCGGAACCTGCACGAAAACAGCCAACTCGTCGTTCTTGCTGTCTTGATCCTGCAGGATGACAATGGCACATTTTACCCCGACGGTTTCCAAAACCAGCCGTTCAAGGTCGTTGCAGTAATAATTGTGCCCGCGGACAATGAGCATGTCTTTTGCACGGCCGGTCAGCACCAGCCTGTTCCGGCGCAGGAAACCGATGTCTCCCGTATACAGCCAGCCGTCCGGGCGGAACACGCCGTCCAGCGCCCGGTCCAGATATCCATTCGACACGGAATCGCCTTTTACATAAACATAGCCGACCGTGCCATCCGCCAGTGGGCGGTAGTCGGCGTCGCACACCTTGATGGCACAGCCGTCCAGCGCGTAACCCAAGTCGCAGAACAGGGAGGTTCCCTCGTCGTTTGGACTTTCCGCCTCCCGAACGTGCTGACCCACCGAAAGCTGCCTGCGGTCAACGGCGGCAAAGATGGGCGCTTCGCCGCACGGGGCAAAGCTGACGCCAAGGGTCGCTTCCGACATGCCATAGACATCGCGCATCGCGACTTCCTGCAGCCCGTACGGTTTGAGCGCCTGCAGGAATTTTGTGCAGGCCGACCTGGAAATAGGTTCGCCACCGTTGAAGATCAGACGCACACAGGACAGATCCCAGTCAAATCGCCTGTCTGCCGTCAAAAAGCGGCGAAGGAAATACTCCAACCCGAAGTTGGGGGACGACAGAATGGTCGTGCGCCTTTGATTGGCTTGATCCATCCAGATCAATGGATCCCGGATGAAAAGCTCGGGCGACAGGATGGTATGGTCGATCCCCAACTCCACCGGAATCAGATGAAAGCCGATCAGACCGATGTTGAAAGTCAGCGGCAGCCAGCTCAGGGCAAGATCCGTCCCGCCGATCCGTCCTGCCTTTTTAACGGCTTCAACATTGGTGCACATGTTCTTATGGGAAAGGAGCACGCCTTTTGGGTCGCCTGTGGAGCCGGAAGAAAACTGGATGTATGCGATGTCTTCATCGTCGGGCGTATTCAGTTCGCCGGTCTTATCAGGCAGTTCCTCCGGCAGCGTCATCCAGACGGCTTCCATTTCCTCTCGCCAGGCGGCTTTGCCTGCGGTTGCGGAAGCGGTGTGGATAAACCGCTGCGCGGCTTTGTCCGTCAGGATGAGAGGGCGGCCGGTTTGACGCCAGATGTTAAACAGCCGCGAAAAATCAAGGCTGCTTTTCGCCACCGGGATCGGAACCGGGACCACACCGCCCAGCACACATGCCCAAAACGCCTGGACAAATGCGCAGGGGTCTTCCAACTGGAAGATCAGTCGGCTACCCTTCATCAGCCGGTGTTCCTGCAGGTAGTGAAGGAGGCGGACAGAGCGAAGGTACAGGTCCCGGTAGGTGAGGCAGACCGTTTCGCCATGTCCGTAGAGAAAGGACATGCTTTGCTGGCTATCCTTGTGGTTGAGCAAATAGGAGTCAATGTGATGCAACGGATGCACTTCCTCTCATTACGAATCAGATCCAGCAGCGGTGCCGCTCAAAGGGATAGACCGGCAGGGAAAGCGTCTTCACCGCCCGGTTTTTATAGAGCAGTTTCCAGTTGACCGCGGCGCCCCGGCAATACAGCCGGGAAATGTCAAGATAGCTTTGATGGCATTCCCCGCCTCGCTTTTGGCTGGCGTCCAAAACAAGACGGTCCGCTTCCCGGTCCAGCGCTTCTTTTTCCTCCGAACGGAGTAGCCCGTTTGTATCAAACCGGGCTGCGTCCCCGTTCCACGCACTTTTCAGAGCGTCCAGCAATTCCCGCTTTTGTGTAAAAACAAAGGCGGCACGGTATCGATGGTGGTCCCGCCCGTATCCGGCCGTGTAACACATGCTTTCGAGGTCAATGGCCGGATTCTCCACAAGCAGCTCAGCATACGCGCGAAGCAACTGTTGGAACGAATACGCCGATTTTGCGGAAACGGCCAACAGATATGGGGCGCTTTCCGCCGGTTCAGGAGAAACCGGAGCATCCTTGGAAAACTCCCTCAAAACCGCGTGGCAGTTTGTCCCGCTCAGGCCGAAGGAACTGATTCCGCAGGTCCTTCGCCCGCCGGTGCTTTCCCACGGTGTCAACCTATCAACTAGGAAAACCGGGGAATCCTCAAACGCGATACTGTGGTTGGGTCGGTTAAATGCAATTGTTTTGGGAATCACCCGGTTTTGGAGGGAAAGCATCAGCTTGACGACGCCGGCCAGCCCTGAGGCGCCTTCGATGTGTCCGATGTTTGCCTTAACCGAGCCAATACCGCAGAACTGCTTGCGGTCGGTGTACCGTTCAAAGGCCTGCCGGATCCCTTCCATCTCAATGACGTCGCCAAGCTTGGTGCCCGTCCCGTGCGCTTCCATGTAGGAAATCTCTTCCGGATTGATGCCGGCTTTTTCCCATGCATTTACCATCACGTTCCGCTGTGCCACGGCGTTCGGCGCCGATATCCCGACCGACATGCCGTCCTGGTTGATCGCGCTGGAGATGATGACTGCGTAGACATGGTCGCGGTCGCGGACGGCATATCGGAGGGGCTTGAGCAATAACGAAACGACACCCTCCCCCCAGACGGTTCCATCGGCGGAATCGTCAAACGGAGAGAGGGTGTCGGACTCGGATTCGACGCGGAATCCTTCGTATTTGATTGGAACCATTCCGATGTTGATGCCGCCGACCAGCGCCATCTCGCAGTCTTCGTTTTTTAGGCCCTGACAGGCAATGTGCAGTGCGCATAACGAGGAAGAGCACGCCGTGTCGATCAGCATGGCAGGACCTTTCAGGTTGAGCAGGTAGGACAGACGGCTTGCCAGAATCGAGGAGAGATTGTTCTCCATCGTGGCCATGGTGAAGCGTACCCGCTTTTCCTGCAGCATTCGGGAGTAACGCTCGATGTCGTCGTTGTTGAACCCGACGTAGATACCGGTGCACGTGCCTGAAACCTTCTGCATACAGTAGCCGCCGTCTTCCAGACAGTTCCAGAACGTTTCCAGCAACAGGCGGTGCAGCGGGTCCATCATGTTCGCGTCGTCCGCCGACAAGCCGAAAAAATCATAATCGAACTTGTCGATATCCGTTAGATAATTTCCCTTCTTAAACATCTGCGGGGTCAGCCGGATATTGCGGCACTTGAACCAGTTTTCAATATCGCGGTACCGCTGATCCGGAAAGTCCGAGCAGGCGCTGATGCCAAACAGAAGATTATTCCAGAGTTCGCGCAGGTTGTCCGCGCGAGGCAGTTTCACCGCCGCGCCAATGATGGCGATTTCGTCGGCGGAATGATTCTCGCCGGGAGCGCTTTTGTCGGCCTCGGGCTTTTTTGTCTCGATGTCATCAAAATCGATCAGTTCAAACAAGCTGTTCATGTTGTCACTACTTCCCGCTCAGTGCAGCAGCATTTTTGTCATTGTTTTTTCAAACGCCAGATAAAATTTTTCCATGATGGCGCTGTTCAGCACGTTTGTATTATATTCGAGATCAAGCGTTACCTGGGAGCCGGTTTCCGTGTACCCCAAGCGAAGAGCGAAAAAGTCCAGTTGTTCTCCGTCGATTTCCAACAGCGCGGTGTCATAAACCAGCGGGAAAATGGCTGCCGGAGGGTTCTCGGCGCATTTTAACCGGAGCGCGGAAGCGGGATATTCCTCTTTTCCGCTCAACTTTTCCGCCACGGTCTGGTGCAGCGCGCCGAAAGACGCGATG